>CAYMQV010000062.1:0-22621 GCA_964392395.1 uncultured Gemmatimonadaceae bacterium
GTTCAGCGGCGCGAAGCGCTGTGTGCCGGCCGATGCACCACCGCGACCGTCACCCGTCCGATAGGTGCCGGCGGCGTGCCACGCCAGGCGAATGAAGAAAGGACCGTAATGCCCGTAATCGGCGGGCCACCAGTCCTGCGAGGTCGTCATCAGCGCCGTGAGATCCTTCGCGACGGCATCGAGATCGAGCGTCCGGAATTCGGCCGAGTAGTCGAAACCCTCGCCCATCGGATTCGAGAGCAACGAGTGCTGGTGGAGACTGCCGAGGTTCAACTGGTTCGGCCACCAGTCACGATTCGAGCGGCCGCCGACAATCGCGCTCATGCGCTGACGCTGCGATGCCACCTGGGTTCCGCCGTGATTCACCGGGCACTTGCCGCCGGTATCGCCTGCCTGTCCTTCCATCTGTCGCTCCGCGTGGCAACGGGTCCTGGGGAATTCGGTCGGAAACCGAGGTCGTGGTCGAGCCGGGTGGCCACGACCTCCGAGAATACGTACGCCAACCATAGCCAGCAATGAGTCTGGCGCTATACAACCCATAACCGTTACCTATATTCGGGATGGACACCTCTCTGCTCCGCGCCTTCATCCAGACTGCCGACGCCGGCTCCCTCAGCCGGGCCGCACGGCAGCTCGACCTGTCGCAGCCGTCGCTCACCGGCCAGATCCAGCGACTGGAGCAGCATCTCGGCACGCCGCTGTTCGAGCGCCATGGGCGCGGCGTGACACTGACCGAGGCGGGCAAGGCACTGTATCCGCGTGCGCGGCGCATTCTCGAGGATGTCCGCAGTACCGAGGATGCGATTCGCCGGGAGGGCGCAGATGGCGCCGGGACGTTGAGCGTGGGCGCGATACCGACCGTCGCGCCATACATCCTGCCAGCCGCACTGCAGCGGATGCGTGCGCGGCATGCACCGATGCGTGTGGAGTTGCGCGAGGATTACAGCGCGGTGCTGGCGAAGTTGCTGCTCGATGGTGCGCTCGACGTGGTAATCGCTGCGCTCCCCTACCCCTTCGAACATCTCGAATCGGAAGCGATCGGACCTGATGCACTGGTCGTAGCCGTGCCGGCGCAGCATGCGGCAGCACGCGCCGGACGGATCACACTCGCACAGCTTCGCGACGCACCGGCGGTGACACTCGATCCGGCGCACTGCCTTGGCGAGCAGGTGGCGGAGTTCTGCAGCAGCCGGCAGGCGTCGCCCGCCGTGGTGTGTCGCAGCGCGCAGTTGACGACGGTGTTCGAACTGGTGGGTGCGGGTGTGGGCGTGTCGATCGTGCCGGCGATGGCGGCGTCGCGTCACAACACACCGCAAGTGGCGTATGTACCGCTGGCGGAGCACGTCCTGCAGCGAGAAATCGTGGCGGTGTGGCGAAGGGGCGCGGTGAAGTCGGCGCAGGCGCGGGCGTTCGTGGAGTGTGTGCGCGAGGTGGTGAGGGGGCGGTAGCATCGGCGTCACACGCACCAACCGAGCTCGGGAATAAGTGGCGAGACCCGCGTGCGAAGCGCACCTCGCACCCAACGTCGCATCCACGCATCACGCGAATGACCGACACTGCCCTGCACATCGAGTACTGCACGACCCAGGAGCTGACACCGTCCGACCTGCGCGCCTTTCTCAGCGTCGGCGACGCGGCGTACGAAGAGGACGTCACGCCATTCCGTCGCGACTGTGGGCCGGGTCTTCACGCACTGGGACGAGTGCGCGGCGCCCTCGTGACGCACGCGCTGATCGTGGCGCGCGAGCTGCAGGTCGCCGGCAGCGCACCGCTGCGCACTGCCTACATCGAGCTGGTGGCGACCGATCCATCGCCGCAGCGCAAGGGGTATGCGAGCGCGCTGCTGCGCGAGATGGTGTCGCAGATGACGGAATACGACATCGCCGCGTTGTCTCCGTCCGAGGAGTCGTTCTACGCTCGGCTGGGAACGGTGGCGCGGCTCTCTCCTGGTGCGGACCGCGACCGGGCTGGCGTCGTCGCCTGAAGACGAAGAAGTGATGATCCTCCGGCTCCCGCACACACCGGCGCAGCTCGATCTCGCGGCGCCCCTGTCAGTCGAGTGGCGGTCGGGTGAGGTCTGGTAGCGGAGCGTCATCGCGACTGAGTCGCCGCGCCACCGCGCGCGTCTCATCCGGTGGATGCCCCGTGCGTCGCGGACCACGTCACGATTGTTCCGACACCTGCCGCCGAGGCCGACGTCACGGCGGGCTTCCGCGTCAGCAGATAGATCGGCGGGCCAAAAGATCCGGCAGCGAGTGTGAGCGCGATCCAGGGCCAGGGGTTCCGACCCACGCCCGTTGCATCGTGCGCCATCCAGATAATGGAAAGGGTCAGCGAGATGACGAGGTCCGCGAAGACCTGACCGGCGCCGGTGCTGCGGGAGTGCGGTGCAATGATGCCCCAGACTCCCTGCTGCGCGAGCGCAGTCGCGCTCAGCGCGCCAAACAGGACCAGTGTGACCGATAGCAGAATCCGGTGCATGTGTCGCTCCTGTGCAGGGTGATGCGAGCAATCTCCCGGGAACGGGTAGAGTGAGTGAATGACCTTTCAGGTCATTGAATCGGCATCGTTGCGGCGTTCCATTCCGGCGTGGACACACCGTGCGATTCCCTTCCCGACATCCTGCGACAGGCGCGCAAGGCGACGCGCCTGAGCCAGCACACGCTGTCGCTCCGCGTCGGCGTATCGCAGCGTCACATGCGTTTCGTCGAAAGCGGCCGTGCGAGGCCGAGTCGCGAGCTGCTGATGGCCTGGCTGCAGGAGCTGCATGCACCGCTGGTGCTGCGTAACGCGGCGATGGTGCGGTTCCCATGCATCTGCGGTCCTTTGCGCCTTTGCGGCTTTGTGTGAGGCATTTGCCCTGACGCCGTTGCCCTGACGCCGTTGCCCTGACGCCGCTGCCCTGACGCCGTCGCCCTGACGCCGTTGCCCTGACGCCGTTGCCCTGATGCAGTTGCCGTTCCGCGCTTGGGGTCGTGTCGCGACGACGATGCGCTGGCAGGTGAATCGGATGGCCCTCTGGTTCGGCGCCCGCGAGCGCCCTTCGTTCCTGACGGCGGTGTGCGTCCGCCGTTATTCTCCGGGCGACGCGGCGGGGCTGGCTCCGCCCGCAGACGTTCAGCGAGTGCCGCACCTCCCCACCCCGCAGCACGTCGAACACCTTCTGGAGACTTTGCGTGATTGCTCCTCACGTCCGCCTCGCGGCCGCCGCCACACTTCTACTGCTTGGCGTTGCTCCCGGGCTCAGCGCCCAGGGGTCAACCAAGCCGAAACTGGCCACCACGAAACCCGCCGCTGCGCCGCCTGACAGCGCGCCACCGGGTGGGCCATTCGACCGCCTCCACTTCCGCTCCATCGGCCCCGCGTCGATGTCGGGACGCATCGATGACATCGCCGTGTCGGAGCGTGATCCGCGCATCTTCTACATCGCCGCTGCCACCGGTGGGCTCTGGAAGACGACCAACAACGGCATCTCGCTCAGGCCGGTGTTCGACTCGGCCGGCACCGGGTCCATAGGCGCGGTGACGATTCCCGCGGACGACCCGAATCTCGTCTGGGTCGGCACCGGCGAGAACAACAATCGGCAGAGCTCGAGCTGGGGGGACGGCGTCTACAAGTCGACCGACGGCGGCGTGCACTGGGCGAACATGGGCCTGCGCGACTCGAAGCAGGTCGCACGCATCATCATCGATCCGGTCGATCACGACGTGGTGTACGTCGCGGCGCTCGGTGATCTGTGGAAGTCTGGTGGAGAGCGCGGCATCTACAAGAGCACCGACGGCGGTGTGAGCTGGACGCGCGTGCTCGACGCCGGCCCCGATGCCGGGGGTACGGCGCTGGTGATGGACCCGACCAACAACAAGACGCTCTATGCCGCCACCTATCAGCGCCGGCGCTCCAGCTGGGGTATGAACGGTGGTGGTCCGGCCAGCGGGCTGTGGAAATCCACCGATGCGGGGCGCAGCTGGACGCGGCTCACCAATGGGTTGCCCGAGGGGGCAACGGGTCGCATCGGCATCGACATCTTCCGCCGCAACACGAGCATCATCTACGCGCGCGTGGAACACCCGAAGCAGGGCGGCGTGTACCGCAGCGAAGACGCGGGCCAGTCCTGGAAAAAGATGGGCAGCACCAACTCGCGCCCGATGTACTTCGGCATCATCCGCGTCGACCCCGAGAACGACCTTCGCGTCTACTCGCCGGCCACGCCACTGCAGGTGAGCGACGACGGTGGCAAGACCTTCCGTTCTGACGGTGCGAAGTCGATCCACGTGGACTTCCACGCGATGTGGATCAACCCGAAGGACGCCAGCCACATGATCATCGGCGGCGACGGCGGCGTGGGCCTCACCTACGACAAGGGACGCTCGTGGATGTGGTTGTCCCACCTGCCCGTCGGCCAGTTCTATCACGTGGGATACGACATGTCGCAGCCGTACAACGTCTGCGGCGGGCTGCAGGACAACAACGCCTGGTGCGGGCCGAGTGCGACGCGTTCGCAGCACGGCATCGGGAATGACAGCTGGCAGACGGTTCAGGGTGGCGACGGCTTCGTGAGCCTGACGGACCCGATGAATCCGCGCATCGTGTTCTCGGAGTCGCAGGACGGTTTCATGAACCGCATCGACCGGGTGACGCTCGAGGCGAAGAGCATCCGGCCCGAGGCACCCTCCACCGAGAAGCCGTATCGCTGGAACTGGGATACGCCGATGATGTTGTCGCACACCGACCCGGCCACGATCTACGTCGGCGCCAACAAGGTCTTCAAGTCCACTGATCGCGGGCACACCTGGACGGTGATCAGCGGCGATCTGACCACCGCGCTCGATCGTGACACGGTGGAGCTGATGGGGGTGAAGGGCAAGGAGATCAAGATTGCGAAGAACGACGGTGTGGAGCAGTACTCGGCGCTCTTCACGATGGCCGAGTCGCGGAAGAAGGCGGGGGTGATCTGGACGGGCTCCGATGATGGGCAGGTGCATGTGACACGCGATGGCGGCGCAACCTGGACCAACGTGACGGTCCGGATTCCGGGTGCGCCGCGGTTTGCGTACGTGTCGAAGGTCGAGCCGAGTCGGGTGGACGAAGCGACGGCGTACATCTCGTTCGACGCGCACCGCACGGGTGACTACGGCACGTATCTCTACCTGACGACCGATTTCGGCGCCACGTTCCGATCGATCGCCACGGCACTGCCGAAGGGCGAAGTGGTGCGAACGGTGACGGAAGATCAGAAGAATCCGGAGGTGCTCTACGTCGGCACGGAGACCGGGCTCTGGGTGAGCCAGGATCGCGGCCGCGGGTGGACGCGTGTGCGCGCCAACCTGCCGACCGTGCCCATCTACGAGATCACGCAGCACAGCCGCGACAACGCGATGATCCTGGCCACGCATGGCCGCGCCATCTGGATTCTCGACGACATGACGCCGCTGCAGACGTGGACTGCGGCGAGTGCGCAGACGGGCTCCGTGTTCGGCAATCCTGGCGCAACCCTGCGCGTTCCGGTGTCGGAGCAGGAGCGCAGTTTTCAGGGCGACATGCTGTTCCTCGGCGAGAACCCCGCCATGGCGGCGACGATTGCGTACTACGCCAAGGTCAAGCCAGACAGCGTGCGCATCGAGATCGCAGATGCATCCGGTGCCGTGATCCGTCAGGTGAAAGGCGACACGGCAAAGACGAAGCGTCCGATGCCAGGCCTCAACCTCACGCGATGGGACCTGCGGATCGAGCCGTTGCCGGAGCCGAAGGCTGGTGGTGCGGGCGGAGATTCCAACAACCCGTTCGGCGGTGGGTCTGGACGCGAAGGACCCTACGTGTTGCCGGGATCGTACGTCGCCAGCGTAATTGTGAATGGCAAGAAGATCGGTAGCACCGATGTCGCGGTACGCTCAGATCCGGAATCACAGATTACGGCGGCCGACCGCAAGGCGAACTTCGAGCTGCTGAAGGAGCTGCAGCAGCTGAACGGCCGGCTGAGTGATGCCGTGGCGTCGGCCAGGCAGATGCAGACGCAGCTTGGCGCGATCAGGAAGGAATTGGCCGATTCCGTAAAGACACCAGCCACATTCCGTGCGACGCTCGACAGCGTCACCAAGGATCTTGCACCGTTGAAGAAGAAGTTCCTGATCACCGACGAAGGTGAAGAGATCGACTTCACGGCCGAGCTGTTCCGCTCAGTACTCCCGTTCAAGGTGGGTGGGCTGGCGGGTGATCTGAGCGGCTTCCTTGCGGGAGCAAGTGCGCAGAACCTGAAATCGATGGATGAGGTGCGGCGCGAAGTACCGGCGGCGGTGGCGGAGACGAATGCCCTCGTGACGCGGTTCATCGCATTCGTGAAGCAGCTCGGCGACGCGGGCGTATATCCAGTGATGCCGAAGGTGGTGAAGTAGCGGAGCGGGCATCGGCGATCGGCCCCCTTGCACCCGGGGCCGATCCACATGAAGACGGTTGATGCGACGAGTTCCGAATCAGACGTTACCGCCGTAGTAGTTCACGTTTCCATTGGCCACCCGCGCCACTTCTCGAGCGGTCGTCACCAGGGACCGTGAAAGTTCATCGATGCCGTCTCGCCGTCCGGCGAACGCATCCTGTTTGTGATTCACCCGGACCCTGCCTCACTCGGCACGATACCATGTGCCGCGCGCGGCAGGGTAGATCGTAAGAATGCACTAGCGCCGCGGCAGGTCACCGATGCGTCGGATGGCCGCTGGTTCCGGGAGTTCGACAGCCTGCAGCGCGCGAAACTACGCCGGCGTTGCTGCCACCGGCTTCCGCGCGTACAGTCCGTACGCCGCGATCAACGCATAGCAGATCGCCGGGAGCACCAGTGCAACCTTCAGCGTGCTCGCATCCGCGATCAGCCCGGTGAGCGGCGGAATGATCGCGCCGCCAACGATGGCCATCGCGATGATGCCCGAGCCTTCAGCCGCACGCTTGCCGAGGCCCTCGCTTCCAATCGTGAAGATGGTGGGGAACATGATCGAGTTCATCAGACCGATCGCGAGCAGCGACCAGCCCGAGAGCCAACCGGTGCTGAGCGCGGACACGATGATGAGCACGATCGAACCTGTCGCGACGGACGCCAGCACCTTGCCCGGGGATACGAGGCGAAGCACTGCCGCACCGATGAAGCGGCCGATCATGGCGCCACCCCAGTAGAACGCGACGTGCTTGCCCGCAGCCTCCGCGCCAAGACCGAGCACATCGGCCTGCATCAGGTAGTTGACGATCAGCGAGCCAATCGCGACTTCCGCACCGACGTAGAGAAAGATGCACGCCGCCCCGAAGCGAAAACGCGGCCGCTTCAGCAGCTCGAACGACTTCAGGATGCTGCCGCTCTCCTCGACCACGTTGGGCAGGCGATTGCGACGCGTCCAGACGACGGCGGCCACGATCACCAGCGACAACGCCAGCGCGAGATAGGTATTCACCACCACCTGCGTTTCGGTGGTCCGATACGCATCCAGTGCAGCACCGGACAACGTGGCCGGATCGATGCGCGCCAGGCTGCCGAGGATCACGATCGATCCGACGACGGGGAAGACCGTGGTGCCGAGTGAGTTGAACGCCTGCGCGAAGGTCAGCCGGCTCGACGCGGTGCGTGGATGCCCGAGCATCGAGATCAACGGGTTGGCAACGACCTGCACCATCGTGATGCCTGCGGCGAGGACGAACAGCGCGAACAGGAAGACGCCGAACTGTCCCGACTTCGACGCCGGGATGAACATCAGGCACCCGGCCGTCATGATCAGCAACCCGATCGCCGCCGACCGCATGTAGCCCGCCTTGCGGACGATGGAGGCCATCGGAACGGAGAAGATGAAATACGCGGCGAAGAACGCCGACTGGACCAGCAGCGCCTGGAAGTAATTGAGCGTGAAGAGATCTTTCAGCTTCGGGATGATCACATCATTCAGGCTCGTGATGCCGCCGAAGATGAAGAACAACGCGAAGACGAAGATCTGCAGATCGGGCGCGTCGACGCCCTCCCCCGCATCGGCTGACGTGGTTGTCGATTGCGCGGGGGCGAGCGCCATGGAAGATCCTTGAAGTTGGGGAAATCATCTCGAGCGCGAACTCGCTGCCGGCCAGACACATCCTCACGCCGCGCGGGCCTCGCGCCTGTCATTCGTCGTGCCGGAAGCACCACGCGCTCCACATCGACTACCGCTGCGATGCGAACCGGGCTCACCGGCCGTCAGGGAGATCATAGGCATGGTGCCGCGCGAGCGGGAGGGTCAGTGACGATTCGGCGGGCAGGTGGGGCAGCCGGCGGCGGTCGGGCCGCATGCAATTGTGTCGAGCGCCGGCACGAGACTGATGCACGTCACAACAGGCAATTCTCGAGCGTCACCCGCCCGCCGGAGAATCCGGCAATCGCGGATCATGTCATCTCGCGCATCCATTCACCCGGCGTCCGCACCGCGGCCATGGGCGCTGCGCGCTCGCGCAATTCGCGGTCGAGCGTCAGCAACGTGGCGTCCGTACGTCGCGCCGTTGCGACATACACGGCATCCGCACCGCGCAGCGCACACGCGGCCGCGATCTCCGCCGCCTCGGCGGCCAGGTCGTGATCGAGCGCGTGCACCACGAGTCCCGGCACCCCGAGCGTCGCGCGTCCCGCCTCGATGGCAAGCACGCGGTTACCTGTACGCCGCGCGACGGTGGCGCACACCTCGATGACAAACAGTCCCGGCTGATGCAGCCGAACGCCTCGCTCGATCAGCGACGACACGAGCGACTCGCACTTGGCGTGATCGCGCTCCGCAGGCGAGAGAGCGGCGAGCCACACCGTTGCATCGAGCGTGACCTTCAACGGCGATCCGTGTACAGCTGATCCACGAGTGTGCTGTGCGCCCCTGTCGACTGCGCGACGGCCGCGCCCAGCGCCTGCCACCGAGCCTTCCAATCAGCGGTCGTCGCTCCGCCCGCGGCCGAGCCAGCGGGAAGGTCGACGATACGGCCGTCCACCCATGCCGCGAAGAGTGCCGTCGCGACCTCGCGAACCGCGAGACCCTCGAGCGCACTCTTGGACTTCACCCTGCGATACAGGTCATCCGGCAGGTCGATGCTGGTCTTCATGATCGCAGTATAACGGTATTTACCGTTTTACGTCAGCGCTGGAGTGTGCGACGAGCCGCCGGCACTGGAGATG
Organism: uncultured Gemmatimonadaceae bacterium; assembly: GCA_964392395.1. GTDB lineage: Bacteria > Gemmatimonadota > Gemmatimonadetes > Gemmatimonadales > Gemmatimonadaceae > JACMLX01. Next base: position 9,155 of record CAYMQV010000062.1, read on the forward strand.
CACGTGGCGTGCGTGGCTCGAGCGTCGCCCACCCGCCGTTGTGGTGTCGCCGCAATGCTGTGGCTCAAGGCGGGTGATGGTGGATTGTGGCGCGAGCCCGGGCGCCACCCGGAGCGATACCAGCGGTATCGCTCGGCGCGATTGCATCCAGCGAAGCCTGCCTCCGAGGCGGCGACACGACCCCAACGACCTAACGGCAACGGCGGAACGGCAACGGCGGAACGGCAACGGCGGAACGGCAACGGCGGAACGCAAAGGCGCAAAGGCGCAAAGGACCGCAGATGCATGGGACAGCAGAAACACAGCGCTGCGGCCGTTGCTGTGACAAAACATCCGTGCTCAAGTCGCGGCTGACCATCACATCGCGCCGAGGTGTCTGGATCCTGCAAACGGCCCTTGCGACTTTGCGACTTTGCGTCAGGCAGTTTGCTCTTCGTTTGACCGTTCTGTGCTCGAGGAAGGCGGCACGGATCGCGAGGCGTTGCAGCGCCGGCTCGCGTCATGTGACGCGCCCGACTACCACGAGACTTCGGCGACTCGACACTAGCGCGGCGTCGCGCCGTCGCGATTGTGCGACCGCGCGAATCCCAGTACCGCCGACAGGACCTGCCGCAAAACACCCTGCAACGCCGCCGCGCGACCCACGTCCCACTCGGGTGGCCACGGCGCCCCTTCGTCCAGATACCCGCGCATCGCCAGCTCCATCTGGATCGCGTGGACGCCGTTGGCTGGATCACCGTGGTGTCGCGTGATCCAGCCCCCCTTGAAACGCCCGTTGATCACCTGAGAGTCACCGGCGCACGCCGCTGCCACCGCAGAAGTCAGGGCCGGATCGCAGCTCGCGCCGTCGAACGTTCCGATGTTGAACTGGGGCAACTCGCCGTCGAACAGTCGCGGCACGTGGCTCAGGATCGAGTGCGCATCGTAGACCACGACGGTCGCATGGAGCGCGCGCAAACGCGAAATCTCCGCGCGGATCGCGGCATGGTACGGATCGAACCAGGCCGTCCGACGACGACCGATTTCGACGTCATCCGGTCCGGCGGCGGGCAGGTAGAGTGGCACACCTGCGAAGGTCGTCTCGGGACAGAGCCCGGTCGTGGCCTGCCCTGGATAAAGCGACGTGCCCGACGGGTCACGGTTCACGTCGATCACCGTGCGCGAGACTGCTGTGCGTACCACCGTCGCGCCGAGGTCTGACGCAAAACCATAGAGGCGATCGATGGAATGGTCCGCATCGTGCCGCGCGTCGGTCATCGAGACCAATCCGGTGACATCCCCCGGAATCTCCATTCCGGTATGCGGAATACTCACGATCAACGGCGCATCGCCGCGTGCAACGGTCAGCCAGTCCGTCACTTGATCTCTCGTCGAGTGGCAGCCACAGGTGTCATGTCCGGTGCCCATCGCCTATCATTTTGCTGATGTCTGGAGACATGTTCGCTGCCACAGGAAATGCTGAATGACGGTACTCTGGTCACGCACCGCGCTCCTGCCTTCGGGCTGGGCTGACGATGTCCGGATAGTAATGACGGACGGCGCGATTGCCGACGTCGTGGCCGGGAATCCTGCGCAGCCCGGAGACGACCGTCACGCGATCGCGATTCCGGGCCTGCCCAACGTGCACAGCCACGCCTTTCAGCGCGGCATGGCCGGCCTGGCAGAGCACCGCGGTACCAGCGACGAGAACTTCTGGAGCTGGCGCGAGGTGATGTACCGGTTTCTCGACCAGCTGCAACCGGACGACGTCGAGGCGATCTGTGCGATGGCCTATGTCGAGATGCTGGAAGGTGGCTACACGCGCGTCGGCGAGTTCCACTACCTGCACAACGACATCACCGGTGCCGGGTACGCCGATCCGGCGGAGATGGCGGGGCGAGTGATAACGGCGGCGGCGGAAACGGGAATCGGTCTGACGCTGCTGCCGGTGTTCTACGCGCATTCCGATTTCGGCGGCCACGCCCCGAATCACGGGCAGCGGCGCTTCATCAGCGACCTCGATCGCTTCGCGACGCTGATCGAAGCGTCCAAGCGCCTCATACCCGCTGACGGTGTCGTGGGTATTGCCCCGCACAGTCTGCGTGCGGTGACCGAAGCCGAACTGACTACACTGGTCGCGCTGCATCCCGATGGGCCGATTCACATGCACGCGGCCGAGCAGGTGAAGGAGGTGGAGGCGAGCCTCGCGTTCTCCGGCGCGCGACCGGTGCAGTGGCTGCTGGAACACGCCGACATCGACGCGCGGTGGTGCCTGATCCACGCGACGCACATGACCGCTGCGGAGACGGCAGCATTGGCCGCGTCCGACGCGGTGGCCGGCTTATGCCCGATCACCGAATCGAATCTGGGCGACGGAATTTTTCCGGCAGCACAGTTTCTGAGTGCGGGCGGCCGCATCGCCACGGGCACCGACTCCAATGTGCTGATCGATGCCGCACAGGAGCTGCGCACGCTGGAGTACAGCCAGCGGCTGTCGCATCGTGCACGCACCGTACTGGCGAGCGCGGACCAGCCGTCCGTCGCACGACGACTCTTCGATGCGACACTGCACGGCGGCGGGCAGGCGCTCGGCCGATCGACCGGCATCGCTGCCGGGCAGCCGGCAGATCTCGTGACGCTCGATGCCGATCATGCGGCGCTGTGCGGCAAGCGCGGCGATCAGCTGCTGGACGCCTGGGTGTTCGCGGCGCGAAGCAGCTGCATCGATACGGTGTGGCGGGCAGGGCGACGACTCGTAACTGGCGGCCGGCACGTACACGCCGAATCGGTGACCAGTCGCTATCGACAGGTGGTCGAGCGGGTACTCCGACAGAGCTGAGGGTCGAGCGCATCGCGTTGCGCGCGTTGATCATCGTCCTGCGCCATGGCAGTCCGAGGCGGCCATCCAGCGCGGACATCGTGAACGTGCTGCTGCGGTCACGATCGCCGCGCCGCTTCCGTGGCTGCGGTGCAGAGGTGATTCTTGTGCGAAGGGGCGACGCGTACGCCCCGCCCCAGCCACTGTCCCGGAGTCCCGACATGCCCCCCCGCGCCACCCGACCGCTCTTCGGAGCGATCGCCCTGCTGTTCGCTCTCTCGTTCCTGCCTCGCCTCGCCGAGGCACAGCAGCCCGCCGCAGCCGGCGCCAAGCGCCCGCTGACCATGGAGGACCTGCTCTCGTGGAAGGGCATCCGCTCCCCCATTCTCTCGAATGACGGGCGATGGATGGCGTATGTGCTGGCGCCGAACGAGGGTGATGGGCACTTCGTGGTGCGCGGCACGGCAGCGGGGGCAGCCGAGACGCGCATGGCGATCGGTGAATCGCCGTCGGGGTTTGGCGCGGCCGCCGGTGCCGCGGTCTCCGGCAACAATCGATGGGCCGCGTATACGATCTATCCGACGGCCGACGATGCGAAGAAGGCGCGCCGCGATCGGCGCACGCTGCCGACCAGGGTCGGCGTGATCGAGCTTGCAACCGGCACGAAGCGCGAGTTCGAGCGCGTGCGCAGCTTCCGTTTCGCCGGTGATCGCTCGAATGTGATTGCGCTGCAGCTCATGCCACCCGACGCGCTGCCTGGCGCGGCTCCTGCCGCCGCAGGCGCTCCTGCCCCAGCGACTGGTGGTTCGGTGGTGATGCTGGTCGATCTCACCGGCGGGGCGCCGATCACAATGGCGAGCGTCGGTGAATACAGCTTCGATGAATCGGGACAGTACTTCGCCTACACCACCGAGCAGCGCGACATGCTCGGCAATGGCGTGCAGGTACGCGACCTCGCCACAGGTGTGGTGCGGGCGCTCGATGGCGAGAAGGCGATGTACCGCCGCCTGACATGGGCCGACAGCGGTGATGCGCTCGCGGTCGTGCGCTCGATTGCCGACAGTGCAAGCCGGGACACGCTGAGCACGGTGCTTGGCTGGACGCATCTTTCGTCGCGTGCGGCTGTGACGGTCATGATCAATGAGAAGAACGTGGGTCTGACGCGCAACCTGGTCGTGAGCGCAGATCGCGCGCCAAAGTGGAATGATGCGCAGACGGTGTTGTACTTCGGGTTGCGTGATCCGCGGCCGGCGCCACCAGCTTCCACCGGTGCACCGCTGGCTGGCGGTGCCAATGCCCCCGCCCCTGGCGCGGGTGCCGGCGGGCAGGTTGCACCAGCCAAGCAGGATGACGAGACCCCGTCGCTGATCCTCTGGCACTGGAAGGATCCGCGGCTGCAGAGTGCGCAGCAGGTTCAGGAGACGGCTGATCGCAGCTTCAGCTTCCTCGCCGCCTGGCACCTGGCAGCCCCGAAGGTCGTGCAACTCACCGACGACAACCTGCGCACCCTCACTGTCGGCTTCGGCGACAAGTGGGCGCTCGGCGTGGATCAGACACCGTACGAACGACAGGCCAGCGTGGATGGACGCCAGCTCCGTGATCTGTACGCGATCGACGTCACCACCGGTGCGCGCACGGTCATCGCGAAGGCACTGCAGAATCCGGGCGGCGGTGGGTTTGGCGGCGGAGCCAGCACGGTTCTCTCGCCCGACGGGCAACGCGCGGTCTGGTACGACGACGGCCAGTGGAGTGTGTACGACTTCACCACTCGTGTGTCACGCAAATTGACCGACGGCGTCGCCGCAAATTTCTGGGACGACGAGGATGATCACAACGTCGTCAAACCGCCCGTGTCGCCACCCTTCGGCTGGTCGCGCGACTCACGGTTCGTGATCCTGCGCGACAACTGGGATCTGTGGAAGGTGCCGGTGGCGGGTGGCGCGGCGGTGAACCTGACGCAGAGTGGCAAGTCGTCCGGGACACGCTATCAGGCGCGCGTTGGCGCGGCCCCGCGTGAGCGCGGGATCGATCTGGCGAAGCCGATGTTCGTCGAGACGTATGGTGAGCGCACCAAGAAGGAAGGCCTGGTATCGGTCGATGCGTTGCGCGGCGGCACGCGCGTTCTGGCGTGGGAAGACGCGAAGGTGGATTATCGCAAGGCGCGTGACGCGGACGTCTGGGCGTTCACGCGGCAGACCTTCGTCAACTTCCCGGACTTCTACGTTGCAGATGCCGGACTGACGAATCCACGGCGGATCACCGACGCCAACCCGCAGCAGAGCGAGGTCGCGTGGAGTGCCGGTGCACGACTGATCGAATACACCTGCGAGAATACCGGCGACAAGTTGCAGGGTGCGCTCTTCCTGCCGGCAGGCTACGAGCCGGGCAAGAAGTATCCGACGCTGACCTACATCTATGAAAAGCTGTCGCAGGGTTTCCACGCCTATGCACAGCCGAATGCCACGCGCTACGCCAATCCAAGCGTGTACACGTCACGCGGCTACGCCTACTTCATGCCGGACATCACCTACAAGCTGGACGAACCGGGGCGTTCGGCCGTCTGGTGTGTGGTCCCCGCAGTGAAGGCCGCAATTGCCAGCGGGATCGTCGATTCGACGAATGTCGCGCTGCAGGGGCACAGCTGGGGTGGGTATCAGACGAGCTTCATCGCCACTCAGACGAACATCTTCAAGACCGCCATCGCCGGCGCACCACTCACCGACATGGTGTCGATGTTCAGTTCGGTGTACTGGAACTCCGGCAATACCAATCAGGGCATCTTCATCTCGAGTCAGGGGCGCTTCCGCTCCAGCTACGCGAAGGATCCCGATGCGTACCTGCGCAACTCACCGAACCGGTTTGCCGACAAACTCTCCATTCCGTTCATGATCCTGCACAACGACCGGGACGGCGCGGTGGATTTCAATCAGGGCATCACGTACTACAACACGCTGCGTGAACTGGGCAAGGATGTGGTCCTGCTGGAGTACGTCGGCGAGAATCATGGGTTGGCACGGACGATCAACCAGAAGGACTACGCCGTGCGCATGCAGGAGTGGTTCGATCACTTCCTGCAGGGCAAGCCCGCGCCGGAGTGGCTGCAGGATGGTGTTCCGCGGCTCCGCATGGAAGAGCATCTGCGGTCGCGGAAGCCCTTGCTCGATCCAAAGGCGAAGACGACCGAGAAGAAGATCGCGATGTAGTGCGGCTCTGACGGGTACGCAGTGGCCGCGACTGATTGCCACTGCGTACCCGGAGTTGTCTGCCGGCCAAACTTGCCCGGGCATCCTCCGGCGACGCCGTGCTCTGGATCGCGTATCCGAAAGAGTCGTCGAAGACGTAGAGCATCGAATTCAATCGTGACTCGGGCTGGACGACACTCGGCGGCGCTCCGGCTCGATCGCGCCCGTCAGCCAGTGCAGCACATTCAGCGTGAACTGCGCGTTCTGTTCCGCCATCGGGGCGTTCATGCCCATCGGTCGACGCTCCGCGCCGGCAATCTGTGCGCTGAACATCGCCGCCTCGCCGAACAGCGCCACGCGCCCGCGACCAACGCGGCGAGTGGCGCCCTGCAGCCAGCCACCAACCTTTCGCACCGGCGTGTCGGGCTTGAACTGCCAGGCGATCTTCGGTTCGAGCGACACATAGTCGGCGGGCAGGATCATCACCGGCATCGCGCCAGGCGCATCCCATCGAAACGCCTGCCCCGTGAAGCTGCGCACCTGCGTGACCTGCTCTGCCGCGGTGCGACCGTCACGGATCGGATGTGGTGGCAGTGTGCCACTGTCGGGCCGAAACAACGTGGGCGCAGAGCTGCCGCCGCCGCGCACCGCTTCGATCTGGGCGTCGGTCGCACCGGGATACGCAAAACCATTGGTGAAGCTGGCCCCGAATGCGGCGGCAAGTGAAGCGGCCGCGCCCGCGAGCGGCATGTGATCCGCAATCAGCAGCAAGCGCCCACCGGAATCGATCCAACTCTTCACAGCCGTGATCTCGGCGGCGGCAAATGCGGATGGTGTCGGCAGCGGATACTCGCTCCACGGCCGATTACTTGGCTGCGCGTTCGAAATGACGAGCAGGTCACACTCCTCGAGCGACTGTGCGCTGAACGTCAGCCGGAGCGGCGCCACACGGTATCCGTCGCGGCGCGCCAGCTCACCGAACGCCCAGAAGCGATCGTCGAGCGTGTGGAAGTTGTGGTGGCCTTCGTCGAGGCAGAGGCGCGGACCTGCCAGCAGCGCATACGCCGGCCGAACCAGCGAAGGGTGAAATGCTCGATCCGGCAGCTGCTGGGCGCCGAGCGACGCGGTCAGGGCGAGCCCTGCCGTGGCGAGCGCGACTGAGGTGATGTTCATGCGGGGAAACTGCGAGCCGACATGCCGGGTAGCAACGCAGTAGGCGGAGGTCTGCTGGGGCATGACCGGCGCACGCCGCCCCTGCTCTGGATAGAATTCTTCGACACCCATGCCGTTTCATTCGCGCCACGAGCCCTGAACTGCAGATGCGCCTCGCTCCACTCCTGTTCGTGATTGGGCTGCTTCCCGCCCCCCTGATCGCCCAGTTCGGTCAGGCGGGTGCCGTGCCTGGCCGTCGCCCGGACGGTGGCGCGAGCCGGATCGGAAGGCCCAACGCGCTGCCCAAGTTTGCCACGACCAACGAGCTCCAGAGCTTTAACGCGGCTGAAGTGCTGTTGAAGGAGTCGAAGAAACTCAAGCTGACGGATGAGCAGACCACGGCACTCACCGCGCTGCGCGCGACGCTCTACGAGCGAAACGCCGATCTGATGGTGCGCTACGACTCGGTCCGGCGCGTCTACAAGGTGCCGAAGGAGCTGGAGAATCCGGCCCAGAGTGGCGGTGCGATGCCAAGCCAGGAGGAGATGTCGGCGCTGGGCGTGCAGATGCGCTTCATGGTCAGTATCGCCGAACTGCTCATGGAGCGCCGAAACGAGCAGGTGGCGCAATGCCTGGCGCTGGTGGACGACTCGCAGCGTGACCGGGCGCGCAAGGTGCTCGAGGACCAGACGGACGACATGAAGAAAGCCGTGCCACAGCGACCGAGGCAGGACGGGCGGCGGTAGTGGGGGCGCGGCGGGCAATCCGGTAGATCGCCTTGTCGCCAACAACCGGACGTAAAAAAGGGCCGCCGCGAACTTCGCGGCGGCCCTTCTTCACTGAGACGTGTATCAGTTGCCTGAGCGGGTCACGTTCTCGGCGGCAGGTCCCTTCTGGCCCTGAACCATGTCGAACTCGACCGACTCGCCTTCGGCGAGCGTCTTGAAGCCATTGCCCTGAATGGCAGAATGATGCACGAAGCAATCCTTCTGGCCATCAGCCGGGGTGATGAAACCAAAACCCTTGGCGTCGTTGAACCACTTGACCGTGCCTGACATACGCATTGCGATACTCCTGGTAATTTTGCGGCTTTCAACCCGGAGCATGCGCGTTACGCCTGTTCCCGACAGATACTCACCACAGTGATCACGTGACAACCCTCACGAAGGGAGCCGCGGTCTTGCGGCGTTGCACGAATATAGTGTGATGCACCTGCGAAAGGGGGGATCGGAAAAGATTTTCTCGCCGGGGACCCGCCTCTGGCGGGCCAGCCGACGGCCGGATCGAGCAAAACCCATAGGGATAAAGGAGAAAACGCCAAACACCCCTCAGGCACCCCGGGCAATCGGCCCCTGATGAGGGGGGGAATATCATCGTCGGAGCGACTGCGACACCCGATCCCGGCGGTTTTCGACCCGTTTCCGGGCGCCGGCGATCGCCGCGAGGGTGGCGGGCGACGCTCCGCCGACCTCGATCTCAGCGGTACTGGTGAGCGCGCCCAGATACCACCCTGCCCAGGTGGCAATGATGTCCAGCTCCTGCGAGGCCGAGGAACCGGTGCCCAGTGCCGCGCGACCCAGCAGGCCCTCCGCCTCGAGCCGCTGGACGGCTGCGCGCTCGATTTCTGCCACGATGGTGCGCGCCGCAGCACCGTCGGCACTGGTCAACACCAGCGCGCTGATGAGCGCCGACATGCCGACATTGCGCAGCTCGTCAGCGGAGACCATCTCGATCCGATCACCGTCCGTATGGTAGAACTGATCGGTGAAGTGCCAGAACAACAGGCCAGGCTTTTTTGCCCGCAGAAATGGCGTGTGGTCGCTGCCTCCCTCATACGGATTCGTCTTGACCAACCAGCCGCTGGTTGCCGCCTGTTCCAGGCAGCGCGCCAGCACGAAATCGTTGAAGTAATGAGGTGTCAGCTGCGCTTTCGTGATCGGCGAACCACCCCACTCGGAGTGCTTGTCTTCGCCGCGCGTCCAGATGGCCGACGGGTCGGGCATCTTCTCGATCAGGAATGTGCCGCCGGTTTTTGCGATGTCTTCGCCGACCATGTCCAACGAAAGTCCCCATCGAATGCCACGGGCACGGACGGAGTCCTGCGTGATGTATCGATCAGTGCTGCGGATCTCGAGCCCCCAGAGCATCGTGATCGTCCGCGCGGGATCAAGTAGTCCTGCCGTCACCATCTCCGCTGCCACACGCGCCATCTCGACCTGCGCACCGACGCCGGACGCATTGTCGTTCGCGCCAGGCTCCTGCACGTGCGCCGAAAACACGAACCGTTCGTCGGCCCGTTTCGAGCCGCGCACCTCGACCACCACCGCCTGCTCGACGGCATTCGGGGTCCACTCGACAGCCGTCGACACACGCAGGCGTGTCGTTCCGCGCGCGAGTGCTGCGCGAAGGCGCTCGTGCGCCGCATACGACAGGACGATCGCCCACGCACATGAGACGGTATCGCGTGGAATGCCCCCAAACTGAATCGATGTCTGGTTCTTCGCCGGTTGCAGATATGCCGGCAGTGCGTAGGCCAGCACACCAATGGCTCCCCGCTTCGACACGGCTTCGGTGAAGAGGCGGCTCACCGAGCCACGCGCGAGCACGATCTTGCCCTTCAGCTGCAGCGAATCGAGGGTGGTCGCTTTCCCCGCACCGGCGTCCACCAGTTCGGCGTCCACCGAGCCGCCTGCCGTCGCATACGAGTTGGTGGCGAGCATGTTCCGATTGGTCTCGAAACGCAGCACCGGCTCCGTTTCGCCAACGATCGCGAGACTCGCTCCGGTTGGCTCCCACGCCGGCGCCGCCATCGGGTACTTCTCGACCCGGTAGACGAGGCGCGAGCCCGCGGGCGCCGCTGACTGCTCGACGTAGCCGGCGCGTCGCAGGCGTTCGACGATGTGGGCGATGCTGGCGTCGAACCCACGATTGCCGGGCCACCGCACATAGCCGTCGAGAAAGGCGACGGTCTCCTTGGCCCGGTTCCCGGAGAATCGCTCCCGCACGGCAGCCCAGTACGGCGAGGCGGGCGACAGTGATCGCTGCTGCGCGGCCACCGGCGTACCGCACAGTGTGAGTGCTGCGACAAGCAACGGATGACGCAGAATTCGCATGGCGTTATGGCTTGCGTGGCTTGTGCCCTTTGGCCGGGGCGGCTTGCGGCACCGGACCAGCGCCCGTATCGAAAGCGCCCCACTCGCGCGACTTCTCACCGCGTTTCGGCCCGGTCCGCGCAATTTGCGCTGCGGTTGGTCGTGCAGCGGGCTTCTTTCGCCCGGACGAGCCCTTGTCTGCCTTCCCTCCCCTCATCGCGCCTCCGAGATCGGATACAGCGTCACGCGTGCCGTCGAACGATCGCACGCACGCATCATCGCAACAACGGTACCTCGGACACACGCCGTTCGATGGTGTCGATCATCGCCTGGTATCTGGCGGCGCCGACGCCGCCGAATCGCGCGATGAACTCGCCTTCGGTCATCGATTCGGGCAACCGGGCAATGTCAGGCATGATCGCCGACTCCGGCGCGCCCGCTGCGACGGCCACCTGCAGTGCACTGGCTGCACTGACCGCGCGCTCCCCGAAACGCGTCCCGGCCCGATCGGCCGCCATGTCGACGAAACTGAATCCAGATCCGCCGCGTGAGTCATCGACTTCCTTGGTCAGGCCGACGGCGTCGGCGAGACTTCGGTCGGCTTCCGCCGCCACCACCGCCGAGACGAGGAAATGCCTGGGCAGATCTTCCCGACCCGCCAGCGTGATCCGTCTCGGCGGCGCCGTGGGCCATGCCTGCGCCCGTTTGATCCAGCGGCCGAGCGACCGTCCGGTCACGTAGAGCGAGAGCGTCGCCATCGCGGCACGATTTTCCTCCCTGGCGTCGCCGCTCGCCGATCGCTCCATGGCCAGCTTGAACAGCGGCGCCATGAGCTGTGGCAGCGGCAGCGCGGCACCGGCTGGCGTCGTCGCAATGAATGACACCAGGCGCCCGTGGTACGCCTCGAGCCGCGCCAGGTCCTCCGGCGCCAGCAGCATGTCTCGCACACGACCCGTCGCATCGGCGCGCCACTCGTAACTCACCCGCACCGAGTCCGGCGTGAACGTCGTGCGCCGGATCATGTCGCGAGCCATGGCAATGGGCGCATCGACATCGAGCCGCGCGAACAGCCAGTCGATGGTGAGCGTCGCTGCCAAGCCGGGCACCGGCAGGCGACCGATCCACAGCCTGTGGATCGCGGGTACGCCGTCGGCATCGACGAGCTGTGCATCGACGTTCAGCCAGCTGCCGGGCAGACTCGATGGCATCGGGATGCTTACCTGGACGCTCGCGCTACGCTCGCTGAGAGTGACGAGCGACCGCGCGGTGCGCCAACGCGACGCGGCATACTGGCTCAGCAACGTGGCATCCTGCTGCGACAACGTGATGGTTCGCGCGGTACCGGCCCGCGCGCGACGGGGATCGTTCTGCACCAGCAGTGATCGTGCGCGCCGGATGTCGTCGGGCGACGGATTCGCAGCGCGGCTCACCAGCGGCTGATGCTGAAATACGAGCCACGCCAGCAGCAGCGCACAGATCACTGCACCCATACCGAGGCGCGCGACCAGCCTTACCAGTCGGCGCATGAATCGTTGGTCAGCTGGCCATGACGCAGGCGCAACCGGCTTCCTGCGCCCGGAGGGCAGCGAAGATGCCGTTCGGCTGAAGGATCACGCCCGGAATCAGCATCGCTTTGGCGCGGGCGCGAGCGGCGTCAGGTTCGAGCTTCTCCGCCTTCGCGATCTGCGCGACGGCACCGCCAAAGGACCATCCGCAGGCGAGCACGATGCCACCGGCGGCGATGAATGAGGGGATCGAATATTTCGCACTCGGCGGGCTGTCCGCCGCAGCGGCCGCTCCGAGCGGATTGACCTTCGCCCACTTCTTTCCCTTCCCATCGCGTTCCTTCAGCTCTTTCCCCACCTCGAAGCGCGTCCAGTATTCGTCGTTCAGCGAGAGATAGAAGCCCAGGTGCCTGAGCACGACGACCGGCGACGTCTCACTGGCTTCGGCTCCGTATACCTCGTTGTATTGCTCACGCCAGGACACGGCACGGAACAGGGCCGCGCCACTGTGCGCCTCTGGCGAGTCGAACACCGCCTTGTACTTCCCCGTCACACGGGCCGTCCAGCTCATGTCCCACGTCTCGGCGACGGGCTGGGCATGGTCGTCGACGAGTGCGTCGCGCCGTCGCCGTGAGGCACCGGCCATCGACGGCGTTCCAGCCGTACCGAGCAGCGAGGCCGTGCCTATCCAGCTGAGAAATGTGCGACGGGGTAGCGACATCGGACGAGAAGCAAGGCGAGGGGGCACCGCTGGCGCGGGAGGTAGAAGTACGGCGCCAGTGGAAGACTAGCGGACGCGTGCTGCCGAGCGCGATACCGCAGGGCCATCCGTAGTGTTCCGAACTTGAGAGGGCGAACGGGTTTACGCACCATACGGGAGAACATTCCCGCGCGTTTTGAACACTTGCCCCAAATGACGGCTTGCATGATGAGAATCCAATCCCTCGCGTTCCGCGCCCCGATACTGCTTCTGGCGCTGGCGGCCTGCGGTGAATCCGAGACGACCGTCACCGACCCGATCACGGGTCAGGGGCCAGCACTGAACGCCGTCGTGGTGGCCGGGCCGGTGAACGCCAGCTCCACGGACACGCTGGTGTACTTCAGCTTCGACTCACGCGGCCTGGTGCCCCGTACCGCCAGCTGGGACGTCGCGCTGCGACGCTACGAAGTCCGCGTCAACGGTGGTGTGTCCGGCGCTGGTGGCGGCACGGGTCATTCCCTCGGCAACAACAGGACTGCGACCGCAGCGCAAGTCCTCGCCCTCACCAACCAGAACACACTGGCCGCGTTCGACTCGATCCGCGACGCGCAGATTCCGGCGGACTCGTTCTTCAAGGCAGATCGGTTGATTCCGAATGCGAACGCGTTCCTCAACGTGGGTCGCGCCACGCCGACTGCCAACAGCGCGGCCTTCTGGAAGGTACGCCGTGCGAACGGTGCCTTCGCCCTGATTCGTGTGACCGCCATCACCTTTGCCGGACGCGCCCTGACCTCGATCAGCTTCGAGTCGCGCGCACAGGCCGGCACGACGCTCGGTGCGACACGGGCCTTTACGATCGCAACCGGTAGTGCACCGCTTTCGATCGACCTCGCAACCGGCGCCGCCGTGACGCCGAACGGGTGCAACTGGGACATTCTCGTTTCGCCGTCGGTGTACGAACTGGGCGTGAACACGGCGTGCAACGTCGGCACCTATCCGGGCGAAGCGACACCTGGGTTCGCCGGCACCACCGCGGCGG
>CAYMQV010000063.1:0-22338 GCA_964392395.1 uncultured Gemmatimonadaceae bacterium
AGCTTCGACAGCGCGCGGCACGGTCTCACTTGCCCGCGCGCTGTCGAAGCTCGGTATCTGCTCGCGGTCCGAAGCCGAGCAGGCGGTCCGCGAGGGACGCGTGCGCGTGAACGGTCGCCGCGTGACGGACAGCAGTCGCCGCGTGGTGCCGGAGACTGATGTGATCAAGCTCGATGGCACGGGCGTCCAGGCCGCCGAACGGGTGTACGTCATGCTCAACAAACCACGCGGGCTGGTGACCACGCGGAACGATCCGAGCGGCCGCGAAACGGTGTACAGCTGTCTGGAGGATCCGGCGCTGCCGTTCCTTGGCCCGGTGGGTCGACTGGATCAGGCGAGCGAAGGATTGTTGCTGTTCACGAACGACACGCAATGGGGGAACGCCGTCAGCGCGCCGGAATCCCACGTCAGAAAGACCTATCACGTGCAGATCGACCGCGTACCGGATGAGGCGTTGGTCGCCGCACTGCGTGGCGGCGTACGCGATGGCGAAGGGGAGCGATTGTCCGCGGTGCGGGTCGAGATCCTGCGCACCGGTGGACGCAACGGCTGGCTGCTGATCGATCTCGACGAGGGCCGCAACCGCCAGATCCGGCGGATGGTCGAGGCCTGTGATGCCAGCGTGATGCGGCTGGTGCGGGTGGCGATCGGGCCGCTGCCACTCGGTGATCTTCCGAAGGGGGCGTGGCGCCGCCTGACGGCGGCCGAAGTGACGGCGCTGCATGCACGCGAGGACCGGCATCACGCGGATCGGGCGTCGCGCCGCACTGGCTCCCCAGGACGCGAGTAGGAACCGGCCATGCCGTTGGTCACCGCTGACCTCGATATTGCACACGTCATTCAGCAGGCCGTTGCGCCGGTGTTTCTGCTGTCCGGTGTGGCGGCGATGCTCAACGTGCTGACGAATCGCCTCGGTCGGGTGATTGATCGTGCGCGGCGGTTCGAGCGAGAGTATCACGAGTTGCCGGCAGGAAACGAACGGCACGACATGCGCGACCGACTGGCGACGCTCTCGCGGCGCTCACGACTGATCAATCTGGCCATTACGCTCTGTACGTTGTGCGCGCTGCTGATCTGTCTGGTGATCGTCACACTCTTCGTCGCTGCGCTGCTCAGTGTGAGTGGGTCGCGATGGATTGCCGGTTTGTTCATCGCGGCCATGCTGGCGCTCATCGGCGGGCTGATCGTGTTTCTGAAGGAGATCTTCATTGCGACCGCCAGCGTCCGGATCGATCCACCGCAGGATCGTCTCCCGCCACCTGCCGCTCTCGCCACCTGATGCCCGAACCGTCACTCGATGCGCGGATCGTCGCCAGCTGGATCGACACTGCGCAGGCCTGGACCCAGGTCGTGCGCGACAGACTGATCCCGAGCCGCACGGCCGGCACCGATCACGCGATCGTCAGCGCGGCGTCGGGGCTCGCCCCGGGGCCGATGCTCGACATCGGGTGCGGTGAAGGGTTTCTCGTCCGCGAACTCGGTCTGCGAGGTGTCACGGCGCACGGCATCGATGTCAGTGCGCCGTTGATCGATCTGGCGCGTGCGGCCGGCGGCACGTTCACGGTGATGACGTATGATGAGCTGCAGCGCGATCCGGCCGCGGTTCCAGGGCCATGGCAGGGTATCGTATGCAACTTCTCGCTGCTCTTTCACTGCGAGGCGTCGTGATGGACTGGCAGCGGGTGCTGCACGAACTCTCGGCGATGGAAGTTGCCGCCGCGATCGCGACGTTGGTGAACGTCTGGCTGCTGGTGCGCAACAACATCTGGACCTGGGCGTGGGGTGTCGCGTCGGTCATCCTGTACGGCATCGTATTCTGGCGCTCGCATCTCTGGTCGAGCACGGGCCTCCAACTGCTGTATTACCTCCCGATGCAGGCGTACGGGTGGTGGACCTGGTTGCGCGCAGGCCCGACGCATCACGACGATCTGGCCATCACGCGGCTCTCGACGCGCGCCCGGATCGGCTGGACCGTCGCAACGCTTCCGATGGCCGCGCTGCTCGGCTGGGGCATGTCATTCACGGGCGCACAGCAGTCCATGGTCGATGCGCTGGTCACGGCCGTCAGTGTGTCCGGGCAGTACCTGCAGACGCACAAGAAGATCGAGCATTGGTACTGCTGGGTCTTCGTGAACGCCATCTATGGATTCTGGTTGCTGCCGCGGCAGCAGCTCTGGCTGTCCGCCGTGCTGTATCTGGTGCTGTTGGGGTTCTCGGTGCAGGGCTGGCGTGAATGGATGCAGGCCATGAAGGCCGTTGGCACGCCGCCGCGCGCCATGAATCGTGCGCCGGTGGGCTGAGCGCACGCAGTGCACGACATACCGCCGTTCGTTTTCCGATCTTCCATCGTTCGACGACTCCACCGGGCCAACCGATGCTCCGACGCCTGCTCGCATTCTCGATCCTGTCCGCACCGTTGTCTGAACCGTTGTCGGCACAGTCGGGCAGTACGGTGCCCTCGATCGACAACCTGTTGTCGTTGAAGGCGGTTGGTGCGCCTCGCATTTCACCCGACGGTCAGCGTATTGCGTATCTGGTGACCAGCACTGACTGGGCGCAGGACGCGTTCGTGCCGCAGATCTGGGTGCATGACACGCGCGCGAATGTGGCGCGGCAACTCACGCGCCATGAAGCGGGGGCAGGGCAGGTGCAGTGGTCGCCAGATGGAACATGGCTGTCGTTCACCAGCACCCGAGTCGAAGGCCGGAGCCAGGTGTTCGTGATGGCCATCGACGGTGGCGAGCCGATCCGATTGACCAACGTGGCCGGTGGCGTTGGGGCGTATGGGTGGCGTCCCGATGGCGGTGCGATCGCGTTCACGTCGAGCCCGAGCGCCGCCGCACGAAAGACCCGCGACACCACACTCGGTGGATACGAAGTCGTTCGTCGAGACTACGCCATGCAGGCGCTCTACACCATCGATGTCAACGCGGCCTCGAGTACGCCGCAGGCCGGCATGCTGCGCACGCCCGGCGTGGCCAGGTTCAGCGTCGGCGCTTTCGAATGGTCACCGGATGGGTCACGCATCGCATTCAGTGCCACCAGCGTGCCCGATCCGGTCGCAGGCAATACGGCCGACATTCATGTGCTCACGCTGGCGGACAACGCGATCCGGCCAGTAGTGACGCAGGCGGGCGCGGACAACGATCCGCACTGGTCACCCGACGGGCGGCAGCTGGTGTTCACCAGCGCGATGGGTGAGGTGCGCGAGAACTTCTTCCGGAACACTCGTCTGGCGGTGGTCAGCGCGGACGGCGGTGCCGTGCGCGCCATTACTGCCGGTTTTGACGAACTTCCGGGATTCGTGGACTGGGGCGCACGGGGCGTGTTCTTCAGCGGACTGCAGCGGACCGCGTCGCACCTGTTCGTCGCCGATCCAGCCACCGGGGCCGTGACGCGTGTGACGGGCCCGGACAGCGGGATGTTTTCCGCGTTCTCGCTCAGTCGCGACCAGAGCATCGCGGCATTTGTCGTCAGTTCGCCGACGTCGGTGCCGGAGATCGGGCTCTCGACGCTGTCGGCGTTCGCGCCGCGCGTGGTGACGACGATGAGCGCGCAGGTGCGCGACTGGAAACTCGGGACCCGCGAAGTGGTGCGGTGGAAGAGTCGGGATGGCGCCGAGATCGAAGGAATACTGATCAAACCCCGCGACTTTGATCCGTCGCGCAAGTACCCGCTGCTCTGTGTCATTCACGGTGGCCCCACCGGCATCGACCGGCCAACACTGCCCGACGCGCGCTACTACCCGGTCGACGAGTGGGTGAATCGCGGGGCCCTCGTGCTCAAGGTCAACTATCGCGGCAGCGCGGGGTACGGCGAACGATTCCGCGCATTGAACTATCGGAATCTCGGTGTGGGCGACGCATGGGATGTGGTGTCCGGCGTCGATGCTCTGATCGCGAAGGGTGTCGTTGATCCGGCCAGGGTGGCGTCGATGGGCTGGAGCCAGGGCGGCTACATCTCGGCCTTCCTCACCACCAGCAGCACGCGCTTCGTCGCGACATCCGTCGGCGCTGGAATCTCCGACTGGCGCACCTACTACTACAACACCGACATCACGCCCTTCACGATCAACTACCTCGGCGCCGACCCGGTGACCGATCCTGCGATCTACGCCAGGACATCACCGATCGACTACGTGCGCGCTGCAAGGACGCCGACCCTGATCCAGCACGGCGAACTGGATCGTCGCGTCCCGATCGCGAATGGCTACCAGCTGCGACAGGCGCTCGAGGATCGCGGCGTACCGGTCGAGATGATCGTCTACAAGGGATTCGGCCACGGCATCACCAAGCCGAAATCGCAGCGCGCCGTGATGCAGCACAACCTCGGCTGGTTCAGTCACTACGTCTTCGGCGATCCGCTTCCCGATCTCACGCGGCCGAGTGCTGCGGTCCTGCCGTGACGCTCGGCGTCACCGCTCAACGGGGGCGGGGACGTCGCGAATGCTGGCGCTCAGCATGACGCCGATGGTGGCCGCAGTCGAGACGATGGCGGCCACCATCCAGATGCCGCCCCAGTCGTGGGCGCCGCTTGCGCCCGTATAGAACTGGACCGTGCGTCCCGCGATCCAGGCGCCACCGAGGTTGCCGAGCCCCATCGTCGCAACCGCCATGAAGCCTTGCGCTGCGGCTCGAATCGACGCCGGCGCGCGCTCGTGCACCATCAACTGGCCCGCCACGTAGATGCATCCGTAGGCGATGCCGTGCAACAGGATCCCTGCGTAGATCAGCGGCAGGCTGCCATCGCCGCCGAGCGAAAACAATACCGCCCGGATCGCCCACGCCGCCGCACCGACCAGCAGCACGCGACGCGATCCAAGCGCGGTGTGGAGCCGCGGCAGCAGCAACAGGACCGCCACCTCCGTCATCTGGCCGAGCGTCAGCAGCATCGCGGGATGGGGTGCCTGCAGCTCCGTCAGATAGAGCGCGGCGAACGCATTGTAGAACTGATTCGGGATGCTCAGTGCGATGCTGGCCACGACGAACAGGGCAAACAGGGGATCGCGCATCAGCTGCACTGCATCGATGCCGAAGAGCGCCCGCAGACTGCGAGCCGCCCGCGCCCGATGCGGCACCGTCGTTGGCAACGTGAAGCAGTACGCCGCAAGGCAGAGCGATACGATCCCGGCGATCAGCATCGGATGCGGTGTCAGTTCGAGGCCAAGCGCTCCGACGACCAGGCCGGCTGCGATCCATCCGATGGTACCCAGTGTGCGCAGTCCCGGATACTCCGCGCTTGGGCTTGCGAGATGCCGCATCACCAGCGATGGGACCAATGACAGCGTCGGCAGGTAGCAGAGCGCGTACAACAGGAGAGCGACGTACAGCGTGCCGAACGTGGTCTGCCGTGACGCGAGGATGAGGAGCAGGCCACCAAGCCCGTGCAGGACGGCGAGCATTCGCTCGGTTCGTGCGAATCGGTCTGCGATGGCGCCGCCCAGCATCGGCGTCACGACGCCCGCAATGGCCAGCGTGCCGTAGATCAAGCCGATTTGAGGGCCACTGAATTGGAGTGTCGCGCCCAACCAGCTGCCGAGCGATACGAACCAGAGACTCCAGATCGCAAACTCGCCGAAGAGGAGCAGGGCGAGTCGAAGTTGGAGCGAGCCCGGCGTGCGCGTGGCCAGAGGGTACGGATCAGGCACACGGAGGCAGGATCAGTTCTTGTGGCGGTAGACGATGCGGCCGCGCGTCAGGTCGTACGGCGAGACTTCGAGCGTCACGCGGTCGCCGGCGAGCACTCGGATGCGGAAACGGCGGAGGTTGCCGCCAATGGTGGCCAGCACCGTGTGCCCGTTGTCGAGCGAGACGCGGAACATCGCGCTCGGGAGGACTTCGCTGACGGTTCCTTCGAGTTGCAGTGCTTCTTCCTTGGCCATACACCCTTGTCAGACGGAATCCAGATCGCGGACCCCCGGGGAGGGAGGCCGCTGCGTATGGCGGAAACCTAACCTGTCCAACCACTCAGTGCCGGGTGACCGGCGAGACAAAGGGCTGGCCCGCGACGCGGGCCAGCCCTTTGTGCGACGACCTCCGGGGAGGCCGACTGTCTCGCTCAGCGCGACGCCTTGGTGACGTTCTCTGCCGCGGGGCCCTTTGCGCCCTCGACGATGTCGAACTCAACCTGCTCGCCTTCAGCCAGGGTCTTGAAACCCTTCATCTGGATGGCAGAGTGGTGGACGAAACAGTCCTTTCCGCCAGAGGCCGGGGTGATGAAACCAAAGCCCTTTGCATCATTGAACCACTTCACGGTGCCGGTCGTACGCATTGCTGCAAACTCCTGTGGATTGATCGCGTCGGAGTCCGGCAATCCGGTACTGGCCGACAACGTGACTCGTGGACAGACACTACCCCCACGATGAGCGCTGAAGAACGACAACGGGTCCGCGCTGGCGGACCCGTGGACCGAACCCAGCCCGCGTCAACACGACGCGGAGCACAGCGGCATAACCGTATAGTCGAGTTGTGTTTCCGTCAATAGACCAGATCGAACGAGTGACACGTGCTCAGGGTTCCCCCTCTATTGTCGAGACCGGTGGCCCGCCACTTGCAGGTCTCGGTCATGGAGTTCGAGGTGAGAGCTGGCCGGCGTGGGGCGTGACGCTGGACGCGCCGCCCGCCACCTGGCAGGGCGTCAAGCAGGTTTCCGGGGGTGTCCATGCGGCAATTCAGGGTCGGCCTGACGATCACGCTGGCCGCGTACGGGGTGGCCATCCTGGCGTCACCCGCGACCTGGTCCTTGATCGACAACATCAATCTGCCCGTCCACGAGGCCGGCCACCTTCTCTGTGGCCCCCTTGGCGACACACTGGAGCTGCTTGGCGGCACGTTGCTGCAGCTCCTGCTTCCGCTCGCCTTCGCGGCCTACTTCACCGCGCAGCGCGACGAGCATGCGGCGAGTATCGCCATCTGGTGGGTCGGGCAGAACTTCGTCAACATCAGCACGTACATGGCCGATGCACTGCCGATGGATCTGCCACTGGTCGGCGGCGGAGAGCACGACTGGAACCTGCTCTTCAGCCAGTGGGATCTGCTCTCGCATTCGCTGCAGTACGCGCAGCTCGCGCGAGGCTTCGGCTTCCTGGTGATGCTGATTGCCACGGTCTGGGGGCTGTTCGAAGCACTCGAGGGAAAGACACGCCTGCCGCCGACGCGAGCGCGCTTCAACTACGTCCGCCGTCGGTGACTGGTCGCTGACCCCGGGACGCGCTACACTGCACGGATACCCCGACGCATTGTGACGTATGGATCATAGCCCCCGATTTCTTGCACACGCAGATGCCGCTCGCGCACGTGTGCGCGAGATCACACCCGATGATGTGAAGGACCTGCTGCGCACCGGCGCGGCACGGGTGTTTGATGTCCGCGAGGAATCGGAGTGGGCGGCAGGCCACCTGGTTGGCGCCGCACACCTCGGCAAGGGCATCATCGAGCGTGACATCGAGCGCGCGGTGCCGGACGCGGCTGCACCGATAGTGCTCTACTGCGGCGGTGGGTTCCGATCAGCGCTGGCCGCCGATGCGCTGCAGCAGATGGGCTATACGAATGTGGTG
The DNA here is from genome assembly GCA_964392395.1 of uncultured Gemmatimonadaceae bacterium. Classification (GTDB taxonomy): domain Bacteria; phylum Gemmatimonadota; class Gemmatimonadetes; order Gemmatimonadales; family Gemmatimonadaceae; genus JACMLX01. The sequence goes on from CAYMQV010000063.1 coordinate 7,556, forward strand.
TCGATGGCCGGTGGCTGGCGCGCCTGGCTCGACAGCGGTGGCGCGATTTCCGTCGATGCGACGTGATCATTCGCTGCGTGCGCCTGGTGGTCGGCAGATGGTCAACTGTGGTGGGGATGGCAATGTTGACGGGCTGCGGCGAGACCGGCACGGTGCCCAAGGCGCTGGCGCCACCTCGCGCCATGACCGCAGTTGCACTGCGTGCGGTCGCGGTCACGACCGCGCTCGATCTTCCGGTGCAGGCGTCCGTCTACGCCTGGCGTGACTTCATGCCAGCGCTCGGTGACTCGTCGGTCGCGCATCCGCTGATGATCTCCGTGCAGATCCGCGGTGGCGTCGTGCCGCCGAAGGTACTGGAGTGCGATGCCATCTATGTGGTTCTGGCCGACTCGGTCTTCGGCGCGCGGCCGGCCGAACAGCGGGCTGGCGACGGACCGGGAGCCATCGAGTGCCTCATGCGCGGCGGACCCGAGTGGGCCGTGGGTTCAGAAATTCAAGTCATCATCGGCGTCGGCGCCGGTGCGCAACGCACACTCATTCGCAGGGAAACGTCCATCGATGCCACGTCCTGACCGGTACGCCCGCGTTGCGCTTGCCCTGCTCGTGACGCTCAATGCGTGCCGACGAGATGAGAGCAAACCCGCACCAACTCCCGCCGAGCGCGCGGCGCACAAATCTGCCATTGCCGCGGCGGCGCAGGATCGTATGGTGCTGCAGTACCTCGTGAAGGATGCGGAGGCGGTCGAGCTCCGGCTGCCGGCGCTGCGAAAGGTATCCCAGGGGTTCGTGAGCGGAGACACGAGTGTGATCTGGTTTGGCTACTTCGCCGGCGACACATTGGTCGTCCTCGACGAGACTCGACGCGGGCCGCCAGGCATCGAAGAGAACGCGCGGTACATCTTCCGCGAGCCGCTGCTGCGCTACGTCGCGCTGGATCGCATCCAGACTTCGCTGACTCCCACGCCGGTTCGAACGCGCATCGCCTTTGGATACGACAGTGTCGGGCGGCTCTCAGCGACGTCCAAGAACGTGAATGATGCGGCGGTGCCGCTGGATACCGCGATGGACATTACCCGGGTTGCCACCAGAGTCGCTGCGCTGCGCGCACGAGTGCTCTCGTCGCCTCTGGTGCGGTAGGTCCACACCTGGCGACCGGGGGTTGTCGCCAGGCGGTCGCCGCGTGGCCCGCCGGCAAATTGAACGCGGTGCGGCCGAACGGGTCTCAGCTGCGCTGTCGCTTCAGGAGTTCAATCTGGGCGTCGACGACTTTGAAGCGGCGGTCCTCGACGTCGTACGCTCGCGCCGTGCGGGCCCGCAACGCGAGCAACCAGCGACTGGTGAGCTCCTGAAACGCGGAGCGCTGCGCTGGATCGTTGGGGACCACTTGTGCCTCTCGTTCTGCGATGGCCAACTCAGCGTCATCGGCGCGAATGGCGGCGTCGAGGTGGTCCCGCAGGAGCCTCATATGTTCTGCCTGGGCTCGACGAAGGTCATAGCGCGCCTCGAGCAGGATCAGCGACCGTTCCAGCTGCTTCTTTTCCATCAGCGCGAAGATCCGGTCATCGTCACGCTTGTCCTTCTTCGCCAGCTTCTCCTTTGCGTTGACTGCCGAGATCGCATCATTGACCTCGGCCATGGCAGCCTTCAGCTTTTCGGCCTGCTCGCGCAATGTCGCCCATTGTGTCTCGGCGTCGCGGCGTTCGCCGAGGAATCGATCCTTTTCCACGCGCACGGTGTCGGCGACGCGTGCGGTGATGATGATTTCACTCGTGTCTCCTGCTGAGGCTGGTATAGCTGACGCAGCCGGCACAGCAGTTGCAATGGACGGAATCGGTGACTGTGCGTGCACGATTCCGGTCGTCAGCAACGACATGATGGCGAGCTCAAAAGTAAGCTGGCCGCATCTGTTCGAGGTCATGAGCACGTAGGGATCAGTGGGTGACGGGCTGCAGGTCTGGCAGCACGCTCCCAAAGATAGGCCGTCGGGTCACTCAGGTTCCATCTCGAAGCTCGGCGGTGTCGCCGGAGCGATCGGTACCGGATGAACACGGTTCTCGCGACACGGTTCGCGCCAGTCGGATCGTACCTAAGTACGACGACCGCACGATGCACAGCCCGAGATAAGGAACATCCTACCGGGCGACGGTTGCGGTGTGCTCTGCCTGTTGACCGGTCGGACAGCGCGGGTTGTATCGAGGCGCGGCTATGGCGGAACAGCGCTCCGCCCCCTAGGTACGACGAGTGACGCTCTGTGGGTTCTTCGATCGGACCACGGACTGAACTGTCTGCCGGTGGGTGGACTGAGATCGAACACAGCGCACGTGTTGGGTGTGGAATGCAGTGCCGCTGCAGGTTGGGAAGGTGAATCAGCCGATGATGGCTCGAAACGGAGGGGCCGATGCGTGTACACCGATTACCACTTCATGGAACGAATGCGTACGTGATCAGTGGTGAGCACCACGTTCTGGTCGACACGGGCCCGGAGCGAGCCCGGTCGACGCTGCTGGACGAATTGGCAAGTATTGGACTCGGCGGTGAGGATCTCTCGCTGGTGCTGGTCACGCATGCACACGCCACGGCAGTAGGGAATGCCGCGTTCCTGCAGCGTATGTTTCATGTACCGGTAGCGGTGCATGGTGCTGACGCGCCGGTTCTCGCCAGCGGCGTGGATCGGTCCGTGTCCATCACCAAGCCGGTCGGTGCGATCATGCGCTGGCTTGGCGACACGCGTTTCGACGCACCGACGCCGGACGTCGTCTTTGGGCATACCATGTCGCTCGAGGCCTTTGGTGTGCATGGCACCGTGGTACATACACCAGGTCACACAATCGGCTCGACCAGTGTCGTGTTGCCGGGTGGCGATGCCATCATCGGTGATCTTCTGATGGGCGGGTTCTTCGGTGGACGCCTCTGGCCGTCACGCCCGTCGCAACACTATTTCGCCGAGGTTCCGCAGCGCATCGTGCGCAGTCTGGCGTTGCTCAACAGGCTGGGCGTGCAGCGTCTGCACCCTGGCACGGGCGATGTGTTGTCGATGGAAGCCGTGCGCGACTCGATCATTGCACGTGCGCCGCATGGCGACACTGGCCCTGCGCCGGCCCGGATCCGCGAGCGTCGCCTGCGTGAGGAGCCCACGATGTATACGGCGAACTGACATCGGCTTGGTTGAACCGTCGCGAGCGGGGCTCTGCAGTGGGTGCAGATCCCCGTTTTTTTGATGCATGGTTGAGTCGCGCAGGCAACGACACCGCTGTGTATCGGGAACCGAGTGAAGACAGTCAGGCGTACGTTTATCCGTGAACGGTTCCTTCCTGACGGCCAACTGGCGGCACCTCGTGTTTCTGAACTACGAGGCGGATCGCGCGCTGGTGCAGCCGCATGTTCCGGAAGGTACGGAGCTTGATCTGCTCGGCGGCAAGTCGATTGTGAGCGTCGTGGCGTTTCGTTTCCTCGATGCCCGGTTGCTCGGTGTCCCCATCCCGTTTCACCGCGATTTCGACGAGATCAATCTTCGCGCGTACGTCAGGCGGCGCGTGAAGGGTGTCTGGCGCCGCGGCGTGGTCTTCGTGCGTGAACTGGTGCCGCGGCCGGCCATCGCGTGGACAGCGCGCCTGGCGTACAACGAACCATATCGCGCGGTTCGAATGCGACATACCGTGGCGCTTGATGACGCGCGCGGAGGATCCGCTCGATACGAATGGCGGCAGGCGGGCAATTGGCACCATGTGGCAAGCGAGGCGATCGGCGCCCCCCAGCCAATCGATCCCGAGAGCGATACTGGCTTCGTAACCGAGCACTACTTCGGCTATACGCGGCAGCGAAATGGTGGTACGGTCGAGTACCGCGTCGAGCACCCGCGATGGCGGGTTTGGCCCGCCCACCGTCCCGAGTTCCACTGCGACGTGAGTGCGGTGTACGGTCCGGCGTGGTCGGAATGCCTTCAGGCGCCGCCCTTCTCGGCGTTTGTTTGCGATGGCGCGCCGGTTTCCATTTCCTTCCCATCGATGCTTCACCGCTGAGCGATCGGCGGCCAGCCATGGGAAGGGGAGGCGTGCCGCGAAGCACACGCGAGCGGTCATCGAGCCATATATTGGCGCTGGCGCGAGGGGTGCACCTCTGGCGTCGAGTGCTCGCGCCCTCCGCCCAATGCCCGATGCGTACTGCTCCCTGCCGCTCGATGCGACGCGCCTCTGACGAGGGCAGACGCTCCATCCCGGTGTTCTGCCGATGATCCCCTGGTTCATACGCTTTTCCGCCCGGCTGCTCGGCATTCTCGTGTTCATGCTGTGCATCGAGATCGCGGCATTCTATCTCGAGCGGGATCAGGGGATCAGCCGACTTTTCTGGGTGCCAGTCAGCTACGCGATGGTCGCACTGGCGGGGTACCAGACCGTCCAGCGGCTCCCTCTGATCTGGGGCGCGCTCGCCGGTGTACTCCTGGCAGGGACAACGAATGTGCTCTCGTGGATTGCAGGCGGCTTCGTTCATGACGGCCGCGTCGCGTTTCCGCCCGAGGCGGATCCGATGCTGGTTGCAACGGGGGGGCTGCTTGGTGCCGTGCTCGGAGGGATCATCGGGACCGTCGCCGGACTTTTCGCGCGTGGGCGCCGCCGCCAGCGTTCGAGGCGCTCGGCGATGGACAAGCTTGGGCTTTCGGCATTCGACGAGCGGGGTGAGCCGGAAGCGGACGGCGAAGTGCGCTGACGCCGTGCCTTCCGGATTGTTCCGCTCCTGTGGAATTCGTTGCATCTCCGTGTCCTTTTCCGGGTCCGCACCCTATCGTGATCGCATGCACCATCCCAGGCACCTCGCCCTTGGACTTCTCTCGATCGCGTTCTGCGCCGCCTGCTATCGCTTGCCGCTACGCATCAGGACGAATGACGCCACAGGGTACGAGGAAGTCGGCATCCCGCTGATCGAGGCGGTGGAATACACACCATCCGGACGTGACCTGCGCGTCTCCCTGGAGGCACCGGGCTATGTCACGGTCATCGTCGTTGATCCGGAGCGCGGGGCTACGGTCAGGTTCCGTCGCGGAGAACTCCAGAGCCGTTTTGCCGAGAAAGGGCTGCATCGGTATCCGCTGGATCGTATCTCGAGTCCGATGACGATCTCACAGCTGATGGCGACCAACGGCGCTGCCCGTGCGCCGCGCGGCCTCGTACGCGCTCGGCCACTCGCGGCGCCGATGCGGACGGGCGTCTTTGAACCCGCACCGATCAATGCGGACCCGTCAGGGCGGGATTCGACTCCAGCAGAGACGGCGCTGGCGTCGCGCGGTGTGGCAGCGGGGTTTGGCCCGGTCTCGACTGTTCACGTCGTGGTGCTGGTGACGGAGTTTCCGCTCGATCTCATTGGTGTTGCGACCCGGCTCGCGCGCGGGTCGCTGGATCCGGCGCTGGTGGCGCAGTCGGCCGCTGACGTGGTGCAGGGCGGGCGATGGATGGCGGCTGTGGCCCAGTTGCGCGGTCAATGACCGAGCCGCGACTTCACGTCGCGACCGACGATTGGATTTTGGGTACCTGGCAACTGCTCCGGGCAGACGCGTCGCTGGACCTCCAGCCGGGAACGCGGATGCACTTCGGTGCCGACCAGCGGCTCGAGTACACGATTCCGGCGCCGGAGGGGGCGCTTCGGGTCACGCTCATCTGGCACTTCGACGGCGTGACGCTGCGCACGCATCTCGAGGACGGCGCCAACCCGGTGGAGGTGTCCGTCCGGATCGATACGGCGGAGGTTCTGACCTTCAGTTTTGCGGGTCCGAGGGCGTGGTTCGTCCGCGCCCGCTGAACTGGCTTCCGCTCGATGCTTGCCCGAAGGAGGGGAGGGGGTAGCTTCGGCTCTGAGCCTTTTCGGGAGATGTGAAAAATGCGCAATCTTGCGGCGCTGGCACTTGGGTTGATGGTGATGGGCCTTGGGATCTATGGCGCGGCTGCGGTGGCGCCACTGGCATTCCCGGCGGCGTTTGACGCGCGAGGGTACACGACCAACACGCTGGCGTTGATCGTGATGCTCGCCATCACCGAAATCTTCACGATGTTCGCGGGATGGGTGACCGCGCGTCTCGCCACCGACCATTTGCCGGGGCACGCTCTCATGATGGCGATCGTCGGGCTTTCGATTGCGGTCTTTGTCGGTGCGGTGCGGTGGTCGGCAGCGCCCGCCTGGTACTACATCGTGTCGTGGACCCTGATTCCGGTGGCTGGTGCCCTCGGGGCATTTGCCTGGGAGCGTTCGCTCCGCCGCAACGGCAGCCGAAACGTGTCGCAGCGCGTTGCCGCGACCTGAGGTCAGGGCGTCGCGTCTCTGACGTGCCACGGCACTTCAGCGACGCTGCACTACGTGCCGCGCGGTTTGGCGCGGTGGGTCGGTGTCGCCGTCGTCGGATCCTCGGGCCACGCATGGCGCGGGTATCGGCCGCGCAGATCCTTGCGAACATCCGCATAACTCGACCGCCAGAACCCCGCCAGATCACGCGTCACCTGCACCGGTCGATGTGCGGGCGACAGGAGGTGGATCACCAGCGGCACACGCCCATCGAGCACCGATGGTGTGCTGCTGGAGCCGAACAGTTCCTGCAACCGGACGGCGAGGACGGGCGCCGCGATGTCGGTGTAGTCCACCGGGATGCGAGAGCCGCTTGGCACCAGCACGTGTGTCGGTGCCAGACGATCGAACGACGCACGGGCGGACCACTCGACTCGCTCGAGCAGGATCGCACCCAGGTCGGCGCGGGCCACGTCGTCGAGTGAACGCGCACCCCTGAGGAGCGGCGTCAGCCACGAATCGAGAACGGCGAGCAGCGCCTCGTCGCTGACATCGGGCCAACGCGTGTCATGCTGGTGCAGAAACGCCATGCGTTGCCTGAGTCGGGTGGCGCTGTCGTTCCAACGGATGCTGTCGGGCCACGACGCGAGCAGATGCGTCCGCAACGCGTCGACGCGCTCGTCGTCCGTCACGTCTTCGGCCTTGCGTTCGACGATCATGATCGCGCCAATCGCTTCGATGACGCTCCCGCGAACCCGACCGGTGTCGTCGTCTGCCAGCACCCGTCTGGTTTTCACGATCTGTTCACCGGCGATCTCGCGGATGGTCGCCAGATCGAGCGGCGCGGCCAGCTGGATCGTCGCATCCCGCCCCGCATCGTCCAGCGTTGCGCAGGCGATCCACTCCTCGCGTGCCAGAGATGATCCCTGATCACGGAGGAAGGCACCGCTGCCATTGCGCAGCAGGTAGCGCGCACCCGTGCCCTCGCGTCGGCGCGCGATCCGATCGGGATAGGCCAGGGCGACCAGTGCTCCGAGGAGCCGTGCGTCGTCGGGCCCGTCGCGGTCGGCGCGCCGAAGGCCCATCCGATCGCGCAGGCCGGCCGCCGTGTCGCGACAACGCGACAGCGCTGCATCGTCGATCGACAACCCGATCGGCAACTCGCGTCGCCCGCCACGCAGTGCACTGATGCGCAACGCCAGATCGGGATCCACCAGCCGCGCATCTGTGGCACGAATCGGATCGCGTTCCTCGAGAATCCCCGCCAGATCACAGGCCAGTGCCAGCCCGTCGCGCACCTGTGCCGCCAGCAGCATGTGCGCCAGCCGCGGATGGACGCCGAGTCGCGACATGGCGGCGCCATGGCTGGTCAACCGGCCCTGTGTGTCCAGCGCGCCGAGCGTTGCCAGCAGGGTGCGCGCCGTCGCGAAGGCGGCGGGTGGTGGCGTATCGAGCCATGCGAGTTCGGCCGCGTCGGCGATGCCGGCGCCCGCGAGGTCGAGAGCGAGTGGCGCAAGGTCGGCATCGAGAATCTCGGCCGCGCCGTGCGCACGGAGCGCGGCGTCCTCGTGCTCATGCCAGCATCGGATGCAGTGCCCTGATGCCACGCGACCGGCGCGTCCACGTCGCTGATCGGCGCTGGCACGTGAGACGCGCACGGTGTCCAGTCGCGTCATTCCGGTACGCGCCGAATAGCGGGGCACACGTGACCACCCGCTGTCCACCACGACGCGGACGCCCTCGATGGTCAGCGAGGTTTCGGCGATGGCGCTGGCGATGACGACCTTGCGACGACCGGCCGGGGATGGCGCGATCGCCGCATCCTGCGCGCGCGCATCGAGCATGCCGAAGAGCGGCCACAGATCGACGTGATCGGCGACCATCCGTTCGAGCAGGGCGGCCACTCGACGAATCTCCCGCGCGCCAGGAAGGAAGACGAGCACATCGCCGTCGTGCCCCTCGAGCGCCTCGCGCACGGCGCCGGCGGTAGCGTCTTCCATCCGCTGCCCATCGCGCGGCGGCCGGAAGGCCGTGGTCACGGGGAACGCGCGCCCGGAACTCGTGATCACCGGCGCGTGGTTCAGGAGCGACGCGACGCGCGCGCCGTCGATGGTGGCGGACATCACCAGCAGCCGGAGATCGGGGCGGAGCAGGCGCTGGGATTGCAGCGCGAGCGCGAGGCCCGTGTCGCCGTGGATGGACCGTTCGTGGAACTCGTCGAAACAGACGGCACCCACACCATCGAGGGTGGGATCATCGAGAAGCATGCGCGTCAGCACCCCTTCGGTGACGACTTCGATCACGGTGGCGCGGCTCACGCGCGTGTCGCCCCGCATGCGCCAGCCGACGGTTCCTCCGATGGGGGACTCGAGCAGTGCGGCCATGCGCGAGGCGGCCGCGCGGGCAGCGAGGCGTCGCGGTTCGAGGAGGAGGATGCGCTGGGTGCCGAGCCACGGCGCGCGGCGCAGGACGAGCGGCAGCCCCGTGGTCTTGCCCGCCCCCGGGGGCGCCACCAGCACGGCGCTGCTGCCCGCCGCGAGGGCCTCGAGGACATCCGGGAGCACCGCCAGCACGGGAAGCGCGGCGATGGCGGCGGGAAGGGCGGAGTCGTCAGGTGAAGTCACAGCGCTAACTTTATCGGGGAACGGGCTCGCGGGCGTCGCGACGACCGTCCTCACGGATCGCCCCCGGCCTGTCCGGAAGGAGTTTCGATGCATCCCCGACTTGCCGCCGTCGTCGCGTACGCAGACGATGCCCGCACCGAATTGCTGGCGGTCGTCGATGCGATGCCGCTGTCCCTGCGCGAAGCCCGGCCGACGGAGGAAGGGTGGTCGGTGGCCGAAGTGCTCGAGCACCTGTCGCGTGTGGAGAAGGGGATCGCGAAACTCGTCGCGCTGAAGGTTGGCGAGATGCAGATGCAACCCGAACCAGCGCGCGAAGCCGCCGAGATGGTGCCGGTCGATCTCGGCAAGTTCGGCATCGTGGTGACACCGACGGTCCGACTCGACGCGCCGGATCGCGTGGCGCCGCTCGGAGAGATGTCAGCGGAAGACGCACGCGCAGCGCTGCTCGAGACCCGTGGGGTGCTGCTCGACCAGCTGCATGCGGGTGATGGCCTGGCGTACTCCTCGGTGCGCCATCCGCATCCGTTCCTCGGGGAACTCGATCTGTATGAGTGGGTGTACTTCGTTGGTGCACACGAGCGCCGGCATCTCGCCCAGGTCCGCGCCATCGCCGCACACTTCGCCGATTCCTGATCGTCAATGACCGAACACTCGTTGCAGTACCCGGTTGGGCGCTTCTCCGAGTCGTCGACGGTGACGGTGGCCCTGCGCGATGCGGCCATCGACGAGATCGCGGCGCTGCCGGCGGCCATCCGGGCGGCGGTTGCCGGGTTGACCGATCGTCAACTCGAGACGCCGTATCGCGACGGTGGCTGGACAATACGGCAGGTGGTGCATCACGTCGCGGACAGCCACATGCATGCGTATCTGCGCGTCAAGTTCGCACTGACGGAAGAGAGCCCGACGATTCGACCATACGACGAGGCCGCCTGGTCGTTGCTGCCCGATGTGGCCGCGATCCCGATCGACGTCAGTCTCTCGTTGGTCGACGGGATACATGCGCGCTGGGTGTCGTGTCTGCGCGGAACGGACGCGGCGGAATTCCGGCGTCCGTTCGTGCATCCGGAACTCGGTCCGCAACCGGTCGAAATGTCGCTGCTGCGCTACGCGTGGCACGGGCGTCATCATGTGGCACATATCACGTCGCTTCGTTCGCGGATGGGCTGGTGAGTCTCGTGGCGTTGCCAGTGCCTGCAGGCGATGCGGCAGTTGCCGCCGCCACGGCTCCGATTCTGTTCTTCGATGGCGAGTGTGGTTTTTGCGACGCTGCCATCCGGTTTGCCATGTCGCGCGATGTCCATGGCCGACTCTACGCCGCGACGTTGACCGGTGAGACTGCGAGGCGTGCGCTCGAGCCGTTTGCATCGCAGCTGGTCGGCATCGATTCCACGGTGCTGTATCTACCAGCCAGCGCGTCACGCGCGGCGTCGGTGCACCTGCACTCCGACGCGGCATTGTCGGTCCTGCGCCTGCTGGGTGGTGTCTGGAGCGTGCTCGGCGTCGCTGCCGGGCTGGTGCCGCGAGCCATCCGGGACAGCGCCTACAAGGCGTTCGCCAAACGTCGATTCCAGTTCTTCGGCCGGGTGGAGGCGTGTCAGCTCTGGCCGCCAGAGTGGCGTGCGCGCATCCTGCCGTGAGGCTCCGTCTGGCGGCGCTGATCCTGTGTGCTGCAATCGGGTGCACTGCTCGGCGACCTGCAACGCCCTGGGTCGGGACGTGGTCCATGACCGCGGTGGAAAACCGCGACAGTACGACGGGTCCCTGGCGGCATCCGTTCGGTGAGGTGCCGTTCGGATACGTCACGTACAATGCGGACGGCACCCACACGATGAATTTCACGCGTACGCCCGTCGCACCGATGTTCGCCGCCGGAAATGATCGTGGTGCATCGGAGGCGGAGTTGCGCCAGGCGTACGAGGGCTACTTCTCCTGGTTCGGTCGATACACCGTCGACCCGGTTCGAGGCATCATCACCCACCGCATCGAGGGGAGTCTGTGGCCAAGCTGGCGAAACACCGTGCAGGAGCGACCGTTCGTGATTCAGGGCGACACCCTGGTACTGGGCGATCAGGTGCGCTCGCGTCGCGTGCTGGTGCGCGTGAGATGATCGGGTGTCTGCTGCGCGGCGTGTCGCTGCTGCTTTCACTCACTGCGTGTGCGAGTGCCGCCGCCCGGCCTACGGCGGTGGCTGCAGCAGCCAACCCGTCGATGCTGGTGGTGGTGGTGCGCCACGGCGAGAAGGCACCAACGCCTCCGAATGACCCGGTGCTGAGTACCGCAGGGATGGCGCGGGCCGGAGCACTCGATTCAGCGCTGCGCAATCTGTCGGTGACTGATGTCGTCGTCAGTCAGCTGCAGCGCACGCGTCTTACGGCGTCGGTCTTCATCGCACGGACGAATGCCGTGGTCCACGTCGTGCCGATTGGTGCCGCTGGCGTCGCGGCACACGTGCAGGCACTGGCTGACACGGTGCGTGCAATCGCACGGACTGCGGGACGCGGCGGTGTGCTCGTGGTCGGGCACAGCAACACGGTGACGAAGATCGTCGAAGCGCTGGGCGGTCCGTCGGCGCCCGAGCTGTGCGATTCGCAGTACAGTCAATACTTCCTGCTTCGCGGACAGCCGAGCGGCTCGGTTGCACTGACGCGCACCACCTACGGGGCAGCCGACGCTGCCGATGCCACCTGCGCCTCGATGCAGGGCGCGCGGTAGCCGAATCAGGGGCGGCGGTCAGGCGGCGGCGGTCCGGCGTTCGCGCGTGGGCATTTCGTCGCTGGTTGCCGCGTGGGCCAGCTGAAGCACGCGGGTGGCAATGTCCTGTGCGGAATCGGGGCGCGCCAGACGCAGTGCGGCGGATGACGCGCGTCGCAGCGCCGCAGGCGCGTCGCGCCCCACCATCCAGGCGTGCAGCGCTGCGGTGACAGCCAGCGGCGATGGCGCCCAGATCCCGGCTCGGCCGCGGGTGACGAAATCGACGTTGCCCGTCTCCTGCCCTGGAATCGCGCCGGAAAGAATCACTGGGCACCCGCTGGCACACGCTTCGCTGATCGTGCCCGGTCCGGCCTTCGTCACCAGGACGGACGCGGCGCGCACGAGCTCAGCGAAATTCGTGACGAAGTCATACACGTGCACGGTGCCTTGCCAGCGCCTCGCGCGAAGCCGTGCTGCCAGTGCCGTGTTTCGTCCCGCAACGATGGCGATATCACATGGGAGATGCGCCCGGTCAATCGCGGCGCTCAACGCTTCCAGTGGTCCGATACCCTCCGCCCCCCCGGCAAGGAGGATCGTCGGCTTGCAGGTGGCCCAGCCGAGCTGCTGCTGCAGCGCAGACTTTTCACCCGGTACGGCAATGAACTGTTGCGACACGGGCACTCCCATCACCACCAACCGCTCACGGTCGACTGTACAGGCCACCGCACGATCACGGGCGGCGACGGTCGGCACGATCGTGAGATCAGCGCCTGGGTTGTACCATGACACATGACCGGAAATGAGGTCCGTCACGACGACCACGATCGGGGTCTCCGGGAAGACGCGGCGGAGCGGCGCGGTCAGCAGCGGATGGGTCGACACGATGACGTCCGGCGTGTGTGCCGACGCAATCTCCAGAAAGGTCGGTCGCATGACGGGCCACGCGAGTCGTTCGGCGAACGCCGCGCGCCGCGGCGTGTTCGTGAGCGCGAAACCACTGCTCCACATCCACGGCGCCCGTTCGATCACGACTGGATAGGCGCGGCTCAGCTGCCTGAAGGGCCACCGCGGACAGAGCGCGAATGGGTCGATCAGTGTCGTGTCGACGTCAGGCCGGCTGCGCGCCAGCGCGTCGCGAATTGCGGACGCAGCGGCCCGGTGGCCACCACCCGTGTCGGAGAAGGCGATCAGAACTGAGGTCATGCCGCAGTCATCGTCGTGGCCACCCGCTGTAGCGCGGTGAACGCCTCCGTGATCGGTGTCCCCGCGTAGCACGGTGGAATCGGGATGCCGAGGGCCCACAGCACGGTCGCTGGCACGTCGAGGATCGAGAGTTCCCCGGAGAGCTCCTGCGCGTGAACGCCGGCGCCTTCGAGGAAGATCGGGATGGTGCAGTCGAGCGGATGGGCGCTGTCGTGGTGTGTCGGAACGCGACCACCACCACCGTGATCGGCCAGCGCGATCAAGAGGGTGTTCTCCCGGTCGCTTTCGAGTTCGCGACGCAGCGCGCCAAGGGCGTGGTCCATCCGGGCCACCGCCGCGAGGTATGGTAGCGACATCCACCCGGTGCGATGCCCGATGGCATCACAGTCCGGCCAGTGCATGATGATGAACCCGTCGCGTTGTGTGCGGAGCGTCGGTAGCGCCGCCGTCAGCAGTGCGTGTGCGTTGGCCGGGACGAAGTGCGTGGTGGAGAGGCCGAGGGCCGCGACGATACGTCGCGCCAGCGGTCGGATCAGCCACGGAACCTGTCGTACGAAGCCAGAGCTGGGCAGGCCGGCGGCGCTCACAACATGTGGCACGGTCTGCAATGCGCGCCTCGGGTCAGGTACGCGGAACCGGTCGGAATCGACCCCATGTTCTGCTGGCCCCACACCGGAGAGCAACGAGGTCATTGCGACCGCCGTGACACTCGGCAGGACAGTGGTCGCGTCCACGGTGTGCGCGCTGGCGTCGCGCAGCGCGCGCAGGTTGGGGAAGCGCGGATCGCCGACCAGGTCGGCGCGCAGGCCGTCGAGCACGAGTACGACCACGCGGCGCGCGGTCGGTGGCGTTGTGACGAATGAGGGTCGAAGCGGCATCGCCATCCTCAGGGTGGAGGTTTCCTGAAGAACCGTGTCTGAGGTCGCGGTATGGTGATGATGGTGTGCCGGATCGGTCACGGAGCAGTGAGCGGACGGCAACGGCCCACAGGTGCGCCGCTTGTGCCTCCGCCGGTTCCGGTGAGGATTTGAGGCAGTGCGCTGGCATCGTCGGGCGGGTGACGCCCTGACACTCGCCGCATCATGCCACGTAGTGTTTCTCAGCTCGTGACGGACTTCATCCGTCGTCTGGTCGCTTCCCCGTCACTCAGGATTCGTTCATGCGCACTGCACTCCGGTTTGCCGCCCTGGCATCGTTGGTCGTCGCCGCTGCGGCGCTCACCCCAGTTTCCGCGCACGCTCAGGGTCGTGTCGTCACCGGTACCTACACCGTGAGCATCGAGAGCCCGCAGGGTCCGGTGAAGGCGGTGCTCGTGCTCAAGAAGCTCAATGGCGCATTCGCTGGTTCCCTGCTTGCCGACGGGTTCCCGGAACTCCCCATTGCCACGGCTGTCCCGACCGATAGCAGCGTCGTCGTCACGGCGGACACGCCCGACGGCGGTGTCACGGTGACGGTCAAGTTCAGTGCAACCGACAAGGTCACCGGCTCGGTCGTGTATCAGGGTATGGACATGCCGATGTCGGGGACGTTCGCACCCGGTGACGCGAAGCCGGCGGGAGGCGCGCCTGACGGATTCGGGGTGCGGGCGGTGTCTGCGCCGCCGTCATCCGTCCTGAGTGTTGGCAGCGGTCTGGCCGTCTTCGGCAAAGCCGACTGGGTGCTGCCATCCCGGTAAGGGTTCACCCCTCCACGTTCTCTACTGCATCGGTGTCGCGACGGGTTCGCGCACCGATGCTTTCTTTTTCATGCCGAGGATTCTGATGATGCATCGTGTGTTGCGTGCGATTGGCGCGGCGGTGGTGCCGGTGGCGTTGGCTGTTCCACTGCTGCTCTCGGCGCAGGCCGCGCCTAAGGGCGATGCCCCCAAGCGCGACCTCCCGCTGGTCGCCACGCGCGCGGCGAAGTTCACCGCGACGAAAGCCACCTGGATGTCGCTCGACGTCAGCCCGGATGGTCAGCGCATCGTGTTCGATCTGCTTGGCGACCTGTATACCATGC
>CAYMQV010000064.1:0-14215 GCA_964392395.1 uncultured Gemmatimonadaceae bacterium
CGCCGCCACACCGTGACGCCGCCACGATGCCACGATGCCACGATGCCACGATGCCACGATGCCACGATGCCACGCCGCCACGCCGCCACGCCGCCACGCCGCCACGATGCCACCAGGCCAGCGGGTGACGGATCCGTCATCGTGTCGACCGTTACTCAGGCGCCGAGAAGCACCAGTACACTTGCGAACGTTGCAGCGCACATCCGGATCCATGTTCGGTCGCTCAGCCCGATGCATCTCAACCATCGCCGCAACATTGCGACACCGTCATGAGACGATCATGAAACCTTCACCTGCCTCACGATGATTGACACATCATCGCGAATCCTCAAGCGAGTAGCAATCCAACCTGACATGGTCGCGTAATGCACCGAGCCGATGATGGAGGGGTCAACGCTCGACCCGCATCCGACGCTCAGGAGACGGTGCATGCTGAATCAGCTGCTGGAGACGAAGCAGGTCACTCAACGGAAGACCCGCGGGACGCTGTTGTCGGTGGTGTTGCATGTCCTGATGATCGGTGCAGCGGTTCAGCTGACCCAGCGTACGGTCGTGGCGTTGGAATCACCAGTGCAAGTCGATGTGCGACGGATCCCGCTCGAGCCGAAGCCGGACCAACCGCATCAACGGCGCACGCCGCAAACCGAGGCAACGACGCGCCCCGTGTTCGGGCACCAGGTGCTCATTGCCCCAGTCGATATCCCGATCGACATCCCGGCGGTGGATCTGTCGGCGTCGCCGACCGACCCCGCTGACTGGCTGGCTCGAGGGGCACCTGGCGGCCGCGGCAATGGCGACAGCACCGTGACCGCGCCGATCGCCGGCAGCCAGCCGATGTTCGTCTTCGAGGTCGACAAGGCGGCTGCGGCACTGCCAGGATCAGCGAGTCCCGCGTATCCGGAGATGCTGAAATTTTCAGGCGGAGAGGGGAGCGCGCTGGTGCAGTTTGTCGTGGACACCCTTGGCCGGGCTGAGCCAGGGTCGTTCAAGGCGCTCTCCAGCACGCATGACGCATTCGGCACCGCGGTGCGAATTACGTTGCCGCGCATGCGGTTCCTCGCGGCTGAGGCTGGTGGGCTCAAGATGCGGATGCTGGTGCAGCAGGAGTTCGCGTTTGCGCTGAACCGGTAGTCACAGGTCGACCCCGAAACCGGCACGGGGCGACGGCCGTATTGCCACCGTCGCTCCCTGCCTGTGGAGGCACCCTATGCGCCGTTCGATCCCGCTCGCCCTCTCCGCTGCCATCCTGGTGTCGGCTCCGCTCGTCTCTGCGCAGGCACGATCTGCTGCGTCAGCCAACCCCGCCAGCCCGAGTGCCCCGCGCGCGATGCCGGCCGGTCGGTACGAATTCACGAGTACCGACGACGACGGCGATGTGACGTCGGGCGCGGTGGCGTGGTCCGGGCAGCAGATGCGCATCGATCTCGATCGCGACCGGAATCGCGCGCGCCGCGGCAACGGCAACGCCGTCAAGGTCTCGAGCGGCAATCGTCGCGGCGAATACATGCTGGTCGATTTCGCGACCAACACCGTGCGCACCGTCAAGCCGGAAGAGCACGAAATCAGTGAGATGCCGCTGGCGACGTTCGAGCAGATCATCGGCACGGCGCTCGGCATGGTCGGGAGCGTGGTGCAGATGCAGGTGCGCGACGCCGGCATCATTGCGAAGGACGTGGGCCCTGGTGGCGAAGTGGCCGGCGTGCCGACGCAGCAGTTCCGGATGGTCGAGGAGTACAACGTGCGCATCGGTGTCTTCGGTATGAACGCGGAAGAGAAGCATCACCGCGTAGTGACCGACTACTGGGTGCCGACGCAGGCGAGCATGCCGCGCAATCCGCTGTTCGAACTGTTGATGCGTGGTGCCAGCGCGATGGCACAGCAGGATGCGACGCACCAGGCGAATGTGTCGCGGGCCCGGATGGCGCTGTTTCGTGGCTTCCCGATGAAGGCCGTGGTGACGGTCACCGAAACGGGCGAGTCACCGAAGCGAGCGATGGTGGAGATCACGTCGCTGTCGTCAGCGCAACCTGACGCTGCGCTGTTTACAGCGCCGTCAGGCTATCGCGTCAAGAAGAACGATCTTTCGTTCACGCTCTAGCTCGCAATTACGCGTTTTCGGAAGCGGGCGGTTGAGCCAACTGCTTTGATGGGAGACGCAGAGGCGCAACTCCGAAAGCAGGCGGTTGAACCAACTGCTTTGATGCGAGCCGCAGAGGCGCAGAGACGCAGAGACGCAGAGACGGCAACAGACTTTGATTGAGTCGGCCCACGTGAAAGCGACCTATGCGAATCGAAATGTCATGCGTGAATGGTCATCTGCTCGCGTCGCCGTCACGATGCAACGATACCTCTGAGTCTCTGTTCCTCTGCGTCTCTGACCCTCTGCGTCTCCCGTCAAAGCAGTGTGTTTCTCAGTACTGCGATGCGCATCCGCAGAATGTCGGATCAGCAGGTAGCTCGTCTAGCGCGCCTTCTCGAGCGCGTCCGAGAGCGTTCGATCGTGACCGTACACGTCGTTGAAGTAGCGCAGCGATCCATCCGGGTCAGCGACCGCGGTCTGGTACACGATCAACACCGGAATCGGTCGTGGCACGCGGACGAACGTCTCGATGCCGGCGTTCATGGCCTCGGTGATCTTCGAATCGGTCCAGGCCGGTTGGCTACCGAGAACGTAGCGCGCCATCGCCATCGGATTGCCGAGTCGGACACAGCCGTGGCTGAAATCGCGGCGGTTGCGCGAGAAGAGGCTTCGTGACGGCGTATCGTGCAGATAGATGTCGTATGGATTCGGCAGCAGGAACTTCACCTTGCCGAGCGAGTTGTCATCGCCGGACCGTTGACGCACCCAGACCGTGGTGCCGATGTTCGCGACGTTCTGTCTGCTGCTCGGCAGCACCTTGCCACGAGGGGTGACCAGCTCGTAGTTGTGCTTCGCGAGATAGCCTGTGTCGCGCATTGCGGCCGGAAGGATCTCTCCGAGCATGATCGACTTTGGCACATGCCACTGCGGGCTGAACACGACCTGCGTCATGTTGGCTGCGAACACTGGCGTGGCGTTGGAATCGGCACGACCGATCACGACGTTCATGCTCAGCGGGTCGGCGGAGTCGCCCTGGAACCGCGAGTATGTATGCAAGCGGTACTCCGGGAGGTTCACGACGAGGGGATCGTTGGAGAAGCTGCGCGGCAGCCATCGCCAGCGTTCGATCGCCATCGCGATCCGGTCACCACGACCCTCATACTCCGCCAGTAAGGTCGCGAGCACCGAGGCGCTCAGCGTGCCAGCCACGCTTCCCTTCTTCAATTTGCGATTCTGCCATCGCGCGATCGCATCCGACAGCGGTTTGCTGTATGTCGTGCGAACTGAAGCGAGTGCGAACGATGGCGGCAGCTCGCCGAGGCGCTTGAGGATGCGAGCGAGCGCGCGCGCATCGGAGTAGCGGCCGCCGACGCTGAGTGGTCGCGCACGCGCCGCTGGAAGCTGTTCGCTGGTATCGCTCTCCTGCCGCCGCACCTCTGCCAGTGCTGCCACCAGCATCGCGTAGGAGCGCGTTTGTGGTTCGAGGGCGCTGAAGACGTCAGTCGGTGATGTTCCGGCACTGAGTGACGTGCGCACCGCAGTCAGATCGAGTTCGGCCGCAGCGAGCGACCACTCGGCGTGCACCCGCGACGGGTCGATCCGACCCTGACGGTGCACGAACGCATGCCTGGCGATCGCAATGTCCATCCCGATGTCGAACAGGCCACGTTCGGGCGCTGATGCCCAACGCGTCTCGAACCGCGCCGCGACCGAGTCCAGAATGGCGATGTCCGCGAGTTCGGCGCGTGACGACTCGACGTCCTGCGCAAAATGGGCGAGGACAGCGCGGGCAACTGAAGTTGGCGCGCCAGTGCCTGCGGTCCACCGGAGATCGCCGACCGAATCGTTGGCGCGCGCATCACGGACGACACGTTGCACGTCGACGAATCGCCCGCCATCGCTGAGCCAGGGGTGTGACGCCCGGAGCAGCGTACTGCTGACGGTGTCAGGCAGCGCCTGTGCACCGAGTGGCGCGCCGAGCAGCGCCGCCGAGACAAGCGCCGCAGTGACGAGCGCCGAGTCGCCGAGGCGTGAGCAGAACGCAGCGACGGAAAGCACGACTGGAATGCGGGTTTGTGAGAATGGCTGGAACACGTTCATGGAAAGATGATGGGCGGAGTGACACAGCAGTAGCACTCCGCCCATATCAGACGCGCTTCAGCCCCTCAGCGTCATACTTCAGACCGGGAAAAGGATCTCGCGGTACTTCGGGAGCGGCCACATGGAATCAGACACGACGACCTCGAGCGCATCGCATCGCTCCCGAACGGCCAGCGCCGTGTCGGAGCCCTCGCTGGTGAGCAGCTTGGCCTGAGCGGTGGGGTCGTGATGGAGCCCTTCGGCGCGGTCGATCACGCTCGAGAGCGCATCTCGCCTGGTCTGCAGCTCCTGAATCATGGTGCCGATATGGTTCGCCTGCGCCACCTGCGGGATGACGGTGATGCCCGCAGTCACGGCATTGCCAGCCGCCTCGGACAGCATGCCATAATAGCTGAAGGCGACAGGCAGGATCAGCGTATCGACGATCTCCTTCAACGTGATCACCTCGATCATCACGTCCTTCACGTAGCGCTCCATGCGCACGTGAAAGCGGCTCTCGAGCTCCGCATCGGAGAGAATACCGAGGTCCGTGAGGGTCTTCCGCGACTGCGGCGTAATGAGCTGTTCGAGGGCTTCCGGCGTCTTGCGGAAGTTCGGCAGGCCGCGCCGCGCCGCTTCCTCGACCCACTCGGCCGAATAGCCGTTGCCTTCGAATCGAACGGCCTTGGTTTCACGGAATGCTTCACTCACAACCGCGAGCACCGCGTCATCGACCGGAACTCCTTCGGCGATGTGCTGACGGAGCTTGACGGTCATTTCCGAGATCGCTTCGGCGGCGGCGGCGTTGAGCAGCATGACCGGGAAGGCGATGGATTGTGACGAGCCGACCGCGCGGAACTCGAACTTCATGCCGGTGAAGGCGAACGGCGACGTGCGGTTGCGATCGGTGTTGTCCTGTGCGACTTCCGGCAGTTTGTTGACGCCGAGGTCGAGCATGCGCTGTGCGGCCGTCTTGCCGCCGGTGCGGCCTTCGGCGATCTCATCGATCACCTTGGTGAGCGTCTCGCCCATGAAGATCGAAATGATCGCAGGCGGCGCTTCGTTGGCGCCGAGGCGATGTTCGTTGCCGCTGGTGGCGATGCCCGCGCGGAGCAGGCCGGAGTGCTTGAAGACTGCCTTCTGCACCGCCGCAAGGAACAGCAGGAAGCGGACGTTCTGATGTGGCGTCTTGCCTGGCTTGAGCAGGTTGAAGCCGTTCAGTTCCGGATTGCTGGCGGCAATGGCGAGCGACCAGTTGCAATGCTTGCCGGAGCCGTTGATGCCGGCGAACGGCTTCTCGTGCAGCAGCGCCTGCAGGCCATGCCGCAGCGCGACCTTTCGCAGCACCGACATGACCATCTGGTTGTGATCCACCGCGACGTCGGTCTCTTCGTAGTGCGGCGCCATTTCGAACTGGCACGGCGCAACTTCGTTGTGGCGCGTGGTGATCGGCACACCGAGCTTGTACAACTCGTGTTCGACTTCAGCGATACAGGCCTGCACCCGCTCGGGAATACCACCGAAGTAGTGATCCTCGAGCTGCTGACCGCGCGGTGGCGGCGCGCCGAGGAGCGTACGGCCACCCATGACGAGGTCGGGGCGCATGGCGAAGAAGGCGCGATCGATGAGGAAGTATTCCTGCTCGGTGCCCATGGTGGTGAACACGCGCTGCACACCCTTGTCGCCCAGCACCTCGAGGAGCTCGATGGCCTTCTGCGAGAGGATGTCCGTGCTGCGGAGCAATGGCGTCATTTCATCGAGCGCTTCACCGTTGTAGCCGATGAAGACCGAGGGGACGCAGAGCGTCTTGACGCCGGCGGTCTCGATGATGAAGACCGGGCTGGCGGGATTCCAGGCGGTGTAGCCGCGGGCTTCCCAGGTGGCACGGAGTCCGCCGGATGGAAAGCTCGATGCATCGGGTTCGGACTGGATGAGCTGCGCGGCGCTGAACGTCTCGAGCGGTGTCATCGAGTCATCGAAGCTCAGGAACGCGTCGTGCTTTTCGGCGGTGAGGCCGGTCTGCGGCTGGAACCAGTGCGTGAAGTGCGTGACGCCCAGCGCCATCGCCCATTCCTTGATCGTCTGCGCGACGACCGGTGCGATATCGGTGTCGAGCTTTTTGCCAAGCCGGATGGAGGCCGAGAGCTTCGCATAGACATCGGGCGGCAGCTTGGCGCGCATCTGCTTGGCGCCGAACGCGAGGCTGCCGAAGTACTCAGAGGTGCGTGGCGGGAGACCGGCGTTCTCTGTCTGCGTCGGTCGCGTGGCGATGGCCCGCAGGGCTGACGTTCGCGGAGTGTTCGACGAGGGCATGATGCAAACGGGGCAGGAAGGATTGAATGACGTTTTTTGCGGCCGTGATCACCGTTTCGTGCAAGAACTGCAAAAGTAACTGCTCATTGAGGCGATTTCCGCCCCTGAAACGCACGAATGTCGATCGGGACGTGCAGCGTCTGAACGAATATCTTATTGCTCAGATCGCCAGACAGGTCGTCGGGCCTGGTGGAATCGTCCCGCTCGCGGGGTCACGAGGCGACGACGCCGGGCCAGAGCTCGTTCTGGGGGATTTCCGGCTCGAGCCGCCGCCGGACGCTCGTTGCGATCTCATCAATGGCAGCAGGATCGCGAAGGAGGTCATAGTCGCAGATGTCCAGCTGCAGCACCGGACACCGCCGGAACTGGCCGATCCAGGTGGCGTAGCGCGCGTGCAGGGCCTTCCAGTAGCTGGGCGGCATGTCGCGCTCCGCCTCGCGGCCCCGTTGTCCGATTCGCGCGACCACGACGTCGAGTGATCCGTGCAGGTAGATCAGCAGGCGCGGAGGACGCGCCGCGGGTCCGGTCAGCAGCTCGGCATACAGCCTGGTGTACAGCTCGAACTCGTGCTGTGACATGACACCGGACTCGAACAGGCCACGAGCGAAGATCTCCGCATCCTCGTACCAGGTCCGGTCGAGGATCCAGCCACCGCCCTGCGCACGCATCCGGCGCATTGTATTGAAGCGCGTGGCAAGAAAATGCAGCTGCAACCGGAGGGCATACTCCTGCTGCGCGCCGGGATCCGCACCGTAGTAGGCGGTGAGCCACGGGTTCTCGTCGTCGACGGATTCCAGTGCCATCTGCAATCCAAACCGTCGGGCCAGCGCACGGGTGAGCGTGGTTTTGCCGGTGCCGACCATGCCGGCAACGGCGAGGAGCATGCTCTTCGGCGGCATGAAGTTCCGGACGGCACGGTGGAAGGGACGGGAAGAGGACAGAGAACAATATCGGTGCAATCGGACGACGGTGCCCTTGTCGCGCGGGCTGGGGAGGACCAACTTTCCGGTCCACCGAACTGCTGGTGGACGACACGGCGCGGTAGCCAAGTGGTAAGGCAGCGGTCTGCAAAACCGCTAATCGCGGGTTCGATTCCCGCCCGCGCCTCTGATGCAGGTGATACACGCGAAGCACCCGGCGGCCTTGGCCCCCGGGTGCTTTTTGTTGGGTGACAGTCTGACGTGTGCCCTCGATGCGGACGTGTGCTGGCTGCCGCTACGGGGCGCGCTGCCGACCGCCGGGGACCACGGCGAGTGCCTCGACCTCGAACAGCACGGCGGGGTCGTCGAGCGCCTGCGCGACGACCAGCGTGTTTGCCGGTGCGGGGCGGTTGGCGAATCGCGTCGCCCGAAAGTCGCGCAATGCCGCGATATCGGTTACCCGGGCAGCAACGAATGGGGTGTGGTGGCACCCGCCGCGTGAACTTCGCCGCCGCCGGCCAGCCAGAGCGGCGGACAACCCGACTGCGTCCGGCCTGTCACCGTCCTCGCGTCGAGCGACTATTGTACGCGACATACAGACGCACTCTGCATCACACGAACGTCATCCTCATGACCGCTCCTTCAGACGTGCCGTTCTCTCTCGCCGGAAAGACCGCACTCATCACCGGCGCTTCGCGTGGCATCGGGCTCGCCATCGCCAGGACATACGCCCGCGCCGGAGCGAACGTCGTGCTCAATGCGCGGAAGGTGGACGTGCTGGCCGGCGCGGTCAATGAGATCACCGATCTCGGGTACAGCGCCAAGGCGCTGGCGATGAACGCAGGCAAGGTGGAGGACGCGCCGCGGCTGATCGAGGCGGCGGTGGCCCTGTTCGGCGGACTGGACATTCTCGTGAACAATGCGGCTGCCAATCCGATCTACGGGCCGGTGGAGCTGGCGACGCCCGAGATCTTTGCCAAGATCATGAACGTGAACCTGCATGCCCCATTTGAGCTGGCGAAGGCGGCTCGGCCACACCTGCAGGCGCGAGGTGGGGGCAGCATCATCAACATGTCGAGCATCGGCGGCCGGACTCCGGAGCCTGGCCTTGGCATTTACAGCGTCAGCAAGGCGGCCCTGCTGAGTCTGACCCGCGTGCTGGCGAAGGAGTGGGGGCCGGACGGCATCACCGTCAATGCGATCTGCCCGGGCCTGATCAAGACCGACTTCAGCGCCGCACTCTGGTCGGATGAGAAGACGATGCAGCACATGCTGCGCCAGCAGCCGGTGCAGCGCATCGGAGAAGGCGACGACATCGCGGCAATGGCATTGTATCTCGCCAGCGATGCCGCCCGCTTCACCACGGGCGCCACGTTCACCGTCGACGGCGGGTATCTGGCATGACGACGTCACCGGCACGCGGGGCCGAAGTCGACGCATTGGTCGCGAAACTGCGCACGCTTCTGGATGGCCCCGGACTGGTTGCCGAAGCACTGATGCTGCGCGATGGCTGGCGGGCCGCATTGCCACAACTCCACACGCTCCGCGACGAGGTCAAGCGGATCGGCGCCTGGGTGCCGCATCTGCCGCCGGCGCACGGCGGGCTGGGACTGACGCTGGTCGAGTTTGCGCGGATCAGCGAAGTGCTGGGCCGCTCACCGATCGGGCACTGGCTCTGCAACGCGCAGGCGCCGGATATCGGCAACATGGAGTTGATGCACACGCACGCCGACGCAACACTGCAGGCACGTTGGCTGGCGCCGTTGATGCGCGGCGAGATTCGGAGCTGTTTCGCCATGACCGAGCCGGAACATGCGGGCTCGAATCCGGTCTTCATGTCGACGCGCGCGGTGCGGGATGGCGACAGCTACGTGATCGACGGGCACAAGTGGTTCACGACCGGCGCCGACGGCGCGGCGTTCACGATCGTGATGGCCGTCACCGATCCGGACGCGGCGCCGCACAAGCGGGCGACGATGATTCTGGTGCCGCTCGACACGCCTGGCTTTTCGATCGTGCAGAACATCATGGTCATGGGCGAGCGAGGCGGGGATCATCACTCGCACGCCGAGGTGCGGTTCGACGGCGTTCGGGTGCCGATCGCGTTTCGTATCGGCGGTGAAGGGCAGGGGTTCGAGCTGGCGCAGACGCGACTGGGACCAGGACGGGTGCACCATTGCATGCGATGGATCGGTATCTGCGAGCGCGCCTTCGATCTGATGTGCACGCGTGCGGTTCGCCGTGAGCTCTCGCCGGGCGAGCCGCTGGCCCGGCGCGAAACCATCCAGCACTGGGTGGCCGAATCGCGTGCCGAAATCGACTCGGCGCGACTGCTGGTATTGGAGGCGGCCGAGGCGCTCGAGACCAGGGGGGCGCTCGGTGCTCGTGAGCAGATCTCGGCGATCAAGTTTCACACCGCCGCCGTATTGCAACGGGTGCTGGATCGCGCGATTCAGGTGCATGGCGCGCTGGGCCTGACGGACGCCACGCCGCTGGCACTGTGGTGGGCGCATGAACGCGGCGCCCGGATCTATGACGGACCGGATGAGGTGCACAAGCAGTCGCTCGGTCGCGCGATACTGAAGCGGTACGCTGCCTCGTGATCGCACCGACAGCGGAAGTGGATCTCGAACGGTTGCGCGGATGGCTGCAGGCGGACGTACCGGGATTCGACATGGCACCAGACACGCCGCTGGCGGCGAAGCGCGTTGGCGGTGGCTATTCCAACCTGACCTTTGCCATCACGATCGGCAACGGCGAGGCGGCGCGTCGGGTGATCCTTCGCCGGCCGCCAGTCGGCGTGCGTGCCGATCGCGGCGCACACGACATGCGGCGTGAGTTCCGCGTGCTGTCAGCGGTGCATGGCTCGCCTGTGCCGGTGCCGACACCGATTGCGCTGTGCGAGGACGAATCCGTGCTTGGCGGAATGTTTTTCCTGATGTCGCTGGTGCCCGGCGTTGCAGTGCGAACGCTGGATGACGCGCCTGTGCTGAAGGATCCGGCGGTCATGCGCCGCATGAGCGAGGCGTGCATTGATGGACTGGCGGCGTTGCATGCACTGCCGGCGACAGAAATGCCATTTTTCGATGCGACGAAGCTCGACGGCTTTGGCGCGCGTCAGGTGAGCAACTGGGCTGCGCGATGGAGTGCGGCGCGCCCGCCGGATGTGGCGGACGGGGATGCGGCGGTGGTGTTTGCATGGCTGGCGGAGCGGCTGCCGGCGCCGATAGCTCCGTCACTGCTGCACAATGACTGGAAGTTCGACAACCTGCTGGTGGATGCCGCCGATCCGGGTGTGATTCGCGGCGTGCTGGATTGGGAAATGGCGACGATCGGCGATCCGCGCTTCGATCTGGCGACGTCACTGGGCTACTGGGTGCAGGCAGACGATGCGCCAATGCTGCAGGCGATCGCACTCGGGGTGACCACGGCGCCAGGCTGTCTGACGCGCGACGAGGTGGTGGCGCGATACGCGCAGGCGCGTGTGATCGAAGTGGACGATCCCGTCTACTGGTGGGTGTTCGGACTGGCCAAGGTTTCGGTGATTGTGCTGCAGTTGTATGCACGCTACGCGGCCGGCACATCACAGGATGCGCGATTCATGTTTCTGGGTGGCATGGCGGAGTTGCTGATGCAGACGGCGCGTACTGCAATCCGTCGGAACTCGCTCGCGGCGTATTGAACGTGCGCGGGGCGATGCCAAAGGGGCCGGAGCCACATTGCTGTGACTCCGGCCCCTCGTTGATGTGTTATCGCGCTTCGTGGCGCGATCGAGTCACATCTTCGGTGCCTTGGCCTCGACTTCGATCTGCAGCGTGACGTCATCGGCGACCACGGCGACACCTTCGGTCATGCGATCCCACATCAGGCCGAATTCCTTGCGCTTGACCGTTCCGGTCATGTTGACGGCGGCCAGCCAGCCATCGGCCGTCTGACGCGTACCCGCCAGCTCTGCGTCGAGCACGATGGGCTTGGTCACGCCACGGATGGTCAGATTTCCGTTCATCTTGTACTTGTTGCCACTCACCTTCTGCATCCCGGTCGAGACGAAGGTCATCCTGGGAAAGCTGTCGGCGGCAAAGAAATCAGCGGATTTCAGATGCCTGTTGCGAATCTCGTTCTCGGTGTTGACGCTGGCGACGTCGATCGACAGCTGCGCGGCGCCGGTCTGACCGGTCGCCGGATCGAGCTGGAAGGTGCCGCTGAATGATGCGAAGCGACCTGTGACGGTGCTGATGCCAAGGTGGCGCACCTTGAACATCATCTGGCTGTGCACGGGATCGATCGTGAATGTGGCCATCGCGACGGGTGCCGCGGCGTTGAGCGGCGCGCTGTGGCCAGGCGCGACGGGTGCCGCGAGCGCCACGCCGAGAACGGATGCGGAGACGAGCGTACGGAAAAGCATGGTGGTGGCAGCTGACGGTGAGACAGGATTGGCCTGACCGCAGAGCGATGCTCCGCAGTCAGACTTGGGCTGCCCCAAAGCTAGAGCGATTGGGCGCCGTCAGAGAATCCCGTCGGCCGGGTTGCCTGACTGGATCGGGAACGTTGCAGCCAGTTGTGCCGCCATCGACGGCACCGGCAGACCGATTCGGAAGCGCGAATTCGAACCCAATGAGGGTTCCTCGAGACTGAGGGTACAGCCAATCATGTCGCAGATCGCCCGTGTCAGGGCGAGGCCAACCCCCGCACCCGCCTGACGGCCCGTGTCGATGCGCTGCGGCCCGTGTTCAAACGGCGCGAACAACATGCCGGGTCGTTGCGCGGCGGCGGCGCTGTCGGGGTACTCGACATCGATGGCAATCGGCGAGTGTCGCTCGCCACTCACACTCAGCAGAACGTTGATCGGCCCGCCGCGCGTGACGGCGAGCGCGTGGGCAACGAGTTGCGTCAGCGCCTGCCGGAGCCGGAGTCGATCCGTGAGCAGGGGTGCAGCGGCCTCGGGCAGATGCACATGCAGGGGAGTGTCGACGAGACGGGGGTGGTCAGCGAACGCCTCGATGGTTTCATGGATCAGGGCACGCACGTCGACCAGCGACTGGTCCACCACGACATCACCTGATTCGATCGCTGAAAAGTCGTGCAGATCGGACACCGTTTCGAGCAGGCGCTGGCCGTGGTCCACGGCGCGGTCGAGGTGTGCGAGATCGCGTGCGGTGAGCCGTCGGTCGCGATCCAGCCGCACCTCGCAGTTGTAGCCGACGATCGCGTGTAGCGCGGTCCGAAACTCATCGGTCATACGCGCCACGAATTCACCTCGTGTACGACTGGCCAGTTCGGCGGCGTCGCGCTCGGCCGTCAGACGATGCTCGATCTTCTTGCGCGCGCTGATGTCAGTGGCGACGCCGAGCAGCAACAGTGGCGCGCCGGTTTCACGACGACTGAAGACACTGGCTCTGGTGTGAATCCAGCGTAAGACGGCGCCCGGTGATCGCATCCGGACTTCGGTCGTGAGCGTGTCACTGTCACCGTAGGCCGACGCCATCCGGGCGGCACTGGCGTGAAAGCGCGCGCGATCGTCGCGGTGCACGAGGCGATGCATTTCGGTGCGGCTCAGCGTTCTGGCGTCGCGCTCGTCGCCGCCGAGAAAGGCATGGGGGCAACGATTCATCCAGACAATACGCTCATCGACCGGATCATAGAGGTAGAGCAGATCCGGGGAGCTGCGTGCGATCATCTCGAACAGCCGCTGACTCTCACCGAGCCGCGCGGCGGCGTGTCGTTCGATGCTCACATCACGAATCACGATGGTGAACGTCGCTGGCATGGTGCCACTCGGCGGCGTCGCGATCACCGTCTGCCGTGCCGGGAAGACGCGTCCGTCGACGGTCTGCAGCGCGGTATCGCCGGTCGCGCTGCCAGTGCGAAGCGCGAGCGGCAGGACTTCGTCCAGCAACAGCTCTCGCGCGGCCAGTGTGTGCGTCGGAAAGAGACACCCCACCAGCGCCGAGTCGTCGCCGACATGGCCGAGGAGGTCGCGTCCGGCCCGATTGAGAAAGCGAAGGGTGCCATCGAGGGTCGTGACGCAGATCACGTCGGACAACGCGTCGAAGACCGCGAAGGGCTCCAGCACCTCGTGCGTCGGATACTCGACGACGGCCGCATCCGGCGCTGCCACGATGGGCGCAGCAGCGCCGGCGTGCTCAGCGGCGAGATTCGGGTGTGAGAGATGGGTCACTCCCGTTCAGTTTCGACCGCTTGAGTAATGACTTGACCCGAAACCCGCGCATTCGCCACCCGAGACAGATGTTCCTGCGGAGCGATCGAACGAGATCCGACTCGATCCACGGCGTCCGCGGATGCGCGGGACCCGCATTGTCCCGTATGTCAGTGGTAGATTTTCGTGCTGCTGTTCAGCGATTCTGGTCAGTGCAATTCTCTACCGGGCGGATAGGATGACAGTCAACGAAATGACGACGACGGCCTTCTCGATCGAGGGCTACCGCGTGACCCGGACGCTTGGCATCGTCCGGGGCATCGTGGTCAGATCGCGGTCGATCATCGGGATGGGCCTGGGATCGTTACAGACGATTCTGGGCGGAAACATCACGGTGTTCACCCGGCTCTGCGAGCAGACGCGCGGCGAGGCCTTCGACATGATGGTCAGTCACGCGGGCCACCTCGGCGGCAACGCGGTGATCGGAGTGCGATACGACACTACCGAACTCATGAAGGGCGTGACCGAGGTGCTGTGTTATGGGACGGCTGTCTACGTCGAGGCCGATTCCTCGGCTCCCCGGTGGTTACCGGGCGCGTCGGACGCACTGCAGAAGAGCTGACGAGGATTGGCGCACCGCCACGAGGGTGTGCTCGTGGGTGGCGC
>CAYMQV010000064.1:14315-21727 GCA_964392395.1 uncultured Gemmatimonadaceae bacterium
GGCGCCAGTTCCGGACTGTTTCGCCCGCGCGCTCCCACGTGCCACCAGGTCTCGACGATGTCGCCGCGCACGCCGAGCATGGCGTCGAACTGCTGCGTGACGATGCAGGCGTGATTGGGCACGATGCGAACCTGCTCGCCAACCTGCGGGCGCCAGAGTGAATCGCTGAGATCGAGAATGCCATGTTCCTCGCTCATGCGTGCCACCGAGACTTCCGGATGATCGAGCACGGCGCCGTAGCCGCCCCCTTCCTTGGCGCGGATCGGTTCCCGGCCCAGCGCCTTCACGCCGGCGTCGATCACCACCTGGCCTGGCACGGCGTCGCTGATCACCGTGGCGAGCACGGTCAGGGCGCAGTCTTCCCAGGCACAGGCGCCCATGGAATAGGTATCGCGATCGTTGAACACGTACGTGCCCGGTCGGATTTCCGTCAGGCCGGGGATGTGATGCATCCGGAAGGCGGCTGGCGTCGAGCCTCCGCTGACGATCTCTGGCCGCAGGCCGGCGGAATCGAGGGATTCAAGGACGTTCTTGAGGTCGCCGCAGAGGATGTCGATCAGCCCTTCCTGCTGATCGACGGGCTGGCGGATGTGCCCTGGATAGAAGCAGAGCCCGCGATATCGCAGCCCGGGCTGACGCCGAACGGCACCAGCCAGCCGGACGGCATCATCGGGATTGGCGACGCCCATCCGCTTCATGCCGAAGTCGACTTCGATCAGCACATCGACCGTCTGGTCACGCTGGCGACAGGCGGCCCCCAGCGCTTCGATGGCGACGTGGGAGTCGAGCGACACGCGCAGCTGCACATCTTCGGCGAAGGTCAGCACGCGGCGGATCTTGGCGCCAAGCGGGGGATGCGCCAGGAAGATGCTGTCGGTGACCTCGCTCATGACCTGCAGCTCGCGCGGCGTGGCCACGGTCAGGCCGACGGCGCCGAGCCGCATCTGTTCGGCGGCGATACGCGACGACTTGTGGGTCTTGACGTGCGGGCGCAGGTGGAGCTGGTGCAGCGCGGCGTAGGCGGCCATCCGATCCAGATTCACCGAGAGGCGATCAAGATCGACGAGCGGGACCGGTGTCTCGATGTCAGCGAATCGATAGGGCATATCCGTTAACGTGCGGGTGGGCGCGGCGCTCGGCAAGGCGGCCGCGGCCGGTCGCGCAGCCGCCGCATTCTCGCTAGCGTTCCTGCCATGACAAATCGTTCCCGATTTCCCTGGCACTTGCTGTTCGCGGCCGTACTGCCCGCCGCCCCTTCCCTTGGGTGTGTCGAAGCCCCGCCGGCGACGCCCGCCGTATCCGGCGATCCCGCAGCACTGGTCTTTGCGCCAAGCCTGAACGTGAAGCTCGACTCGACCGAACTCCGGCCCAGCGGGCTGTATGTGCACGATCTGGTGCTTGGCACCGGACCGACCGCCGACTCGATGACGACGGCGGAGGTGCACTACACCGGATGGCTGGCAGACGGCACCAAGTTCGACAGCAGCCGTGATCGCAAGGAGACATTCCGGTTCACCGTCGGGATCGGTCAGGTGATCGGTGGCTGGGACGAAGGGGTGCGAGGGATGAAGGTCGGCGGCAAGCGTCAGCTGATCGTACCGGCCAGGCTCGGCTACGGCGATATCGGCAGCCCGCCGGTCATTCCGCGGATGGCCACGCTGGTCTTCGAAGTCGAGCTGGTTGGCGTGCCGCAGGCGTCACCGGCAGGCGTCCGCTGATGGAAGCGATGCCGATTCACGATTCACATCAGGATGAGCTGACGTTCGAGCGTCCGGCCACCGGCACGTTCGGGGCGTTCTATGCGACCTACATCGCGCTGGTGCCGGATGGCGATCTGCGCCGGTTGTTGCCGGTGATCTTCGACGCGAACTACCGCGCGATGCGCACCATCCCGCCGGAGCAGGAGCGCCACCGCTACGCGCCCGGCAAGTGGTCGATCCGTGAATCGGTGGGACACATGGCGGACACCGAGCGGGTGATGAGTTACCGCGCGATGCGGATTGCGCGCGGCGATACCACGCCACTGGCGTCGTTCGACGAGAATTCCTACACCGCGGTCGCCCGATACGACGACATTCCACTGGAACAGATCCTCGGCGAACTGATGGCGGTGCATGCCGCCACGATCCTGCTGTTCGAGAACATGGCGGACGAGGCGTGGGACCGGACAGGCACTGCGTCGAACAATCCGGTAAGTGTACGGGCGCTGGCGTACATCATCGCCGGCCACGAATTGCATCACCTGAATGTGCTGCGGGATCACTACGGGGTGATGGATATCTGAGCGGCCGCAAACAAACCTGTCAGAGGGAGTCGAGGAGTTCGTCGATCGCCTTGGTGTTCGCTTCGTCCAGCGGACCGCCGACGATGATCTTCTGCAGGATATCGACCGCTTCGGCGGCCAGGTCGTCCGTGTGCTTGCGGTCACTGTCGAAGCGGACGATGTGGCCGAGCAGGACGGTTTCCATGCGGCTGCGGACGCCATCCTCGTCAGCGTCGCCGAACAGCGCGGCGTCGGACTCGCTGTCGTCTGTCGAGCGGGAGTGCTCGTAGCTCGGAACACTCTCTTTCCACGGCTCATCGGCGGAATCAGAGTCCTTCAGCTTGTCAGGCGGCACCAGTGCGAACAGGCGGCACTGCAGCCCCGGATCTTCCTCGTAGGCAAAAAGACCCAGTGGCACGGGCTGCGAGAACAGATCGAGACGGAGCAGATGCTCGATGGCCTCGTTCGGCATGGCGCACCGGGCCACGAGGCGTTCCCCGATAAAGGCGCCAAGGCAGACGCCTTCGGGGGCGCGTTCATCCTCCATGCGCTGCACCGTGATCGGAATGGCCGTGGTGGTGGTCACGAAGACTGCCGGGCGATCGTCGTCGCCGGTGTTCTCCCCATCGAATGAATCTGCCCCGTCAGGGCGCTCTGCGTCGTTGTCGAACATGATGGAAGATAACCGCCTCTGGCTCAGGGTTGTGCTGCCGGAATGTCAGACGGTTCGAGCCGATCGAGGGCGGATCCGAGCAGTCGCGCCAGGCCCAGCCACTCGAGGACGACGAAGCCCATTCCCACGGCAAGCGCAAGGACCGCGATCACACCGACAGGTACCCCGGTCGGCCGCAGGAGGAGCCACAGTCCCCACATTGCCCCGCCCGGCGCCGCGAGCAGCAGCGAAAGCGAAGCCAGAATGCCAAGCAATGTGATGTACACCTGCCCGACCACCGACGCACCGCCGGTGGAGGCGCCGCCCTGATTCAGTGGAACCCAGGCGGGGAGCCAGAGTGCCACGGCGTTGTACAGGGTGATGTGCAAGAGGTTGATCCCACCAAGGGCGACCGTTCCGCCGAGGACGCTCAGTGCGAGCCCTGGACGTGTAAGAGGGCCACCGATTCCCTGCAGCAGAAAGAGTGCCGGGATTCCGAACAGGAGCGCCATGGAGACGGTCGTGATCATTGCCGCCGTCACGATCTCGGTCGCGATGATGGTGTGCGCTGGGAGCGGCGCGGTCTTGAGAAAGGCGAGGTGGGTGAGATCGTGCCTGAGATCGAGGCGGAACCACGCCGGCGCCGTGAGCACGGCCGCCACGAAGACACTGACAAAGGTGGTTACAAAGGCCGTACGCATGGAACTGCGCGCCACATCAGCGCCGTCGATTCCGCGACCTGAGATGGCCGCGATGACGACGACGATGATGATCGCGAAGACGAGCGACCGGGGGCGGAAGGTGCGCACTGACGCCGTCACATTCTTCCAGACCAGTGCCATGGCGGGGTGTCCCACGAGACCAAGTTCCCAGCGAAGCCGGGATGGTTTGAGCCCCGTCAACGACGCGCCGCGGCGTTGCCGCGCGACGCGATCGGCGAAGCGCGCACTCGATCCGATCGCGAGCTCCTCGAATGGCTGCGGGTCGCGCAGGATCCAGAAGTAATGCAGTGCCAGCAGCAGCAGTGCCGCGGGCATGGCGAGCGCCCAGGCTGCGCCGCTGCGCGCAAACGCCGGTGCCGTGGCAGCGCGAATGGGCCAGACGAGGGCGTGGACGACGGGGTCGTTCAGCATCGACTCGACCGCGACGCGTCCCGCCATCATCCGATCCATGACCTGCGTGGTGTCGTACGACGAGAGGGCGAGATCGCTGCGCCACACCACCATCGCCGCCGGTGCTGCATGGATGCAGGCGCCCACCAGCGCAAGCAGAAACAGCACCGCGATCGACTTGGCCACTGGCGTGCGGCGCGGCACATCCGGCGCGTGTGTGCGCGCGAGTGTCGCCCCCAGGCGATGCAGCGAGATGGTGGTGAACAACACCCACAACCCGATTGCGCGAAGTACGCCGGGCAGATCGCCGCTGCCGCGGCGCAGCAGCAGCGTCCAGATCAGCACCTGCATCAGCAGGAGCGCCTGCACACTGAACAACCGCGCCTGCACCAGTGTGCGACGTTTCACCGGTGCAGGAAACAGGAAGTACACTTCGGCGGAACTGAAAGCGAGCGCGTTGTCGCTCGGCGCGGCCAGCCACCACGCGCCAAGGGCGAGGCTCAGGCCTACGATGGAGAGCAGCTGGCGCATGTCGAGCAGCGACGCGTCGCCAACGACGGCGGCACGAGCCGAGGGTGACAACAGCAACGAGGCGATGTATCCGCCCATGGCCAGCGCCCCCACGATGTAGCGCGGCTGGCGCAATCGCCGGAGTTGCTGCAGGACTCGATTACGCCAGCTTCGCGAGTAGAGATACCAGAGCGCATTCCACGGTCGTGCCGCGCTGACCGTCACGCGGCGTGACCGGCAGGTGGCGCATCGTCGGTGAGCGCGATGAAGACGTCTTCGAGCGATGCGGTGGCGAATTCCGGGCGTAACGCGCGCAGATCGTCGATCGTGCCGAGTGCCGCCACCGAACCGCGTCGCAGCAGCAGGACCCGTGTACAGAGCTCTTCGACGAGGTTGAGCAGATGCGAGCTGAGAATGACCGCCGTGCCACGCTCGGCGCGGCGACGGATGGTATCCTTCATGCGCCGGATTCCTGATGGATCGAGTCCGGTCAGTGGCTCGTCGAGGATCAGCACCGCAGGATCGTGCAGCAGGGCCGAGGCCACGGAGAGCTTCTGCTTCATGCCCCGCGACAGCTCGCTGGGAAGGACGCCGCGCTTCTCGGTCAGTTCCATCTCGGCCAGAAGTACCGGAATCCGCGCCGCGGCGTCGGGCACCCCGTAGAGTCGGGCGGTAAACCGGAGGTGTTCCTCGACGGTGAGATAGTCGAAGAGGTGCGGTTCGTCGGGCAGAAAGGCGAGGCGCCGTTTGGCCTCGACCGGCGCAATCGCGAGATCGTAGCCGGCAATGGCGAGGGAACCCTCCGTCGGGCGGAGGATGCCGGCAAGGGCGCGCAGCGTGGTGGTCTTTCCGGCGCCGTTGGGGCCAACGAGGCCAAGAATCTCGCCGGGAGGCACCTCGAGACTCAGTCCGCTGACGGCGGTCACCGTCCCGTACCGCTTGCTGAAGTTCCGGACCAGAATCGCTGCCGGCAGGGGCGCGGGTGGGGGGAGGATGGCGGTTTCGGCATGGTCCATGACGCGAACGGTGGTCTGACCCGGTGGCGCAGGCAAGCCCGGATGGTGAGCGACCGATACTCAATCTCACGCCTCTCATCTGACCCGCGACCCCGCGGTGTCGGACACGCTGTCACGCCTGCCGATTCCATCATGTCCGACGCCATCGTTGCCCGCCAACCGATTTTCGACGATCGACAGAAGCTGGTTGGCTTCGAGTTGCTGTACCGCCACGCCGAGGATGCGACGTCGGCGCGCGGCGCCACGCCGACGGTCATGGCATCGAGCACCGTCGTGCAAGCGGTGCTTGGCATCGGGCTCGATCGATTGACGGAGGGTGAGAGGGTGTGGATCAACCTCTCGCGCGACCTGATCGTGGAGCGCGCCTGGGAGTTGCTCGATCCGAAGGCGGTGGTGCTCGAGATTCTGGAGACGGTGGAACCGGACGCCGATGTCGTCGCGGCCTGCGCCGATGCAACGAAGCGCGGCTACACGCTGGCACTGGATGATTTCGTGTGGGATGAAAAGTGGGTTCCACTCCTCGAGTTGGCATCGATGGTCAAGATCGACGTTCAGGGCAGGTCGGTCGACGAGTTGAAGCCGCTGGTGGCCAAACTGAAGACGTTCAATGTGAAGTTGCTCGCCGAACGGGTGGAGACCGATGCGGTGCGCGCGGCCTGTGCGGCCATCGGCTTCACCCTCTTTCAGGGGTACTTCTACTGCCAGCCTGAAACGGTGGTGAAACGCGATCTGTCAGCGGCGGAAGCGAGCGCGCTGCAGTTGCTGAACCTGGTGCGCGACGAAAAGACGCCGACCAATCAGGTGGAGCAGGGGATCAAGCGAGATCCGGCCATGACGTTCAAGCTGCTGCGCATCGTCAACAGCGCGGCGATGGGATTCACCGGCATCGAATCGATTCCGCATGCCCTTCGGCTGCTGGGGCGCACGCAGCTCGAACGATGGTTGACGCTGCTCGTGATGGCGAGCTTTTCATCCGGCGGCGCCCGGCAGCGGGAACTCTTCAAACTGAGTTTGACCCGGGCGCGGCTGCTCGAGCTGATGAGCGATGCCGGCGATCGGGATCAACGATTCCTGGTGGGGATGTTCTCGATGCTGCACGTCCTGCTGCAGGCACCGATGCGGGACGTGATCGCCTCGCTGAAGCTGTCGGAGACGGTGTCGCAGGCCTTGCTCGAGCGGACGGGGCCGCACGGTCCGCTGCTGGCCGGGCTCGAAGCCTATGAGGTTGGCGACTGGGATCGCGTGGAGCTGGTCACGGGGAACGATGACCGGGCACTGGTGCAGATCGCGGCCCACTACCCTGCCGCCCTTGGGTGGGCGATCGAGCAGGTCAAGACGACGGGCTGACGTGTGGCGGTGCAGTACACCGGCAGATTGAATTCACAATTCGTTACCACACCGAGTGGCACCAGTGGAACGCCAAGAGCGAACTACTTGACGCAAAGGCGCAAAGGCGCTAGGCGGTCGGTGCCCACTACAGAATTCTTTGTGGGTGGTTGTTGGATTGCGGACTGGTTGTATCAGCCTGGGCAGAAGTCATTCGACGGCATCGCTGACTGCCGCGTCCGGCGTAGTTCCCAACGCCTAGTGTTGTGTTGTGTACTGTGGTGCAATCACGCGTGCGTCGCGATGCTGCGCCTGAGCGCTTCGGAATTCCTTCAGTCCTTTGCGCCTTTGCGCCTTTGCATCTTTGCGTCAGGCAGTTGCTGTTTTGGTTCTTCGCGGTGCCGCGTAAAGGGGGTTGACGCGATCTGATGTCTGCGCGTCGGTTCTGTGGGCGTCGGTCGTTGCTCGTTGCAAACGAACGCCGCGGTGACGGTCAGCTCTTGACGGTGGGCGGGCCGGTGGCGGCGGTGGAT
>CAYMQV010000065.1:0-10064 GCA_964392395.1 uncultured Gemmatimonadaceae bacterium
GAAGTGCTCAGCTGCGCGGTGCTTTCGATCAAGGACTGCCAGTTGTCGAGTGACGTTGATCGTGGTTGAACTGCCGTCAACAAGGCGGACCGAGAACGTGCTGGCGCGATACATTGACCCGTCGAACGATCCGTTCGTGGAGATTACAGCGAGTGTGTCGAGTGTGCTCGCTTGGAGGACAGCCATCTCGCGTGGGACGCCTGCTACCATCGATTTGATCCGTACCGTACCCCCGAGAGTGTCATTCATTGCACGCGTGCCTAGGTCGGCCGCTGTGGCAAGACCTGACGACGTCAAGGGCGTCTCAATCAGGACGCGAATTGTATTAGGCCCGAGCGCAGCATCGTTCAGATCGACCGCGACAGCCCCCCCCCCAGCTGCACGAGTGCGGCGCTCACCAATTTGCGTGACGAAGTGCCACTGGGTGAGCGAATGACCACTTCGCCCTGATCGTCGCGCTGCGAAGGCAGCACTGCCGTATCAGCACACGCTGAAGGCACGGTACCAAAAGCAAGCAGCAGCATACTGAGGCGGACGGAGCCGAACCGTGGCCGTGGATACATAAAAGGGTTCCAACGATGAGGAGCTCTTGGGTTTGGGCAAGCCTGCACTTTACTGTTTAGGTCGTCGCTTATTGTCAAGCGCCTCATGGTAAGTGTTAGTAGCACAAGAAATAATAATGGGAATAGGTATCACGAAGGAGTTGGAGTGTCAAGCGGAGGATCACCACCGGCGTAGGGGACGAACACGCGCGGTGATGCACAGCGCTGTAGCTGGCGACACAACACGGCGCTCGTTGCGCTCAGCGGCGCTGCAGTGCCGCTGTGCTCGTCCGATGACCGCCATGGTAGCGGATTAGAACCGATCCAAATCCTTCGCCGAGACGATGCGTCCGCGAAAGCGCGAGCGCACTTCGGCAACCAAAGTGCTGTCGGCCGCGCCGAAGTACAGCTGGTGGTAGAGCACGAGCATGCCAGGACGCGCCGCCGACGCAATATCCCCGAGCTGTGTGGCCGACGTGTGCGCCTGCGCGTGATACGGCTGACGCGCCGCCGGAATCGTCGCGAACCCTGCGTCGGAATAGACCTCGTGCACCAGGATGTCGCAGCCATTGCATTCCCGGGCAATGGCCGGACCGGCCCGCGCATCGCCGCTGATCACGATCACCTTGTCCGGAGTCTGAATGCGATACCCGAACGCGTGCTTCCAGGCACTGTGCGGAACGGCGAAGGCGCGGATCGTCACGCGTTCGTCGACATGCACGGTGCCCTCGCGCACCACATGCAGGTTGGCGCGGAACGCATCTGCCGCCGGAGCACCGGCGCTCGCCAGACGCTCGGCAATGTCCTCCGCATTCCCGTCGATGATGCCGTTCAGCAGCCGTTCCGTTCCCGGTGGACCGAAGAGCTCGAGCCGAGTCGTGCGTCCCTGAATCCAGGGAGTGAACAGCACATCGCTCAGGCCCATCGTGTGATCGGAATGCAGATGGGTGAGAAACAGCATGCCAAGTCGCGCCGCCTGCAGTGCAGGAATGCCAGTGCGCGCGGCGGCGGCGGCCCGGCGCACCACGCCGGTTCCCGCATCGAACAGATACGCCACGCTGTCGACGATCACGGCGACCGAGGGCCCGGCGCGCTCGGGGTCGGGGATGGGCGTCCCAGTGCCAAGGATGATCACCTGCGTCCGCCCCTGCGCGCTCGCGGTGGTGAGCGGGGCGCAGAACGTGCTGACGACGGTGGCTGCGATCAGCAGCAGTACGCGCTGTCGATGCCCGACGGCGCAGCGCTGGTGTCGACGGTTTTCTCTCACTTTCGGGTGGCGCGCCAGGCCGCGAGCACGGCCAGCTCGCGATCGGCGGACAGTCCGGCTCGCGCCTTCTCCTGTTCCGCTGCCGGCCGCGCCTGATACCACGCAAGCGTGGCCGACGCCGTCTCGGCGAGCGGGCGAAAGGCGAGTCCAGACGCATACGCCTTCTGGCAGATCACGCGCGCAAATCCCGCCGTGCGCCCCACCGGCGGCACCCACACCGGCATGTCACTCCACGCGCGCACCTGGTTGGCCCCGAGAAAGTCGGCCGGCACCCAGGTGAATTGTGCGCCGCTGGTGGTGACGGCCTTGATGCCGTAGAGCATCTCGGCCATCGTCGTGGGCAGCTTCGGGCCGGTGGCGTTGAACACGCCGAGCGTCTTCGTTTCGGCCAGTCGGATGATCCATTGGCTGAGATCACGCGCATCGATGTACTGGACGGGATCGTTCGGTGTGCCCGGCGCGAGGACGTCGCCGCCGCGATCGATCCGCACCGGCCAGTATGAGAATCGATCGGACAGATCACCAGGCCCGACGATCAGGCCGGGCCGGACGATGGTGACATTGTCGCCGAACTGTGTTCGCGCCTCGATCTCGCTGCGCACCTTGTTCTGCCCATACATCTTCGCGTCGAATGCGGCGTCGATGTCGCTCGGTGCGTTGAGCGGGCCATTCTCGTCGATCGGTGCCGAGTTGTCGGAGAAGACGGAGATGGTCGACACGAAGATGTAGTGCTTGGTGCGACCCCGCAGTGCGCGTCCGGCATCACGCACCCACTTCGGATTGGCGGTCGGGTTGTCGATGACCACGTCCCACTCTCCCGACTCGAGCGCCTTGTGGCCATCGGCAAGATTCCGATCACCGACGAGGCGCGGCACGTTCGGGAAGAGCGTCGAGTTGGTGACACCGCGATTGAACAGCGTGACCGAGTGGCCGCGATCCAGTGCGTACTGGACCTGATTCGGGCCGATGAAGCCGGTGCCGCCAAGGATCAGGATCCGGAGTGGTGCGCCGGCGCGCGGCGCCTGCACCCGCGCCCCGGGTTCGAGCGCATGGACCAGGGACGGAAGGCCGAGCGTCAGCGCGCCGCCGATCGTGGCGGACGAGGCAAGGAAGTCACGACGGGAGACGGACATGCGGAGTGCTCCGGGGACGCTCGGAATCAGCTGGCACGGCGGACAACGGGTGCCCGCGCGCGCGCGGCGGACCGATCGCTCTCGGACGCCACGACAGAGCATACGCGGCTGCCCCGAAAGGTGCTATCGACTGGTCCCGGTCCATTGGCTCCCGCGCCTCCGCCGGAGGGCGCCGGACCCGACTGGCCGGGTATGTGGCTGCGCCGGCTGGCCTGTGCAGTGTGCAATTGGCCGGTCCAGCGGATACGCTATCCCGGGACTGAAACGAAGTACTCTGCGCGCTGTCGGATCGGTGGTCGTCTGCTGGCAGACCGGGCGATGTCGCGACGGCCGAAACAGGACTGGCCCCGATCACTCGATGAGCACCAGGTTCGTTGACCGACAGCGAATCGCATTTCGCGCGATCCAACTCATTTCTGCTCCCGGTCCACAACCTCGCCCCGCTCCCGATGCTGCTGCGTTCCATCCGACTGCTGTGCTCCGCCACCGCGCTGCTGGTGGCCCTCTCGCCTGCCGCTGCGCAGACGCGTGCCGCACAAGTGCGAGAACTCGACGCCTACATCACGAAGGGCGTCCGGGACTGGGAGATTCCGGGCCTGACGGTGGCCGTGGTCCGGAACGATTCGGTGCTCTTCGCGAAGGGGTACGGCGTCCGCAAACTCGGGACGCCGGGCAACGTGGATGCGCAGACGCAGTTCGGCATCATGAGCACCACCAAGGCATTCACCGCACTCGCGATGGCGATGCTGGTGGATGAGGGGAAGGTCGCCTGGGATGATCCGATCGCGAAACACCTGCCGGAGTTCCAGTTCCGCGATCCGTTCCTGACGCGTGAAGCGACGGTGAAGGATCTGCTCACGCACAACATCGGACTTGGCAACGCAGACCTGATGTGGGCGCGCGGTGACCTGACGCGCGCCGAGATCCTGCGGCGTGTACGATTTCTTCCTGTAGCCTACTCGCTGCGATCGGGCTTCATCTATCAGAATGTGATGTACGGCACCGCCGGTGAACTGATTGCGCGCGTATCGGGGATGTCGTGGGATGATTTCATCCGCACCCGCATCTTTGCACCGCTCGGCATGACGCAGTCGCACAGCACGTACCAGTCCATGTACGCCGCTTCGGCCGCCAATCAATCGGAGCCGCACTTCCGGGTTCGTGATACGATCCGTGTGATCGATGACGAAACGGTCGATGTGTTGCCGGCCGCGGGATCGATCTGGTCGAATGCGATCGACATGGGGAAGTGGGTCCGTTTTCTGCTCGACAGCGGGCGCGTGAACGGCAAGCGCCTGATCAGCGAGGACGGGTTCCACGAACTGCTCAGGCCACAGGCGATGGTCGGTGCGGCGGCGTTCTATCCGACTGCGCGCATCACCAAGCCACACTGGATGACGTACGGGCTGGGCTGGTTCGAGCAGGACTACCGCGGCCGCTTCCTGGCCTTCCATACCGGGAGCCTGGATGGCCGCACGGCGATGGTCGGGCTGCTGCCTGACGCGCGCACCGGTGTGTTCATTGCGGGCAATCTGGACCACGCTGAGTTCCGGCACGCGTTGATGCTGCAGGTGATGGACATCTTTGCCGGAACGAACGGCGGTCCACCGCGCGACTGGAGCGCGGAGTTTCTGGCGCTCTACACTGTCCTGCGAGCCGATGGCGCGAAGGCAGTCGCGGCGGCGGAAGCCAAACGCGTCAGCGGTACCAAGCCGTCCGCACCGCTCGCGGCGTACGTCGGCACCTACAGTCACCCGGCATGGGGCTCGGCGGTGGTGACCCTGGACGGCGATAGTCTACGGATTCAGATGGGGACGAGCCCCAGCCTGCGCGGGACGCTCGAGCACTGGCACTTTGACACGTTCCGGACGGCGCTCGGTGATGGACGCAGCGGGAAATCGTCCCTGATGTTTCAGCTCGACGCGGAAGGGAAGGTGAGCCGGGTGTTGCTCGATGGCAGTGATGATTACGCGTTTCTGCGAGTACCTGTGAAGTAGCCGCTCGACGCGACGGTCTGGCGGCAGCTGGACCCCTCGTGTGCCGATCTGAGCTTGCGGTCGCGTGGTGCCGGCACTGGCCGGACCTTTGGCGGGTACGACGCGCAGACGCGCCGACGATCACGGGAATCGTCGGCGCGTCTGCGGTCTGGAGAGGAACGGAGGGCCAGGGATTCGAACCCTGATGTCCTTGCGGACGCCGGTTTTCAAGACCGGTGCAATAGCCATTCTGCCAACCCTCCGGGGTGCAGTTGCGACGGGAATCTCGCCAACTCGGACCGATTGCACCATCCCCAGGAATCGCTATTGTGCGACAGGGAACCATTGAGACAGGCATCACCCTCGGTCGGCAGGAGCTGACGTGAACCCCATGCATGAGCGACGCGGGAGCGTCACCGACGACAGCACCGGCTCACCGTTCGCTCCCCGCGACGCGTGCGGTGTGGGGTTCATCGCCCGGCAGAGCGGCGAACGTACGCATGAAGTGGTGAAGCTGGCGCTCGAGGCCTCGGCGCGGCTGGCGCACCGCGGCGCGACCGGCACCGACAAATCCGCCGACGGCGCGGGGGTGCTGACACAGATCCCACGCCGGCTCTTCATTCTGGCCGCGTCACGCCAGGGCCTCCATCTGGCGGCCGACGCATCGTTCGCGATCGGCATGTGCTTTCTCCCGACCGACGCCGATGGACTGCGCCTCTCGACGCGGGTGATCGAAGAGGTGCTGGCTACCGACAGCCTGCCGCTCATCGGCTGGCGTGATGTGCCAGTGCGGCCCGATGTGCTTGGCAAAACGGCGCGCGAGGCGATGCCGAAGATCCGGCAGGTCATCGTGGGCCGGCCGGCTGGCGTCACTGACGACGATGCGTGGGAGCGGCTGCTCTACCTGGCGCGCCGTGAGATGGAGCATCGTGCCGAGGCGCTGGGCCTGACGCCGTTCTACTTCTGTTCGTTCTCGTGTCGCACGGTGATCTACAAGGGACTCTTCACCGGTGGCCAACTGGCTGAGTTCTATCCCGATCTGCTGGACCCGGCGTTCGAGTCGGCGATTGCGGTGTTTCACGAGCGGTATGCCACCAACACCCTGCCGCGCTGGGAGCTGGCGCAGCCGTTCCGGATGCTCGGTCATAATGGCGAGATCAATACGTTGTGGGGCAATCGGAATGCGATGGCGATGCGGGCGGGGCTGCTCGATTCGCCACAGTTCGGCACGAATGGTGTGCGACTCCGTGATCCGATCCGGCCGCGTGGCAGCGACTCGGCCAGTCTCGACAACGCCCTCGAGTTGCTGGTGCGCGCGGGTCGCAGCCCGGTGCACGCGGCCATGATGCTGGTACCGCAGGCGTGGGAGAAGTATCCCGACGTCGAGCCGGCGGTGAAGGCGTTCTACGAGTACCACCAGTGCGTGAT
This sequence comes from uncultured Gemmatimonadaceae bacterium, assembly GCA_964392395.1. Taxonomy (GTDB): domain Bacteria; phylum Gemmatimonadota; class Gemmatimonadetes; order Gemmatimonadales; family Gemmatimonadaceae; genus JACMLX01. The sequence continues at coordinate 6,347 of CAYMQV010000065.1, forward strand.
CGAGCCGTGGGATGGACCGGCGGCACTCGCCTACAGCGATGGCATTCAGGTGGCGGTGTCGCTCGATCGGAATGGCTTGCGCCCCTGTCGCTACAAGATCCGCGCCGATGGGATGGTGGTGGCGGGTTCTGAAGTCGGCATCGTCGATTTCGACCCGCGCGACGTGGTGGAGAGTGGCAAGCTCGGGCCTGGCGGCGTGTTGCTGGTGGACACGGCGGGCCGGCGGATCGTCCGGAATCTGGCGGCCAAGCGCGAGGTTGCCACACGTCGACCATACGGACGCTGGATTCAGCAGTACATGGCGACGCTCGCGACTCAGGATGGCGTGGAGCCGCTGGTCAAGCCGAGTGAGCAACTCCGCCCGTTGCAGTTGGCGTTTGGCTATGGGCATGAGGATCTCCGCATGATCCTCGAGCCGATGGCCACCAGTGCCGCTGAAGTGGTCTGGAGCATGGGCGACGACACGCCGCTGGCCGTGTTGTCGCACCGGATGCCACCGCTCTACGACTTTCTGCGTCAACGCTTTGCTCAGGTGACCAATCCACCGATCGATTCCCTGCGCGAATCGATGGTGATGTCGTTGCGCATGCACCTCGGCCAGCGCGGGTCACCGCTCGAGGAGAAGTCGACGTACGCGCGGATGTTGCGCGTCGAGCATCCGGTGCTGTTGCCGGAAGAAATGGAGCAGTTGCGCAGCTTCCCGGGCTTCAAGGCCGTCACGTTGGATGCGACCTGGCCGGCACGGTCGCGGCCAGAGGCGCTCGACGCGGCGCTGGATGGACTCTGTCGCCGCGCTGAAGCTGCGGCGCACACGGGTGTCCGCTTGCTGATCATCAGCGATCGCAAGGCGGGAGCGGAGCGCGTGCCGATTCCGGCGCTGCTGGCGCTGGGGGCGATCCGGCAGCATCTGGTGCGCACCAGTTTGCGTGCGAAGGTCGGCATCGTGGTCGAAGCGGGCGACGTGGTGGAGCAGCATCATGTCGCCGCGTTGGTTGGCTATGGTGCGGAAGCAGTCTACCCGTGGCTGGCGCTGGAGACGATTGCCACGCTCTTTACCGAGGCATCCACACACAGCAAGTCCGACGGTGATGCCGAGCGTCCCCTACCGGCGCAGGCGCAGTCGCGGTTCCGGACGGCGATGGAGAAGGGGCTGCTGAAGATCCTGGCGAAGATGGGCATTTCCACGTTGTCGTCGTACTGCGGCTCACAGGTGTTCGAGGCGCTGGGATTGGGTGCCGATGTGATCGACCGCTGTTTCTCCGGCACCGCGTCACCGATCGGCGGGATTGGGTTCCGCGAACTGGCGGAGGATGTGCTGGCACGACACCGAGCCGCGTACGGTGTCGAGGCGAGCACGGTCGGTGGTCTGCCGGATGAGGGGCGCATCCGCTTTCGCAAGGAAGGAGAGACGCACGCGTGGGCGCCGCAGACCGTGCTGGCGCTGCAGCAATCGGTGGGCAGCGCACGGTCGTCACGCGTGACAGCCACCGGTGACGAGGCGTGGCGAGGCTTTGTCACCCGGACCGAGGCTGCCGCACCGACGACGGTGCGCGATCTGCTCGCCTTCCGCGAAGCGACGGCGATTCCGCTGTCGGATGTGGAACCGATGGAGGCGATCCGCGCCCGATTCGTATCGAGCGCGATGTCGCTTGGCTCGCTGTCACCGGAGGCGCACCAGACGATCTCGATTGCAATGAACCGGATGCAGGCGCGATCGAATTCCGGAGAAGGCGGTGAAGACCCGGCGCACTACCGCGCCACCGGCCCCGATCGTTCCGACAGCCGCATCAAGCAGGTGGCATCGGCACGCTTCGGTGTGACGACCGAGTATCTGGTGCGTGCCGATGAAATCGAGATCAAGATCGTGCAGGGCGCGAAGCCTGGTGAAGGAGGCCAGCTTCCGGCGCACAAGGTGACCGAACTGATCGCGCGCCTTCGGCATGCGACGCCCGGCGTGCAGCTGATCTCCCCCCCGCCGCACCACGACATCTATTCGATCGAGGATCTGGCGCAGTTGGTGCTGGATCTGAAAGCCGTCAATCCAAAGGCCCGGATCGGCGTCAAGCTGGTGGCCTCATCCGGGATCGGGAACGTGGCCGCCGGCGTGGCGAAGGCCTTTGCAGACTACGTGCTGGTCGCCGGTCACTCGGGCGGCACTGGCGCCTCACCGCTGTCGAGCATCAAACACGCCGGTGCCCCGTGGGAGCTAGGGCTGGCGGAGGCGCAGCATGTCCTGGTCGCGAATGGATTGCGGCATCGCCTCGAGGTGCGGGTGGATGGCGGCTTTCGCACCGGGCGTGACGTCGTGATCGCAGCGATGCTTGGCGCGGAGTCGTATGGATTCGGCACCGGCCCGCTGGTGGCGATGGGTTGCGACATGGCCCGGCAGTGTCACCTCAACTCCTGTCCCACCGGTATCGCCACGCAGCGTCCGGAGTTGCGCGCCAAGTTCCGGGGGAATCCGGATCAGGTCGTGGCGTACTTCACGCATGTGGCGAACCAGGTACGCGGAATCCTGGCGTCGATCGGCGCCAGAACGATCGATGAGATCGTCGGGTATGCGGACAAGCTGCAGCGCGCCGACCGTCCCGAGGTTCCGCGCTCCGCGATGCTCGATCTGTCGCTGCTGCTGACGCCGGCGGTCCGCGAGGACGAACCGCGCCGCCGCAGTCTGGTGCGCAACGTGCGACCGGGGGTCCTCTCGATGGACGAACAGATCCTGCGCGACTCTGGCGATGCCATCGAGACCGCGACGGCGCATGATGGGTCGTACCTGATCCGCAATCATCACCTCGCGGTTGGTGCGCGGGTGGCGGGCCGTATTGCGGAGGTGCACGGTGATGCGGGGCTACCCTCGGGCACGATCACCACGCGATTCAAGGGTACCGCCGGCCAGAGTTTCGGCGCCTTTGCCATTCGCGGCATGCGCATGGACCTGGAAGGCGAAGCGAATGACTATGTCGGAAAGGGTTTGAATGGTGCCGAGATCAGTATCCGGCCCTTTCGCAATGCGCGCTATGTCGGCGCGAGCCATCTCAACATGATCGTCGGCAATACGGTGCTCTATGGCGCGACGGATGGCTTGCTGCTGGCGGCGGGTCAGGCGGGAGACCGCTTCGCGGTGCGAAACTCCGGCGCCTGTGCGGTGGTGGAAGGGGTCGGCAATCACGCCTGCGAGTACATGACCGGCGGTGTCGTGGCAGTGCTCGGGCGCGCCGGCCGGAACTTTGGTGCTGGAATGTCCAACGGCGTGGCATACGTGCTCGATGAAGCGGGGACGTTCGCGAGCCGCGTCAATCACGAGATGGTGCTGCTCTCGGAACTGTCCGCAGATGATCTGGCGCTGCTGGGGTGCCTCTTGAAGGTGCACTATGTCCGTACCGGGAGCGCGCGCGCGCGGTCGATTCTCGATGCCCCCGAGCGTGCATTCGGCGAGTGGCGCAAGGTGAAGCCGCGCGGTGCCGCGGAGCCGGTCGAGCTGATCCGGCAGGTCTGGATGCAGCGGTTGCAGGGGATGATCGATGCCGATGGTGCCGGTCAGCCATCCAGCGTCGCACTCGGTGGCCGCCTGATGGAGCAATAGCCGACGGCTTGACTGCGTCCCGTCTCCGGTGTCTCGTCGTCGTGCCGACTGCGTGCGAGCATTTCGCCCCGTCCGCGTTCGGCATGACGTGCGCGATCAGTCGTCAGTCAGCGGTGTCGCGATGTGTGTGACGAG
>CAYMQV010000065.1:10164-21602 GCA_964392395.1 uncultured Gemmatimonadaceae bacterium
GGCATGACGTGCGCGATCAGTCGTCAGTCAGCGGTGTCGCGATGTGTGTGACGAGATCGAGCCGGTAGTGCTTGCCGCTGATGTACGCTTCGGGATTGCGCGTGCCGTCGAAGTGTACGATCAGATTGCTGAATGCCTGCCTGGGTGCGGTGCGGTCACCAAAGGTGCGGTGCCGTGTCACGAACACGACGCCGCTGCTGGGAAAGCGGCTCCGATTGCTGTTCGCGACGCTCACCCCGCTGTACACGATCACGACCGCTTCCTTCGATTCGAAACGGTTCCCGAAGCGCTTGGTGCGGAAGCTGGTGTCGGCTCCGTTGAGCATCCGGACCCGTTTCGCGCGGCTGACATTGGAAAACAGGTGTGTGCTGCGTCCGGTTGAGCTGACGGGATGTCCGGCCTTGTCCGTCCCGCGCACGGTGTACGCCGACTGGATCAGGATTGTATCAGTGGCTGCAGTGTCGAACGCAGCCTGCGGCCGGCCGGCGGTATCGCGCATGGAGAAGGTGATCGCACTGCTGATACCGTCATCGCCCTCGCGGGAGTGGCAGGCGCGCCTGGCACGAAGCGTGTCGTAGGAACAGGCCAGCGCTTGGTACTGCGCTTCCCGCAGATTTGGCAGGCGGAGCCGGCTCTCCAGACCGAGGACCGTCAGCAGCCCGTTGTCGTCGAGATCCACGCGAAGCTGGCCTTTTGTCACGTCGGCCATCATCTCCGGTTCGGCGGCGTTCGCGACCATCAGCGCGATCGCGTCACCATTGGCCAGCCCTCCCGCCAGGCAGACTGCCGCTACGACGGCGCTGATTCGTCCGAGGCGTATCTGAGCCATCGCGCCGCGTCTCCGTGAGGGCCCGCCGCGCCGCCCGCCGAAGTGGTGGCGCAGCCAGGGGCATTTCCTTCATGACGCAGCACCAACTGGCGGGTCACTCGCAGGCGTCCTAGTCGAGGATGTGCCGGGCGAAGGTTTCGCGATCGGTATTGCCGCCACACACGACGAGGCCCACCCGTTGCCCGTCGAGGCGGTGCCGCAGCGGATACATCAGCGCGGCCAGCGACGCGGCGCCAGCGGGCTCGGTGACCAGCTTCGCCGACCGAAACAGCAGCCGCATTCCGTCGCGGATCTGCTCATCCGACACCAGCACCACTTCGTCGGCAAAGAGACGATTGAGTGCGTACGAGTAGGGCTCGCAGCGCGGCGCACCAAGGGAGTCGGCGATCGTTCGTACGGCGTCGATCGCCTGTGGTGTACCGGCTGCGAAGCTGCGAGCCATGGTATCGGCGCCTTCGGGCTCGACCACGAACACCTTCGTCGCGGGGCTCATCTGCTTGACGGCGCAGGCGACGCCGCCGGTCAGCCCACCCCCTCCGGCCGCCACGATCACGGCGTCAAGCTCGGCGCCGGCAGCGCGCACCTGATCGATGAACTCCAGCCCGACGGTGGCCGTACCCAGCGCCGTCCTGGGCCCTTCGTACGGGTGCACGAAGGCCCGACCCTCGCTGGCCTCGATCTCGCGGACCCGTGCAAACGCGGCGTGCACATTCTCGACCAGCTCGACCTCTGCGCCGAGTTCGCGACAGACCTGCACGCGAAACGGATTGGCGGTCTTCGGCATCACGACCTTCGCCGTCGTCCCGAGCTGGCGTGCCGAGTACCCGAGGGAGATGGCGTGATTGCCGGCCGAGACGCCGGTGACCCCACGTGACAGTTGCTCGGCGTCGAGATCGAGCATCACCGTGAGGGCGCCGCGGGGCTTGAAGCTCCCCGTGCGCTGAAAGAGCTCCTCTTTCAACCAGACCTGTGTCGAGGCGCCGACGGCGAGCATCAGCGCATCGTCATCGACGCGGCGGACTGACGTCGTGACGATTCGGGCACCGAGTCGAAGACGGTTGGCCCGGATGGCATCGATCGTCGGTGGCGTGAAGGTCATGTCGGTCATGAAGCGTCGTATCAGGTGTGGAAGTCGATCTGCGATGGAAACCCGTTCGTGTGCCTACGTCGCGAACCCCGAGGGCATGCGTGTGTCGTCCGCCTGGCATCCGAGTCTGGCAATGTCGTGTGCGCGATCCGGATGCGTGCGCAACAACGCCTCGCGCACACCACCCTCGTACATGCGATCGGTGAATCCGGGCGCCGTGGTGCATCCGAAGAGCGCGTATCGTCCGCCGCCATGCAGATGACCGGCCTGCCACACACCGGCTGGTACCACGAACTGCACCAACTCCCCGTTGAGCGGATCACTGCCCATCAGCACGTCGCACGATGTGCCATCGGGAAAGAGCAGCACGAGCCGGAGCGGGTCACCGGCGTAGAAGTGCCAGATCTCATCGACAGGCAGGCGATGAAACAGGGAAGCACTCGGCGGATCCTCGCAGTACATGGCAATGATCGCCGTGCTCACCGGACCGCCGCCCGCAACCTCACCAGCCGAGCGGTATGTGCTCGCGAAGAGCGTGCCTTCGCTGGGGAGCGGGCAGAGGCCGAAATGCTCGATCAGTGCTTCAACTTCCGGATCCATCTGTTTCCTCGTGGCCGGTGGCCGCGCGGTGTGCGAGACATGCGGGGATCGGATGCCGGCAGCGCCCCTCCGCTGATGCGTTGCCGGCGTACCTGGCACGGGCGAACAGGAGCACCGGGTGCTGGAAGCTACTCGGGGTCGCTCCACCTGACGTTGCGTCGGGCGAGGTGGTGTCTCGCCTGGAGCTTCCCCTTTGGATGGGTGCGTGACTCCCGCCAGAGTGAACCGTCCTCAGCACGAATACTCTGGCGTCGCAGCCGCAGCGGCTGGTACCACGGGGCTTGCCATTCGCGACGGGTGCGACAGCCACTCGGAGGAGCCAGCGGTTCCGGCGGCATTGCCAGTGCAATCCCGGGCGATTCGGGACGAGCGCGCTCCGCCGGTCGTTGCCATCTCCCACCACATGGACCGCTCGATCACACACCAGCGAGTTTCCGACGACCAGTGGTGCATGGCGGCGAATCTGCTTGTCGCCGCGGCGGGCGCGGCGGCCATCGGTGTGCTAGTGATTCCGGGTGAACAGTTTCAGTCGTTCTACGCGCACTCGACACTGCCGTTCGCGGCACTGCCATTCGTTGCCGCGCTGCGTGCCTGGTCGACCATGCGCTCCGAAGGGTCACGGGATGGCTGGCCGTGGGTCGCGGCCGGAATCACCGGATTCTTTGCGGCCGAGGTGATCTGGTACGTCAACTGGGTGCAAGGCCGGACCGTCGATTCTCTGCCGATCAACCTGCTGCATCTGATGTTTGCACCGCTGGTCCTGTTCGGTCTCGTCCGACAGATCAGAGTGGTTGGCAGCCGGAACGCACGCCATAGCCAGTACCTGGATGCGGCGATCGTGGCACTTGGCGGAGGAGCGGCGGTTCACGCGACGATGACGCTGTTCGGCGGCGGCGTCCGTCCGGTAGCGTCGCTACGCGATGCGATCCTTGTCTGCGCGCCGCTGCTTGATCTCTTCGCGCTGGGTGGTTTGGGGCTCCTCTGGGTCCGCCGCGATGACGGCGGCGTCCCGGTCTGGACCGGCGCCATTGGCGTGGCGTTGCTTTTGGGGCTGGTGGCGGATGCGTGGTACGCCATGCCGGCGAGTGTCGGGCAGGACGCCCCATGGTTCGTGGCCGCGGCCTGGTACGGCAGCTGGGCGGCGCTCGGTGTGGGGGCCACGCGCGCGGTGCGACCGCGCCAGCTGCCGTTCGCGATCGGACGAATTTCACGCCTGCCCTACATCGTGGCTGTCGTCTGCTATGCGGCACTCGCCATCGCGGTGGCAATTGACGACCGTCAATCCATCGTCTCGACCGCCATCGGCGCGGGCCTCGTCACGCTGCTGGTGCTGCTTCGCCAACTGGCGGCGGTCCGGGATGTGACGGAGATGGAAGTGGAACGTGCGCAGTCGAAAGCCGATCAACGGCTTGCCGCACTGGTGCGTCATGGCAGCGACATGCTGACGATCGTCAGCGCTGAATGGACCGTGCAGTACGCCAGCCCATCCCACCGCCTGATTTTCGGCGTCGAGCCGAACGCCCTCGTCGGGCGAAACATTCTGCGTGACATTCACCGCGACGATCGTGCACGTGCGGAGGCCAGTCTCACCCGCCTGATCGAGACCACCTCGCAGCGCGAATCACTCGTGATCCGCCTGCGCGACCACGAAGGGCGCTGGCGCTGGGTCGAGACGGTGGTCACCAACCTGCTCGCCGAACCAGCGATCAGTGGACTGGTCATCAACAGTCGCGATATCTCGGATCGCAAGGAACTCGAAGACCAGTTGGTGGCGCTGGCGCTCCGCGATCCGCTGACGGGGCTCGGCAATCGCCGCCTGTTCGTCGATCGGGTGGCCCATGCACTCGAGCGGCAGCGTCGTGTGCCGGAAAGTGTGGCGGTGTTGCTGCTGGACCTCGACCATTTCAAGTTCGTCAACGACACCCTCGGTCACGCCAAGGGTGACGCCTTGTTGATGGCCGTGGCTGATCGCCTGCAGATCGTCGTTCGCGCGGGCGATACCGTGGCACGACTGGGCGGCGATGAGTTTGCCGTGCTGCTCGAGGCGATGACAGCGGCCGATGAGGCGGATGCGACGGCCCTGCGCATTCTGCAGGCGCTGGATCGTCCGTTCCTGCTGGACGACCGCGAAGTCTTCGTGCGCGCGAGCATCGGGATCGCGTGGGCAGCTGATGGGCAGAGTGTCGATGACCTGGTGACCGACGCCGACGTGGCGATGTACGCCGCGAAGAGTGCGGGCCGCAGTCGCGTCGAGCGCTTCTCCACTGCGATGCGCGACAGCGTTGCCGAGCGGCATGACATCGAAGCGGCGCTGCGCAGTGCACTCGAGCGCGATGAGCTCGAACTCGTCTATCAGCCGCTGGTCGATCTCGAGAGCGGTGAAATTGCCGGAGCGGAGGCGCTGATTCGCTGGAGCCATCGCGAAAAAGGGCTCCTGCTGCCATCGCGCTTCATTCCGATCGCCGAGGAGTCGGAGCTCATCGTGCTGATCGGTCGGATGGTGCTGGGCCGTGCCGCCATCGACGCGGCGCGATTCCGCGAGGCGTCGGGGTGCCTCCCGGATCTGCGCGTCTCGGTAAACATGTCCGCCCGACACCTGTTGTCGACCGATCTGATTGCCGACGTGGAGTCGGCGCTGACGCAGGCTGGTGTGAGCGGTCATGCGCTGACGGTGGAGCTGACGGAATCGGTCTTTGCCACGCACCAAAGCGTGATCGTGGCCCGCCTGCAGGCGTTGCGCGGCCTCGGCATGCAGATCGCACTCGATGACTTCGGCACCGGACACTCCTCACTCGCATATCTGCGCCGCTATCCGATCGACGTGCTGAAGGTCGACCGGAGCTTCGTCTCGTGGGTGAATGAGGACGGCTCGGCCGACGGCGTGGCCAAGGCGATCGTCTCGATCGGGCAGAGCCTGTCGATGCCGACGGTGGCGGAAGGCGTCGAAACGCCGGCGCAGCTCGACCAGCTGCGCGCTCTTGGTTGCTCGTACGGGCAGGGCTATCTGTTCTCGAAGCCGCTGGCCGCCGATGCGTTCGTCGAACTGTTGAGCATCTGGGAACCACGAAGGTTTTCGGCGGACGCCGTGCTCTCCAGCCACCACTGATCGACCACGCATCAGCAGCACGCTGGTCACATCGGGCGTACCACACCATGGCCCGCATGGACGGTCGTCGCACCGTGTGTGCGCAGCAGATCCCAGCTGGCGCTCACCACATCGCCGCTCTTCTCAGTCGCGAACATCGGGTGCGTCAGATCGCCGGTGAACGCGGCGCCGTCATCCAGCAGCAGCCATTGACGATCGTGGTTTTCGCTGCGGCAGCCATTCCGAAGAATGCCACGGGGCGCGACCGTTTCGCCAGCCGCCTCGCCTTGCGGTGGACGGCGCGCGCGATACGATCCACCAGTCGCCGGTTGTCCCGATCAGCCCCCACGGATCCGCATATGCCAGACCGCTCCAGCCCCCATCCTGACGCCGTCTCCCGACGTGATGCCGTGCAGCGACTCGCGGCTGGGGTGCTGGCGGTACCAGCCGTCCTTCGCGGACGCTATCGACTTTCGCGGATCGACCACACGGAGTACTCGGCCCGTGCGATTCGTCTGGTGCAGGACGCGACGGTGGTTGATCTGCTGAACCAGTTCCGTTTCGCTGATTTCGCCGAGTCACCGCCGAAGAGCACCCTCTGGCTGACGAAACCACGTTCAATGTCGGTTGATGATTTCGAGACGTATCGGACGTCAGGGTACAACGTGATTGCCTTGGGCCACAGTCCGGCGGACTACGCCAGCGGCATTCGCTTTTTTGCGGACTGGAACGGCTTCATTGCCGAGTATCCCGACTGGTTCATGCGCATCGATGACGCGACGGATTTCGCCGCGGTCAAGCAGTCACGGAAGGTCGGGATCATGATCACCTTCCAGAATTCCGATCATTTCCGTACGGTCGATGATGTCGATACCTTCTTCGCGCTGGGGCAACGGCTCTCGCAGCTCACCTACAACTATCAGAATCGCATCGGCTCGGGCTTCCTGGAGACGAAGGACGGCGGTCTGACGGTGTTCGGGGGCGAGGTCGTGGCCCGCATGAATCGGGTCGGCATGGCGGTGGACGTGTCGCACTGCGGTGATCGCACGACGCTCGACGCCCTCGACGTGTCGATACGCCCGGTGGTGTTCTCGCACGCCAGCTGTCGCGCGCTCGTCCCCGGAGGGTTGCGATGCAAGACCGATGAGATGATCCAGAAGATGGCAAAAGGCGGGGGTGTGATGGGCATTCCCTTTCTGCGGATGATGGTCCGACCGGTCGAACCGGTGACGGTCGAACACATTCTCGACCACTTCGATCATGTCACGAAGCTGGTGGGCATCGACCACGTCGCGGTCGGAAGCGACATGGATGTCATCGGGAACCCCAACCCCGTCAATGGCGCGACGATGAGTGTGCCGCCGACGCCAAACTTCGAGCGGTACCAGATGCACTTCGACGCCAGGGGTGAGCGCATGCTGACGGTGGCCGGTCTCGATCATCCGAAGCGGATGTTCGACGTGGCCGAGGGACTGATCCGTCGCAGGTACAGCGACGCGAACATCGCGGCGATCCTCGGTGGAAACGCGGCCCGCGTGTTGTCGACGATCTGGAAGCGCTGATGCAGACTCCGGGCCAGGGCTCGCCTGGTGCAGAGGTCGAGGAACGCGCGTACCGACGCGTGACGCTCCGGCTGATTCCGTTCCTGTTCCTCTGCTACGTCGTCGCGTACCTCGACCGCGTGAATGTCGGGTTTGCGAAACTGCAGATGCTGCAGGACCTGGGGATGAGCGAGACCGCGTACGGGCTCGGCGCGGGGATCTTCTTCATCGGCTACTTTCTCTTCGAGGTGCCGAGCAATCTGATCCTGCATCGAACCGGTGCGCGCGTCTGGATTTCCCGCATCATGATCACGTGGGGCCTGCTCTCGGCCGCGACGATGTTCGTCACCAGCGTCAACACATTCTACGGCGTGCGTTTCCTGCTGGGGATCGCGGAGGCCGGATTTTTCCCAGGGATCATTCTGTACCTGACGCAGTGGTATCCTGCGTCACGTCGCGCCAGGATCCTGGCGCTGTTCATGACGGCGGTGGCCATCTCTGGCGTGATCGGCGGGCCGGTCTCAGGCTGGATTCTGACGTCGATGGCCGGCGTGAACGGCTGGGCAGGGTGGCAGTGGCTGTTCCTGCTGGAAGGGCTGCCCTCGCTGCTGATGGGTGTTGCGGTGTACTTCTATCTCGACGATTCGATTGCACATGCGCAGTGGCTGCCCGCCGATGAACGATCGCTGCTGGTTGCGAACCTGCAGGTCGAGGCGAACGGCGAGGAGCACGCGAGCGCGCTTGCGACATTGCGGAATCCGCGGGTGGTGCTGCTGGCCGCGCTCTACTTCTGCCTTGTGATGGGACTGTATGGCATTGCGTTCTGGCTGCCGCAGCTGATCCGGACGATGGGCGTCGAGGATGCGGGACGCATCGGCCTCCTCAGTGCGATACCCTATGGTGTTGCTGCGGTGGTGATGGTGCTGGTCGGGCGGAGCTCCGATGCACGTGGCGAGCGTCGCTGGCATCTGGTGGGTGGGGCGCTGGCCGGTGTGACGGGACTGATCGTGGCCGGCATGTTCAGCACGACGCTGTTGATCGGGCTGGCGGCGATGACGCTCGCCACGGTTGGTGTGTTGTCCGCGGCGCCGCTCTTCTGGACACTGCCGACCGCGTTTCTCCGGGGGGCGTCAGCGGCGGCCGGGATCGCCGCGATCAATTCGATTGGCAATCTGGCGGGCTTTCTCAGCCCGTACCTGATCGGGCTCGCGCGCGACGTGACCGGGCAGGCCACGTTCGGGCTCTACGCAATCGCGATCTTCATGGCGATCGGCGCGGTGCTGGTCTTTCCGGCGACGCGCGCGAAGTGAGGCTGGCGCGACGCGTTCCCGCCGCGACGTCCTCGATCGTCCGCAGCTGGCCCTTGCGTTCCGCCGTATAGTGCCACCACGGCGTGGCCTCGGCGCCTTCCATGAATCGTACGGCAGCGATGAAGACATCGATCATGCAGGGGTCATGGCGCTGCCCGGTCAGCTCGCAGAGGCGGCGGTACAGGTCGTACGGATCGCGGCCGATGAGTTCTGACGGTGTGGCGATCCCGAGTAGTCGCAGATCGCCTGCCGTCGCTTTCCCGACGTTCGGGAGCTGCTCGAGGCTCGTGTACATTGCGCGAGGGTGCATGGCACTGAAGATAGGCGACGGAGCATCGGTTCCGGCACATGATTGAGCTCACCCAATTCCACATGGTCTCGGCTATCGCTCCAATCGCACCAATGCGACTCGGCATTCTGGGCACGGCACGTATCGCACGGAACTTCGTCGCGGGGCTGAATGGCTCGACGCGTGTCGCCGCAACTGCAATCGCAAGTCGCGACGCTGAACGCGCCAGTGGCTTTGCGCGTGAGACTGGCGTGCCGACCGCGTTCGGCAGCTACGAGGCGATGCTGGAATCCAGCGAGATCGACGCGGTCTACAATCCACTCCCGAATGGAATGCACGCCGACTGGTCGGTGCGGGCGATGGAGTGCGCGAAGCACGTGCTGTGCGAGAAACCGCTGGCCGCCTCACATGCGGAAGCGGTACGGATGTTCGCGGCCGCACAACGCTGCGGCGTGCATCTGGTCGAAGCCTATCCGTACCGGTCGCAACCCCAGACGCTGACGCTGCAGCGAGTGATTCGCGAGGGGGCGATCGGTCAGATCAAGACTGTGCACGCCGCATTCGGCTTCACGCTGACCGATCGCAGCAACATTCGTTTTGATTCTTCCCTGGCGGGCGGCGCGTTGATGGACCTTGGCAGCTATCCGTTGAGCCTGATCCGAATGCTCGCAGGCAGTGCGCCGGTCACACTGCAGGCACTGGGGATCTGGGATCCTCTCGGTATCGATCGGGCGGCCATCGTGTCGCTGTCCTTTGCCGGCGGCATGCTCGCGCAGGCGGCGTGCAGTTTCGAAACGGTGATTCACCGGCAGGCCGTGATCGCGGGCGAGGATGGTGTGATCGAGACCACGTACGCCAATCACACCACGGAAGTCACTCCCGTGATCCGAATCCGGCGGGGGGCCGACCGGCAAGCGCCGATGGAGACCATCGAGGTGCCCGGTATGAATGGCTTCCGCGCTGAAGCCGAGTCGTTTGCTGATCTCGTGCATGGCGGCGAGTGGAACGGCATTCCGCCGGAGGAGTCGCTGGATGTGGCGGCGATGCTCGATGCGGCACGGGCACAGGTGTCAGCCGCCGCGGGCCGAGAAACGCGGGCGCCGTGATCGCTACGCAACCAATGCTCCCGACTCTGCATTCGCAGATGAATGGTTCGGCGAAGGCGTGATCTACGAGTTGTCGGTCGATTCGGCCAGATCGAGGAAGCGAGGCGATCGCTTCACCGTGAGCGGCGCCTTCACGTACGACGAGTGACGCCTGACGAGCGTGGAAAAACGGTCGCAGCGGCGCATGACATGAGCGTGGAAGTCGTCGTGCGCGGGGCTGACCCTGCCGGCGCGGAGATGCGCTGGTCTGGCCGCCTGCCGGCGTGAGCGCTCGAACAACCGGCGCGCGGTGGTGGCGGTGCGCTCCTGACACCCGGTCGCCCCGACTCAGGGTATCAGCGCCAGCCCGCGCAGCCGCAGTGCATCACGCAGCATACGCACCGCCTTCGGCCCCATCCCGTGCATCGCCAGCAGCTCGGCTTCCGTCACGGTCGCGACGCGCTCGAGCGTCGTCAGCCCGGCGCCGGCGAGCGCATGCAGCGCCGGTGTGGCGAGGCCGCGCGGAAAGGCATCTCGCATCGCGGTGATCGGCGCAGACATGCGTTTGGCTGACGGTCGGATGTCTACTCAGCCTGCTTGAACTGCACGATGTTGCCCTCGGGATCCCACCCGTCGAGCACAACGTGGCCTCGGAACAGACAAGCGGAGGCGTCGGGCTTGAGAAAACCACCTGTCTTCTCGATCGCGCGCCGTACGGCGGCCAGACTCGCCACCACGAACGTCGGCTTGAAGGGTGTTCCGTCCCTCGGCTCGGGCGGCTTCGCGATCGTGATACCCGTGGCGTACTTCCGCGGAATGCTGTGCACCGCCACCGCATGGCCCCCACCCTGGAGCAGGTCGAGCGAGGGCTCTGATTCCCGCACCGTCAGTTCGAGTGTCTGCCGGTAGAATGCCGAGACCCGCTTCTTGTTCTTGGCGTAGACCACCAGCTCCTGCTGCGGCGACTCGTGCCTCGATACGAGCGGGGAGTCAGCCGCACCTTGCGGTCGGCGAGTGAACTCCATGATCCAGTTTATTTCCCATGTCGTGCCGCCGTCCGGTGAAAAGGCCTGTTCCCACCGCGGTGCATCCGGAGTTGGGACCGTCCAGCGGAACCGCACGACGATCGGCTTTCCGTCGAGTGTGTCGTTTGCCAGGAACGTGCCCACACCGTTGCTGAATCGACCGACGACGGGGACGTCGAGCGAACCGGGAATTCGAGCGTCGAGCCACCAGATCGACCAGGACAGTGATGCCGGATCGAACGACCGGAGTGTGGCTGCCCGATACGTGCCTGCCGGCAGGTCGAGGAGGTTGTCGTCGACGTTTCCGGAGCCGCCGAGGATCTGCTGTGCTGAGGTGCGTCCGGAGAAGTGCTCCCACTCCGTCGACCCGGTCAGCCGTGCCTTGAGCCGCTGATGTTGCACATCCCACGCACCGATGAAGAAATCGAAGTCGGTCGGATGGCCAGATTCCGGTGAAAGAAACATGCAGGACTCACTCCGCACAGGTGGATGAACTGTGTGTGTCGGGCAGCACCGCGGCGTCGTGCACGGTACTCGCAACGGTACGCGCACGGTACGCGCACGGTACGCGCACGGTACGCGCACGG
>CAYMQV010000066.1:0-21482 GCA_964392395.1 uncultured Gemmatimonadaceae bacterium
TGCCAGCCGGCGTCGTCATGGAGCAGGTGGGCGTAGTCCTTGAGCATGGCGCCGCATCCCGCGGCGTTGACGGCAATCGACGCCGCCGGTGTTGCCTCGAAGGCACTGATGTTGGCTCTCGCCAGCGCGCGGGCCGTCTCGAGGTCGCCAGCATGTGCGTGCAATGCGCCGCAGCATCCCTGTGCCGGCGTCTCCACCACCCGGTAGTCGTTGACCGTCAGCGTTCGCTCGGTGGCCTGATTGGTTGCCCGCTGCAGCCCATCCATCACACATCCCCGCAGCAGCGTCACCTCGCCCGCGGTTCCGCTTCCAGTGGCGAAATATGCCCGCGGCGCGAGGACCGGGCGTGTACTCGCCAGCATGGCCATGCCGGCGCCAGCGCGGCCCGGCAGCGCCGCGAACAATCGCGGCACACCGATGGCGCGCAGGACGCGACCACCGAAGAGCGCCATCGACAGCATGGATCGCGATGCGAACACGCGGAGAATCAGCGTGGCGACGAGTGGTGGCGCCTTCACCGTCCGGAGCGTCGCCCGCGTGGCTTCGAGCAGCTGGCCATATGGCACGCCGCTCGGACACGCCGTCTCGCAGGCTCGGCATCCGAGACACCGATCCATGTGCTGCTGCACCACCGGATCGGTCACGTCCATCTCACCGTCGAGCAGGCTGCGCATCAGGACGATACGTCCACGCGGACTGTCGTTCTCGTCCTCGAGCGCGAGATAGGTCGGGCAGGCCGGCAGACAGAAGCCGCAATGCACGCAGGCGTCGATACCGGCTGCCGCAAGCGCCAGTGGTGAACCCGCCAGTGCACAGGCGGCGCCTGGGGGCGTGTCGGTCACGGAGACTGGATCATGCATTGGCGGCCATCCGCGGATTGCAGAGGGCGTGCGGATCAAACGCTGAGCGGATGCGACCGGCCAATCCGACGCCGAAGGGATCCGGCTCAGTCGCCCACCAGTCGTTCGGCAACCGCTCGGGAATTCGCTGCTCGCCGTCGTGCAGCCCCTGCAGCGCCGCGCGCACCGGGTTCACGGCACCCGTCACGATGACGCGGACCAGGCCACGACTGAGCGAGGCATGCATCGCGACGCGCACCGTGTCGGAGCTGCTCGCCTGGCGAAGCCGTGTGATTCGCGCCGGCAACTCGCTGACCGATCCACTCACGCGGATGACCGCCACGGCGCCGGCATCGAGGAGTGACAGCGTCCCCCAGACGGCCGGATCACACGGCTGGCACGAGGCGAGCGTGTTCAGCACCCCGCGTTGACCGCGCACGAAGCTGTCGTTGCCGCCGACGCGAACGAGTACCGCGTCGCGTCCATCACTGATCCCCAGCGCTCGTGACGTCGCACCATCCACCCACTCGCAGGCCAGCAGCGACAGCGTCGGCTGCCGGAGCGCATGCAGCAGGGCCGGCAGCAGGGCCGGCAACTGCGCAGGCTCGTCGAGCGCAATCGCGAGCGTGACGTCGTGCAGCGGCAACGCGCGCAGCCGCAGGGTGATCGAGGTGATCGGTCCCAGCGTGCCCCAACTGCCGGTGAACAGCCGCACCAGGTCGAAGCCCGCGACATTCTTCACCACGCGCCCGCCCGGGCGCACCGTTTCACCATAACCGGTGACGGCGTCGAGGCCGAGGACCAGATCACGCGGTGTGCCAAAGGCATGCGCCAGTGGACCGGAGGACGCGGTGGAGATCGTGGCTCCGATGGTACCATGACGCTCGCCAGCCGGATCGAGTCCAAGCCACTGCCCATGCGCCGCCGTGGCGTGCGACAATTCGGCGAGCGAGGTGCCGGCATATGCGGTGATGGTCAGATCGCCAGGCACATAGGTGCTGATACCGGCGAGCTGGCGCAGCGAGAGCACTCGTGCGGCGTGGCGCGGGGGGCCGCCACCTGACCACGACATCGCCCCTGCGATCTGCAGCGACGTGGCGTCGGCAGCTGCGTCGCGCATGGCGGACTGCACCTCGCCGACGGTGCGTGGGTGCACCGTCGGCGCCGTGTATTCACCGTTCATGGCACCGTTCCAACGGCCCGGCCGGCGGGCGCCTGATGCCACTCGCGGCAGGAGTGTATTGGTACCACCTTGCCACGATTGGCTCGGTGCCCGGGATCGAAGACATCGCGCAGACGGCACATGGCGGCCAGCGTGTCGCCATCGAAGAGCGATGGCATGTAGTCGATCTTGTCGAGGCCCACGCCATGCTCGCCGGTGATCGTTCCCCCTTCCCGGATGCAGGCCTGCATGATCTCCGTCATGCACAGGTGCACGCGGTGTGCTTCATCGGCATTTGCGGCATCGTAGCTGACGCTGGGGTGCAGGTTGCCATCGCCGGCATGGAAGATGTTCCATACGGCGAGGCCGTGTTTCGCGCCGATCGCCCCGATTTCTGCCAGGATGGCTGGCAGGCGCGTGCGGGGTACGACGGCATCCTGCAGCACGAGGTGTGGCGCGGCCCGTCCCATCGCGCCGAACGCCTTCTTGCGGCCCTGCCAGAGCAGCGTGCGCTCGGCAGCATCGGAGGCGATGCGCACCGCACGCGCCCCGAACTCACGACAGAGTGATGCGACGGCGGTGACGTCGTCCTCCAATCCATCCACCACGCCGTCGAGATCGACCAGGAGGACCGCCTCACAATCCGTTGGATAGCCGGCGGCATAGACGGAGGCTTCCACCAGTCGCACGGCAGCACCGTCCATCATTTCGAGTGCGGCCGGGAGGATTCCGGTGGCGATGATCGCGCTGGTGGCGCGCGCGGCGGCGTCGATCGACATGAAATCCGCCAGCAGCGTTCGGACCGCCGGGGCGTTGGGCAGCAGCCGCACCGTACAATCGAGGGCAATGCCGAAGCACCCCTCCGAGCCGACGAATGCGCCCAGCAGATCGTAGCCCGGTGTTTCACCCACCGGCGCGCCCAGTGTGACGATCTCGCCGTCGGGGAGAATCACCGTGGCGGCGACGGTGTGGTTGAGCGTCACGCCGTACTTCAGGCAGTGCGGGCCACCGGCGTTTTCGGCGACGTTCCCTCCAATCGTGCAGGCACTCTGGCTCGAGGGATCCGGGGCGTAGTGCAAGCCGTGGTGCGCCGCCGCCTTTTGCAGCGACGTGTTGACCACGCCAGGTTCGACGGTGGCAATCCGATTGACGGGATCGATCGACAGAATTCGCGTCAGCCGGTTCAGGCCGATCAGCACCGTACCATCTGCCAGCGCGCCACCACTGAGCCCCGTCCCGGCGCCGCGCGGCACGAATGGCGCCCCTGCTTCGGCGAGCGCGCGCACGACACTGATCAGCTCCTCGCGCGATCCTGGAAAGACGGCCAGCGACGGCGTCCGCGAGTATCCAGGAAGCCCATCGCTGGTGTACGCGACCAGCGAACTGCCGCGCTCCAGCACTCGCCTTTCACCGACGATCCGCGCCAGTGTGGTGCCGAGCATCGGCATGCATCACTCCGGCGCGGACGGATCGGGATCCTCGTCGGCGATGCCACGGCGGTGCAGCTCCGCTGCTTCTTCGATGTCCGGCAATCGTTCGGAAAGAATCCCCTCGACCCGTCGCAGCCGCGACAGGGGACTGCGATCAGCCAGCAGCTCATACTGGATGTCGTTGTCGAGCATCAGCAGTTGCGCGACCTGATAGGAAACGGTCAATGGGTCGTCGCCAAACTCCGGTGGCTCCCCCTCGATGTCGTGCAGCGTCATCGACGCCACGAGCGCGCGATTGGCGAGACGTCGCAGTTGCGACGCCGCCAGTTCGAGCGCCACCGGTTCCTCGTCGCGGTCCGTCCACTCGTCGATGTGCGCCACGCGATACGTCGTGCCGATCTCGAGGTAGGTCTCGAAGCGGAATCGTTCCTGTCCCTCGACGATGATGTTGGATCGGCCGTCGGGGAGAGTCTCGTGCGCAGTGATCAGCGCGATGCAGCCGATCCGACCCGCCGGCAGATCCGGCTCAGGCGTCAGCGGAGGCGGAGCGATGATGCCAAACCGCTTCGTCCCGGCGCTCACGTCGCGCAGCATGGCACGATACCGCGGTTCGAACAGGTGCAGCGGTACGGGTGTTCCCGGCAGGAGCACGAGCCCGAGCGGGAAAATCGGAATGGGAGAAGTGATCACAGTGACAAACTATCACCCGTGGGCCTGAGGGGGCGGGCCTGCGATCAGTCTGCTTGAGCCCGGGTGTCCGCCTCGGCGGCCACCCGCTCGACGAGCGAGAGGAGCGCCGAGAGTTCGAAGGGCTTCGAAATCATCGGGCAGCCGCTTCGCGCCAGAAACTCGATCGCTTCATCGTCACCGGTGTCGCCCGAGGAGAAGATGAAGCGCCGCGCCATGGCCGCGTCCGTGCGCGCTACCAGTTCATGCAACTCGATACCAGACAGTCGCGGCATCCGCATGTCGGTGAGTACGGCGCCGAAGCGAGCGCCGTCGCCCTGGCGATCGAGCAGCAGTGACCGCGCATGCTCGCCATCCTCCGCCTCCGCGACCTGCCATCCGCGGCGAACGAAGAAGCGACGCAAAGCGGATCGCAGCGTGGATTCATCGTCCACCAACAGCAGTGAGCGCGTCACCGCCTGATGTGGCGTGACATGCTGCATCAGAGCCTCGTACGCGTTCTGATCCGGGCTGATCATTCCTGTGGCTGTGCGGGGGGTACCCGTAAACGTATATCCCACACTCGCGCGGGAAAGTGGTTCCGTTGAGGCGAATCACAACCATCTGTACACGAGCACCACGATGCGCTGGGCGCACCGTGGTGCTCGTGAAAACACTCTCATCAATTCGTGTCAGATCATTCGAGCATGTCTGACTGGCCGTCGAGGTTGCCAGGCGGCTCAGGCAACCTGCCAGAAGCCCGCCAATGCGTTTCCATCAGCGCTGTGACGGAGCTTCTCGAACGCGCGCTCACGGATCTGGCGGATACGCTCGCGGGTCACGCCGAGCAGATCGCCAATTCGCTCGAGGGTCATCGGCTCCGCCTTTTCGTCGAGTCCGTAGTACATCGTCAGGATCTGCCGCTCGCGGATCGTGAGGTGCTTCTGAATCGCTTCCTTGACGAAGCCACGCATCAGGCGCTCGTCGGTGGCTTCCTCGATGTCGCGACCATCGCTGATCGAGAATCGTTCGCCGAGTGTGCTGGCATCGCGATCGGACTTGTCGACAGGGGCATCGAGTGACGTCTCGCTGGTCGTCATCTGCCGCTGAGCGCGGACGGTCTCGGCGTCTTCGTTGATCATCTGGCCGAGCTCGGCATCCGTAGGTTCACGGTTGAGCTTGGTCGCAAGGATCTGCTCCGCCTTGGCCATCCGGAGCAGGGCCGAGTTCTGGTTGAGCGGAACGCGGATGCTGCGGGTCTGCTCTGCGAGTGCCTTCAGCACCGCCTGACGCACCCACCAGACGGCATACGAGATGAACTTGACGCCCTGGTCCGGATCGAACTTCCGGACGGCTTTCAGCAGCCCTTCATTACCGATCGCCACCAGTTCGGCGAGATCGAGACCATGCCCCTGGTACTTCTTCACGTAGCTGATCACGAAGCGAAGATTCGCGGTCACCAATCGTTCTGCCGCAGCCACGTCGCCCTGCTGCGCGAGTCGGGCCAACGCCCGTTCCTCTGCGACGCTGCCGATCAGCGGAAGCCGCTTGATGTCGGCGAGATACTGGTCGAACGTGCTGCCGCCCGTGCTCCGGGTGTACTGACGGCTGCGTGATGTACCGACCTTCTCCATGGGGGAGTCTCCATGCGCGTGGACGGCACTGGATGCGCCGCCAGCCTCGTGGGTCGCATCGAGTCGAGGGCTAATCGACTCGGTGGTCGAAACCGGGACATGCCGGTTTCTCGGCGACAATAACCGTCACGGGAACATGACAAGTCAAGTGTCAACTTTTCTGGACATATCGGGCCGTTCCCCCGTGTGACAGGCCGTGAGCATTCCGCATTTATCGAAAAAGTGTCAACTTTTGACATCATAATCCAATAGCTGTGTCCGGTTTAAGTTGTCGTCCGTTATGGACTTCGCTCACTCCTCGAGGCGTGCAATTACTTCGCGCGCGGCACGAGCTGGGCGTAGCCGCGACGCCGGCCGAAGCGCCGCGCCGCCGTGCAGTCGGCCATCCAGACGTCGATGATGCCCCCCTTGATGACGCCGCCGGTGTCATCCGCGAGGAAGCGGCCGTAGTTCGATCGACCGATGAACAGGTCGACCTCCCGGCCGAGGGGGAACAGTTTGCGGTCGACGGCGATGATGCCATCGCGCACGAGGTTGCCGCGGCGCGTGCGGCCTTGCAGGCAATAGGCGGTGAGACTGACCGCGACGCGTTCACCCGCACGCGCGCGTTCCTCGATGCTCCGAAAGAGGCGCCCCTTCGGCAGCAGCAACGTCGGCAGCGGAATTCGTTGTGTCAGGATTGCGGCGGAGTCACGGCGCGTTGAATCGATGCCGGTGGTGTCGGCCACCCGCGAATCGAGCACGGTGCTGTCCGCGCTCACGTCGGACGGCGGCAGCAGCGGAAAGGACTGCGGATGTGCCACGAACCAGATTGCCGCCCCACCGATCGCGAGCTCTACCGCCACCCGGATGCGCAGATTGCGGCGCCGGCGCATCCGTCGGCGTTGCCGATCGGTTGGTGCCGACGGAGGGGCCGTCATAGGCGCAGCAGGGCGCTGACCACGACCTCACGTGGGACTGGCGTGCCGTAGCCCCGTTCCGCGCCTGCCATGGCGCCGCAGCGCGACGGGAGCGCGTACTCCACCGTGCCGCCGCGGGCCTTCTTGTCGCTCAGTGTGGCGTCGACGATCGCCTCCGGGGTGAGGATCCCCGGCATTCCTGTGGGCAGGCCCAGCCGCTCGAGGGCGTTGCGCAGCTGGCCCCCGAGGGCTGGATCGCACAGGCCGAGCGCAATGGCGATCTTCGACTCGACCAGCATGCCGTACGCCACGCAGGCGCCATGTGGCACGCGGTACTCCATCAGCTGCTCGACGGCGTGGCCGATGGTGTGGCCGAAATTCAGCGTCTTGCGCAGGCCATGTTCCCGTTCGTCGCTGGCGACGACCCCGGACTTGATCGCGACACTGCGTGCGACGACCCGCTGCCAATCCGTCTGGTCAGTGCCGGTCGCGATGCCTGTCGTGATGTCCGCCGTGATGTCGATCGATGCCACGAGCTCGAAGTACGATGCATCACAGATCACGCCATGTTTCAGCGCTTCGGCCAGGCCGTTGATCCGCTCGATCACCGGCAGTGTCTCGAGCGTGTCGAGGTCGGCCACGACCGCCAGCGGAGGGTGAAAGGCGCCGACCAGATTCTTCCCGACGGTGGTGTCGACGCCGGTCTTGCCACCGATGGACGCGTCGACCATCGCCAGCAGGGACGTCGGGATCTGGACCACCGGCACACCGCGCAGAAAGGTCGCGGCGACAAAGCCGGCGAGGTCGCCGACAACGCCCCCCCCGAGCGCGATCACGATACTGTCGCGACCGAACCGCGCCTCGAGCAAAACATCCGTGATCGCGGCCCAGGTCACACGCGTCTTGTGTTCTTCACCGGCCGGAATCGCGATCAACGTGCTGCGATCCTCGCCGAGGGCCGCCGCGATACGGCCCGCGTAATGCGGTGCGACGATCTCATCGCTGATGACGGCGATCCGGTGCGCGGTCGCCAGCTCCGGCACCAGCGCCGGCAGCGACGACAGCAGCCCGTGCCCGATATGGATGGGATAGGCCAGCGTGCGGCACGTCTCCATCGTCACCTCGGGCGGTCTACCAGGTCACTTCGCCGGCGCCCGCGCGCTTGTTGGCAACGCGCGCGAGCGTAAAAAGCAGATCCGAGAGTCGGTTGAGATAGATGATGACCAGTTCCGGAACGTCGGCGTCGTGCTGCAGCGTGACGACGCGCCGCTCGGCGCGCCGACAGACGGTGCGGGCCACGTGCAGCGCCGCGGCCTTGGGTGTGCCGCCAGGGACGATGAAGGCGGTCAGCGGATCGAGCTCCGCGTCACCGGCGTCGATCGCCCGTTCGAGCTGTTCGATGCGCTCCTCGTCGATCCGCGCCTTGACCAGCTGCTCCGACATCTTGTCGCGGTTCGGCGTGGCGAGAATCGCGCCGATGCCGAACAGATCGCGCTGTACCGGCACCAGAACCTCATCGATCCGCGGCATCAGTTCGACGGCTCGCGCCATGCCGATGACGGCATTCAGCTCATCGACGTCGCCATACGCTTCGACGCGCGGATCGTCCTTGGCCACGCGGCCACCGCCAAACAATCCGGTGTCGCCCTTGTCACCCGTGCGGGTGTAGATCTTGAAAGACATGACGGGAAAGTAGCGACCTCTGGCCGATTCGACGCGTCCCTCGGCCGCGACTGCGGCCCTGGCGGCCCCGGGGGCAGCACGGCACCATCGGCGGCATACCCTACGTCATTTCCATGCGGTGGCTACGTCACACGACGTATCGATCCCAGCGGGCGGCGGAACGAGACTGAGGGAGGTTCCCCATCACTCGCAGCCCCAGGCGCCCCACATGACGTTCGCCGAGCCACAATCGCCCGTGCCCGATGCGTCGCATCGACCTGCCAGTCGCTGTCTGGTTCCCACGCGCGCCGACGGGCGACTGCGCCTGCGCGCCCGGTTGCTCCTGCTGGTGCAACCCATGGCCGCGGCGCGACTCACCTGTCTGGTCCCGCTGCTCCTCCCGGGTTGCATCTCGTACACCGTCGGGCAAGGCGCCGAGACGACGCCGCAGGGTGAACGCTCGGTCAGCTCGAGCCTCAACCTCGTGCCTGGGACGCTCAGCAACAGCGACCGCAGTGCGTCGACGCGGCGCCCCTCCGTCGACACCGACCTTCGCTTTGGCGTCGACGACCGGACGGATGTCGGGTTCCGCATCGCCACCTACAGCGGCTTCATGCTGACCTGGAAGCGGCAGCTGACGGCGCCCGACAGCTCGAAGTTCACCGAGAACCGCGCCCGCACGGCGATCATGCTGGGTGGTGGGCTGGTGAACGCCGGCGAACACGCGGGGTTCGAGGCAACGATGATCTCGTCGAGCAAGTGGAGTGCCGCCGGACAGTGGTACGGCGCCGTCAGAGCGATTCAGGTCTTTCCGATCACCAACTCCGCACGAGGCGATGATCCGGTGATCGGTATGTCGGTCGGCCACCTGTTCGGTGATCGCAACAAGAGCATGGGCCCGGAGATCGGCGTCTACTACGACCGGTCGACACTCGGCCTGAATACGAATCGGATTCTCGTGATTCCATCGTTCGTGGTGCGAGGGCAATCGTTGCCCTGGTTCGGTCGCCAGCGCGCTGGCCGGAGGCGCTGATGCCGAGCGGAATTGGTGTGACGATTCAGCCGGTGTGATTTCCAACCCAGGGCGGGGTGTGCGTTGGCGCCTCACGCATCGCCCTGCGTCTGGTCGTCGGCCCTTCGATGGACTGTTGCTGGCGCGACTAATCCCCAGTCTGCGGCCATGTTGGCCTCGCGCCCGAGACCGTTCTGCGCAGAGAGGGGTTTCGGTCAGTGCCGGAACCGGTGAGTTTTGTCAGATCATGACCAACGATATGAAAGACATCACCATCATCGGTGCGGGACCGACGGGGCTTTACGCGTTGTTCTACGCAGGCATGCGCGGTGTCTCGGCGCAGGTGATCGACGCGCTGCCGCAGGTGGGTGGGCAGCTGGCGGCGTTGTATCCCGAAAAGCTGATTTTCGACGTGGCGGGATTTCCGCGGGTGCTGGCGAAGGATCTGGTGACGGGGCTGAGCGATCAGGCGGCGCAGTTTGGGAATCCACTGTACCTGAACCGGACGGTGACTGGTCTGGACGAGGTGGATGGCCATTTTGTGGTGCGCACCAGCGATGGCGACTTTCCGACGCGCGCGGTGGTCATTGCCGGCGGTATTGGCGCATTCACGCCGCGGAAGCTGCCGCAGACGGCGACACACCCCTGGTATGGGAAGGGGATTGACGATGTGGTGCTGGATCCGGCACGCTACACCAACAAGCGGGTGCTGATCGTCGGTGGTGGGGACAGTGCGTTCGACTGGGCGCAGCAGCTGCGTCCGCGGGCGGCACACGTGACGCTGATTCATCGCAGCGATCGCTTCCGCGCACATCAGGCCACGGTGGACGACGTCCAGGCGGCGGCGGCGCGTGGTGACAAGACCGATGTGCTCACCTTCCACGAAATTCACGACGTCGTCTCGGCTGACGGGTCGGTGGTGTCGGGCGTGGTGATTCGCGCCACCAAGGACAAGTCGACCCGGACCGTTGACGTGGATGTGATTCTGCCGATGCTCGGTTTCGTCAGCGACATGGGGGCGCTGGCCGAGTGGGGGCTGACCCTCGAGAAGGACGAAATCATCGTCACGTCGCAGATGGAGGCGGGTCGCGCGGGCATCTATGCCGCGGGCGACATCACGACGTACTCCGGAAAACTCAAGCTGATTTCAGTGGGCTTCGGCGAAGCGGCGACGGCGGTGAATCAGGCCGTGCACTGGATCTACCCCGAGAAGAAAGTGAGTCCGGGGCATTCTTCGAACCTGGCGATTTTCGGGCAGAAAGCGGACTGAGGTTGGTGGTGCTGTGTGAATGAATGGTGCCGGCGGACGGTGACGGCGGCGGCGCCACGAGCAAGTCAAACCGCGACCGCAACCGGCAACCGGCAACCGCACGTAACGGCAACGGCAACGGCAACAGGAACTGCTTCACACAGAGACGCAGAGACACAGAGGTGCGCGTTGCAATTTTGGACTGCGTCATTGCGCTGATTGTTTTGGAAACGCAACTGCTGCTGGAAGCACCGCCGGGATCTTCCGGCAAGGGGATGCTCGCCAGAGCATGGTGTGCCCACCTCATGTCTGTACCGCTGTGACTCTGCGTCTCTGCGTCTCTGCGTCTCTGTGTGATGCAGTTCCAGTTCCAGTTCCAGTTGCTGTTTGCTGTTTGCTGTTTGCTGTTTGCTGTTTGCTGTTTGCTGTTTGCTGTTCGAATATGGTCCTCGTCTGAGCTCTTGCGTCGGCGTGTCAGGACGGGCCAGTTGGTGACCAGCATGATGCGACGTGCGAGTGGGCCATCGCGGGCGAGGTACACCGTGCCCATGTCGCCGCGGCCCGGCCCCGCTCGATCGGATAGCGAGCACGGAGTGTCGGACTGAGCGCCGCGAGATCATCGTTCATGTCCCGCCCGTCTCCGCCGGAGGAGAACCTCATGACACCCGCGGATCGCTGCGCTTGTAGGCCAGATCGGTCAGGAGGTTCACCAGCACGAACACCACGCTCAGAAAGAGCACCGTGCCCTGAATGGCCGGCAGATCCCGTCGCGAGATGGCATTGACCACATACCGTCCGAGGCCGGGCCAGCCGAAGACGGTCTCTGTCAGGATACTTCCCGTGAGGTAACTTCCGACGTCCAGTCCGAGCACCGTGACCACCGGAATCAGCGCGGTCCGAAGTCCATGGCGCAAGACGACGGCGCTGTTCGAGAGTCCCTTGGCGCGCGCGGTCCGGACGTGATCACTCGACATCGCGTCGAGCATGCTGGTCCGGGTGACGCGGGCCAGATAGGCGATACTTCTCGACCCCAGCGTGAGCGCCGGCAGGATCAGCACCAGGCCACCACCGTAGCCGCTCGGTGGCAACCACTTCAGCGTCAGCGCAAACAGCAGAATCAGCAGCAGTCCGACCCAGAACACGGGAAAGCTGATACCCAGATAGGTCGCGCCCATCAGCACGCGATCGAAGGTGCCGGCCGGCTTGAGCGCCGCCAGCACGCCAATGCCGACGCCGAGCACGATTGCGATCGTCATGGCCGCGAGTGCCAGTTGTGCCGTCTTTGGAAACCGTTCGCGGATGTCCTGCATGATGGGCCGGCCCGTGATGTAGCTCCGCCCGAGATCTCCTCGCATCACCCCGCCAGCGTAGGCCGCGAACTGGGTCGTGATGGGCTCGTCGAGTTTCAACTCAGCGCGGAGCCGCGCAATCGTGACGCTGTCCGCTCGCTCGCCGACCATCTGCTGCACTGGGTCGCCGGGAGCGACATAGAGCAACAGGAAGACGGCGATCAGCACGCCGCCCAGCGTCGGAATCGCCAGCAGCAGCCGTCGTGCGAGAAACGTCACGGTGCGCTACGATCGATACGTGCGCCGATCATGCGCTGACCGTTGAAGATGGTCGGAGCGGTCCAGTTCTTCAGCCACGGCTGGACCGCGTAGAGCTCATTGTAGAAGAGCAGAAATACCATCGGCGCCTGCGCGAACGCGATGCTGTCGGCGCGTGCGTAGAGCACGGCGCGCGCCGTCACGTTCGTCTCGCGGCGGGATGCCGTCACCACCGAATCGAACGCGGCATTCCTGAAGAAGCTGACGTTGCCGCCGACGCCGGCATTCGCCGAATGGAGCAGTGGGTACAGAAAATTCTCTGCATCCGGGTAATCGGCGTACCAGTCTTTCAACACCAGGTCCGCTTCGCCCTTGCGCGCTGCCTCGCGCATGCTGGCACTCTCGCGTTGCACCAGTTCAGCGGTGATGCCCGCTTGCTTCAGGTAGCCCTGGACGGCCTGTGCCACGCGGGATTGCGTGGCATCCTGCGAGCACCAGAGCGTGAGGGTGATCCCGTTGGGGAACCCCGCGTCGGCGAGGAGCTGCTTTGCTTTCGCAACATCGTGTGCGTACGGTGCCCGGGTGCTGTCGAAGCCATCCAGCGCCGGCGGAATGATGCCTGCCGCGAGTCGTCCGCGGCCACCGAGCAGTTGCCTCAGGATCGACCTGGTGTCGATGGCGTGATTGATCGCGCGCCGCACACGGACATCCGCCAACGGCCCGCGCGTCGTGTTGATCGCCACGTACCAGAGACGCAAGACGGGGGCGGCCTGCAGCAGCGACTTCTTGTCGTCGGTCTGCTCCCACTGCCGGGTCTCGGCTTCCGGGATGTAGAGCAGGTCGACAGTGCCGGCTTC
This sequence comes from uncultured Gemmatimonadaceae bacterium, assembly GCA_964392395.1. Taxonomy (GTDB): domain Bacteria; phylum Gemmatimonadota; class Gemmatimonadetes; order Gemmatimonadales; family Gemmatimonadaceae; genus JACMLX01. The sequence goes on from CAYMQV010000066.1 coordinate 12,958, forward strand.
GAACTCCGCGACCGCCGTGCTGGGGTCGGGGATGATCCGGGCAATCAGCGTGTCCTCGAGCGGCCTGGTGCCCCAGTACTGGTCATTGCGGACGAACCGCACGAAGTCGTCGTGCTTCCACTCGGCCAGTTTCCACGGGCCGGTGCCGATCGGCCGCTCGCCGAAATCGGCACCAATGGTGCTCGGCACGATGGACGCCACCGGCATCGCGAGCAGTTTCGGAAAGATCGCGAACGGTTCTGCCAGTGTGATCTCGATCGTGCTGTCGTTCTCGACCCGCAGGCCGCGCAACGCGGCGGCCTTCCCGGCGGCGAACTCCTTCGCACCCGCGATCGGGAAGAGTGGCCAGCCGCGTCCCCCCCGCGTGGCCGGATCGAGCACGCGCCTGAAACTGGCGACCACCTGCTGCGCCGTGAACGGCGTACCATCATGGAACTTCACGTTCCGTCGCAGGGTGAATCGCCAGATGAGGCCATCGTCAGACACCGTCCAGGACGACGCCAGCGCCGGCGCCACCTGCGCATCGGGGGAGAAGCGCGTGAGCCCTTCGAAGACGTATCCCACCGCGCGGCCGGTGGGGACGTCGGTCGAGAGCGCCGGGTCGAACGACCGTGGGTCGTATGTGTCCCGGCTATCGACAATCGTGCTGCGCTGCGGTGCAGCATCGCCGCTGGCGCAGGCGGCGAGCAGTGTGAGCATGGCGGCGGCGAGCGAGAGGGCGCGGAAGCGACGCATCGCGAGAGGGATGGAGGGAACGGACAGCGGCCGGACGTGGCGGCGCAGAGGTGAGCTAACCCGTTGTCAGGAAAGCGCGTACGTCGTTGACACCGGGGCCCATGCGCGTGAACTTACGCGTCGTTCATACGGGGTGCCAACCGTTTTCGTCGCGCGCAGCCGCGCGGCACCGTCATTCGTTCCCTCGGTCTGCACACTGCCGCATCGATCGTCATTCCTTTTCCACCAGCGCTGGACCGGGGCGCACCTGTCGTCGCGGTGCCTGCGCCTCGTCGCGGTGTGTCTCGGGATCGGTGCATTGCCGACGGCGCTGCAGGCTCAGCGCGACGCCTGTGATCCCGCTGAGCTCGAAGTCCGCTCGCTGGTCTTCACCGGCAATCGCGCCTTCTCCAACGGTCAGCTCGCCGCAGTCATTGCGTTGACCGCGTCCGACGTATCGAGCCGTGTGGCGCTCATCGGCGGCGTCTTCGGCGTCAGGCGGTGCGGCAATCCGGGCCTGGTGGCGATCGATCGTGCGCGGCTCGTGATCTACTACCGCCGGCGCGGCTTCCCCGACGTGGCGGTGGACACGCTCGTGGAGCGAGCCCCGCGCGTGATGGATCTCCGCTTCGTGATTCGCGAAGGGCGCGCGACCACCATCGACAGTCTGCGTGTCGTCGGAACCGAACGGGTGGCCGACCCCGAGCGGCTCGTCCGGAACCTGCCCAGCGCGCGCGGCGCGCCGTTCGACCAGTACCTGCTGGAGCAGACGCGCGACACCTTGGCGCGACGGCTGGCGGACGTCGGCTTCCCCTTCGCGCAGGTCCTGCTGGCGACCGACGTGTTGCGCGCAGCCGACGCTGACAGTGCGCAACGGACCGCTGTGGTCGAATTCTCGGTGCGCCCCGGACCGATGGTCATGATTCGCGACGTCATCGTTCAGGCGGTCCCGCGCGACGGACGTCCGCAGGAGATCGCCTCGACGGTGGTGAAACGACTGGTCGGCCTGCGGACCGGACAGCGCTACGAGCAGAGCGATGTCGAGCGCGCGACGCGGGCGCTGTACCAGACGGACGCCTATCAGCAGGTGCGCATCGAGCCGAGACTGTCCGATTCGCTCCCGTCGACCGCCGACACCGCCCGCGTCGATGTGGTGGTGAATGTCGCCGAACGCTTCATGCACAGCCGCACGCTCAGCGCCGGGTTTGGCAGGATCGATTGCTTCCGCACGCAACTCCAGTACACGGATCGCAATCTCTTCGGTCGCGCGCGACGTCTGGAAGTGACCGGGCGCCTGAGCAAGATCGGTATTGGTCGCCCGGTGGATTTCGAGGGCGCCGACGCGCTCTGTGGCGCGGTCGCCAACGGCCGGGACCCCTACAGTGATCGGCTCAACTACTATATCGGCGCCACCCTGCGGCCCCCCGTCGGTCCCGGCGGGCTGCGCATTCCGGAACTGACACTCTATTCCGAAGTGCGCGGTGAGTTTCAGGCATATCGTCGGACGACACCGATCGGGGCGATTGCCAGCGTCACCCTGCGCGCCGCGCAACGGCTGCCGGTGACGCTGGCCTATGACCTGAGTTTCGGTAAAACGGAAGCGCAGCCAGCGTTGTTCTGCTCGGTGCTGAACCGCTGCGCGCCGGAAGACCGTCGGGTGTTCGAGACCACACGGCGACTGGCCGTGATCGGTGCCAACTTCACGCGCGATCGGACCGACGATCCGATCAATCCTCGACACGGCAGTTTCACACGACTGGCGATCCGCCACGCGTCGCAGTTCACGCTGTCGGATTCGGCGTTCAAGTTCAGCAGCGCCGTCCTCGATGCCAGCCGGTTCTGGGGACTCGGATTGGGAACGACGCTCGCCGTTCGCATGCAGCTCGGCGCGGTGTTCGGCAGCAGCGATCGGCTCGTCCCACCGCAGGAGCGCCTGTACGCCGGCGGACCGACGACCGTCCGCGGATTCCGCCAGAACGAACTCGGCCCGGTGGCGTATGTCGTCAGTCCCGACTCGGCCACGCAGCCCTTCATTCGCCGACCGAACGGCGACGGGACGTTTGGCTTCGAGGTGAATCCGGCGGTGCAGCCGTTTCGGATCGTGCCGGTTGGCGGCAATACCGTTGCCGTCGGCAATGTGGAGCTGCGCATTCGCAGTCCGTTCCTGCCGACATTGCTGCAGTGGACGCTGTTCGCCGACTTCGGGCAGGTCTGGAGCCGCGGGGGCAACGACGCCAGTTTGCGCAACAGTACCCTGCGCACGACGCCCGGCATCGGCGCACGCATTTTTTCCCCGATCGGCGTCGTACGCCTCGATTTCGGCTACAACAACTATCCGCCGCGTGCGGGCGCCGCGTACTTCAACGAGTTGCCCCGTGCCGACGGTACCCAGGCGTTGCTCTGTGTGAGTCCCGGCAACAACATCGTTGCGGAGGAGATCACCGAGGTGGTCGGAAGCGGTCCCAATCGCCGCGACGTCAATTTCATCGTGCAGGCACCGTACGACAGTTGCCTCGGGTCGTATTCGCCGCGTCGCAACCGCGGTGCACTCGGCCCATTCACCTTCTTCTTCGCGATCGGGCAGGCGTTCTGACCCGATGATTCGCCGCCGACGACTGGTGCTGGCCGCTGGCCTCATCACCGTGGTGCTGATGGCACTCGCGGCGGTGGGGTCCGTGGTGGTGCTCACCAGCACGGAGCTCGGTCGTGGCTGGGTGCAGCGGTTGGCCACACGGCAGATTGCGCCGGTGGTGAAGGGACGGCTGCACCTGGGCCGGATCAGCGGCCCGATGCTGACGGGCATCACGATCGATTCGATCGAGATCGCCGACAGCGCCGGTGTCGTGATGGTTTCGGCGGGCCGCACCACGATGCGATGGGATCCGCGAGACTTCCTCGATCGCCGGATTCTGATTCAGCGGCTGATCACCGACAACGTGCTGGTCCAGATCATCAGGTACAAGGACGGCGACTGGAACTACAAGCACATCTTTCCACGCGGGAAGGGGCCGGCGGCGCCACGAACCAAAGGCGGCTTCGGCGACTTCATCGTCCTCGACTCAGTCTCGCTGACGCGTGGTCGCTTCCTGCTCACGATGCCGTGGAGTCCGGCGGATTCCCTGAAGGGCGTCCGCCGCGACAGCTCGATCGCCTTCAATCTGGCGCGTACCAACGCGCAGATCCGTCGCAGTCCTCGCGGGCTGGTACGCACCTGGCGCTGGGAGGAGGGCCACCTCGAGCTGTCGCATGTGCGGATGGCCCACCCCGACACGACCGGCCGGCTCTTTCGCGTGACCGACCTTGGCATGTCCGAGTTCGATCCGCCGTTCCGCTTTGACCGGCTGCGCGGCGACTTCCGCTGGCAGGGTGATTCGATCTGGTTGCAGATCCCGCATTTTCAGCTGCCACAATCGGCGGGCACCGCGGTCGGCAAGATCACGTGGGGCAGCGACCTGCCCGTCCGCTACGACATCGCCATCAAGGGCGAGAAGGTCGCCATGAAGGATATCGCCTGGCTGACGGAGACCTTCCCGTCGCAGGGCAGTGGCTCGATGGATCTGCTGATTCGCAACGATCCCTCGAATCTGAACCTGCTGCGGTACGCCATCACCAACCTGGACGCCCGCAGCCATGACTCGCGGCTGCGCGGGAAGATGACCTGGGGCGTCGGTGGGCCGGTCGTGACGCTGACCGATGTCGAGATGCGTGCCGATCCGCTCGATTTCGCATTGTTGCGGCAGTTCAACGGCATTCCGTTTCCGTATCCGTGGCGGGGGCAATTCACCGGTGCGGTGAAAGCACGCGGTGGCCCACTGCACCGATTCGACGTCGATGACATCCGTTTCTCCTTCCGCGATGCGAACGTTCCCGGCGCCACCACCGCGGGACGCGGGCGTGGACAGGTGGACATTCTCTACCCCGCCTTCACACGCTTCCGGGGTTTTCTTCTCGACCTGGAACGCGGCGACCTGCGCACGCCACGATTCCTCAACGCCGAGTTTGCGCAGGTGAACGGCTTCGTCCGTGGTACCGCCTTGCTCGATTCACTCTGGTACGACGTGCGCGTGCGCAGCATGGACGTTTGGCACGACGATGGCACCGGTGCGCCGCTGTCGCACGTGACCGGCGGTGGCCGCCTGACGCTGGAGCCGAAGTATGTGCTCTACGACATGCAGCTGAATGCCGATCCGCTGTCGCTGACGATGCTGGGGAACTCGTATGCGATGATGCCGCTGCGGGGGACGATGACCGGACCGATCACGGTGAAGGGCACGATCGCAGCACTGGAAGTATCGGGCCAGTTGACCGGGCCCGCCGGAACGTTCAGTGGCAGCGGTATCGTCGATATCGAACCAGCTGGCTATGCGCTCCGGGGTCAGGCGGCGTTCGACCGTCTCGACCTGCGCGCGGCACTCGATCGTTCGACCATACCGGTCACCATACTGAACGGCCGCGCGGATGTCGACGTGCGCGGCGACTCACTGGCAAACCTCGACGGTCGTGTCGCACTCGTCCTCGGTCGATCCCGTGCCGACGCATTGCGCATTGACGAGGGGACAGGACGGTTCGCGTTTCGCGATGGTGTGGCTTTCGTCGACTCGCTGAGCATTCTGTCATCGTCACTGACCCTCGCCGCTCGCGGTGGAATCGGTCTCCGTCCGGATCGCACCGATTCGCTGCTGTTCCGGGTGACGGCCGATTCCCTTGGCGGACTGCGGCCCTGGCTCAGCCAGGCCCCCGTCGATTTGCCGGACTCCCTCGGCGGTACGCTCGCGTTTCGTGGGCGGCTGGCCGGCCACCTCGATTCACTCGCGGTGCGGACCACGCTGTCCGGCCGCGACCTGCGGTACGGCACGTTGAGCGCGACCGGTGCCGACCTTACGGCGACGGGATTCCAAGTCCGCGCGGTTCCGAGCGGCGACATCGTCCTGGAAGCGGACAGCGTGACGGCCGGCGCGGTGCGCTTCAATACCGTTTCTTCCACAGCACGCTTCACCTCGGCGCGCGATGGTTCGATCTCGCTGGATGCACGTGCAGACCGTGGTGTTCAGGTCGGATTGGCGGCACGGCTGCGTGGCGCCGGCGATTCGCTGGTTGCCACGATCGGTTCAGTGTTTGCGTCAGGGCCGAATACGCGATGGTCGCTGCTGCACCCGAGTACCCTCGTGCAGACGGCAGGCGTGACGAGCCTCGATTCGCTCGTGCTCGGCGACACCGGTGTCGCGCGCTTGCGATTGTTCGCACGATTGCCCCCCCGCGACAGTATTGCCATCACGATGGACGCGGGGCAAATCCCGTTGCGGGACATTGCCTGGCTCACCCGCCGCGACCGCACCTTGACCGGCATCCTCGACGCGCGCCTGCAGGTTCGTGGCACGCGCGATCAGCCGACCGCCACGCTGAGCGCGCGCGCCAACGGCGTCCGGGTTGGATCGACCGCGATCGGTGATGCCTCGATCGACGGCACCTATGCCGACAGCACGTTCCGCACCGACATCTCGCTCAGTGAGCGGAACCGTGCCAACACCCTGCTCTCGGCGAAGCTCGCGTTACCGGTGACGGCCACGCTCGACGGATTCCCGGCCCTGAAGCGCAATGGCCCGTTGTCTGGCTCGCTGGCGTTGCGGAACACGCCGCTGGCACTGTTCGAGGCCGTCACCCCCGCCATCTCCGATGCCAGTGGCACGCTCTCTGGCGAACTGCAGTTGCGAGGCAGCGTCCGTGAGCCACGCCTTGACGGCACCGTCTCGATGGCGAACGGCGCCAGCTTCGTCACGCCACTCGGCGTGCGACTGGTCGGGATGGACGGCGAACTGCGTTTCGCCGGAGACAATCTCACGCTGCCGCGCCTGACGGTCAGTGGCGCCGGCTCGCGTGGCGGTTCGGCGATCCTGAGCGGTCGCATCGGGTTTGCGTCACTCGACGATCCCTCGTTCGATCTCGCGATTCAGGCGACCAACCTTCGCATTCTCGATCGCCCGCGGATCGCGACATTGCAGGTGTCGACCGATGCTGCGGGGCTGAAGATCCGGGGCTCGCAACGCGGGTCGGTCCTCACCGGAAGCGTCACGATCCCAACCGGTGACATCACCATTCCCGAACTCGGCGTGGCGAAGAATCTGGTCTCGATCGATGATCCGGATTTCTACTCACTGATCGATACGACGACGTCACAGGGGCGTTCGCTGCTGGCGTCAGCGCCTTCGCCGCTGCTCAGGAATCTGGAAGTGCGCGGTGTGCGGTTGTTCATGGGGAATGACGTCTGGCTGCGTTCCGCGGAGGCGAACATCAAGCTGGCCGGCGACGTGGGCGTGACGCTTGGACGTGGCCGCCAGGACTCCACCCGCGTGCAACTGGCCCTCGACGGCACGCTGCTGGCCGAGCGCGGAACCTACCGCCTCAATCTCGGCTTTGGCGCCGTGCAGCGGACGTTCGAACTGGAGCGCGGAACGCTCCGGTTCTTCGGTGAGCCAGAACTGAATCCGACCCTCGATCTGCAGGCCGTGAACATCGTGCGGCAGTACACGCGGCAGGATCGGGACATCCCAGTGCGCATCACGATTGGCGGCACACTGGTGGCGCCGACACTCAAGCTTGGCAGCGCCGACCCGACCCTCGCGCTCACCGAGTCCGACGCCATCAGCTACCTCTTTACCGGTCGACCCAGCTTTGCCGTGACCACCGCCGCAGACCAGTACTCGTCGCAGACCGCCAGCGTGCTGTTGCCGACGCTCGGCAGCTACTTCGGCGATCGCGTGGCGCGTGCGCTGGGTGTCGACCAGTTCCAGATCGAGACCGCCGGCGGCGTCAGCGGGCAGCAGTTCGGCGCCTCATCCGTCCTCGCCAGCACGCGTCTGGGCGGCGGCGTGCAACTCGGCAGCCGAACGTTCGTGCGGGCCACCGTCGGGCTGTGCCAGCTCTTCGGTGCGAGTCAGATCGGCACCAGCCAGCCACTGGTGAACTCGATCGGCGCCAAGCTCGAATACCGTTTCAGTCAATGGGTTTCCGCGTCGGTCGGCCTCGAGCCACCGACGAGTGTGCTGCAGTGCAACAACAATGTGAACGCCCGCAACTTCGTGCCGACCCCGCAACAATTCGGGCTCGACATCACGCGCAAGTGGGAGTACTGACCGCGTGACGCTCGAGACGCCACTGCCGCTGGTGGGACCGAGCGTCACCATGCGTGCGCTGGCCGCACGTGCCGAGGAGCTGCGGCGCGATGTGACGCGTCCCGTGCTGCTGGTCGGTGCACGAGGGCTCGGCAAGCAATTTCTGGCTGAGCGAATTCAGCGTGCATCCTCGCTGGCGGCGCAGCCGTTCCTGACGCTCGATGCGCGGAGTGCGACCGATGCGACACTCCGGCACCTGCTGGATGACGCGCCTGCGGGCTCGACGGTGCTTGTCCGGCATGTCGACCGACTTTCGCCGGCCGCGCAGGGTCTGCTCGACCAGCGCACGAGCGACCGGAGACGCATTGCGCGATTGATGGCAACGACCACCGGAGACATCGTGGCCCGCGTCACCGCCGGGCAGTTCGTGGAGTCACTCTACTATCGCCTGCATGCGTGGCCGATGCTGCTGCCGGCCCTCGCCGATCGGGACGCGGACGATCTGCTGGCGCTGGCGACCGCGGTGCTCCACCAGACCGCCGATGCGGACACCGATCTGCCGCTGTCGCTCGAGCCCGCCGCCGCCGTGCGCCTGCGCCAGCATACCTGGCCAGACAACCTCCGCGAGCTGGAAGCCACGATGGCACTGGCACAATTGCGTGCACGCGGAACGCCATCGGTCGCCGTCGCGCACCTGTCACT
>CAYMQV010000067.1:0-20939 GCA_964392395.1 uncultured Gemmatimonadaceae bacterium
TTCCGTGGCCGTGGCACGCTGGCAGTGGCAGGGTTACCGTCGCAGGTCCGGCTGGCGTCCGAGTTGGAGTTGGAGTCGGCTTGCAGACCCGGTCTGCGCGTTATCGCATGACGACTTGCGTCTGCAGGACCGCAGCGAGCCGCCGACCTAACGTCCCATCTTGCGCAGTTCGACGAGCATGCAGTGATCCTGCACCACGTCGATGCCGGCGCGGGCGAGGGATTCGGCCACTTGCTCGTGACTTATACCGAGCTGCATCCAGACCATCTTCGGCTTCACGGCGAGGATGTCGTCGAGATGCTGGGGAATGTCAGGAGGACGGCGGAAAATCAGGACGACGTCGATCGGGACTGGCACATCTCGAAGAGATCGGTACGCGGTCTCGCCGAGCTCCTTCACCATCTCCGGGTAATAGACGGGAACCGGGATGATTTCAAAGCCCGCTCCCTGAGCGTACTCGGGGACGTAGAAGGCTGGTGCATCGGTGTCGGATGGCTTGATGCCGAGGACCGCAATGCTCTTGAGCCGTCCGAGGGCGGTGTGAATCGCCGGAGCGTCGACGAGGAGATGCTGGCGCCAGGCGTCGGGGAAAATGGAGGTCACGGAGTGTGGCGAGAAAGGGACAGGGGACGGAACGCGGAAAGCTGAGCGCGCAGGTAAATTCCCCAGACCGCCGCGGGATTCCTACTCCCGCCTCTCTCATTGCTCTTCCGGCCTGCCTCGCAGCGCGATCTGCGCGCGTGCGGACACTGACCCAACCATATGCGTTTTCTCATCCTCGGCCGCGGCGCCCAAGGCTCCGCTTGCGCGTTTGATCTACTCCGGAGTCCCGGCGTCACCCAGGTTCGGCTGGCCGATCTCGACGTTTCGTCATTGCCATCGTTTCTCCCGACGGCCGATTCGCGTCTGGTTCCGGTGGCGCTCGATGTGCGGAGCCGCGACGCGGTGCTGGTCGAGATGGCACAGGTGGACGCGGTGTTGAGCGCGATTCCCTACTACTTCAACGGCACGCTGGCTGCCCTGGCAGTCGAAGCGGGCGTGCACTTCGCTGACCTCGGCGGCAACACGGAGATCGTGTTCCAGCAGAAGGCGCTGGACGCCGCTGCGAAGGCCAAGGGTGTGACGATCGTGCCCGATACCGGCTTGGCACCGGGCATGATCAACGTGCTGGCGGAACATGGCATTCGGTCGCTCGACACGGTCGAGAGTGTGAAGCTGTTCGTCGGCGGCCTGCCGCAGCACCCTGAGCCACCGCTCAACTACCAGATCGTGTACTCGATAGAAGGGGTGCTGGACTACTACTCGACGCTCTCATGGGTCGTGCGCGACAGCAGGCGCGTGCAGGTGACAGCGCTGTCGGAGCTCGAGCCGGTGGAGTTCGTGAGCCCGATCGGCACACTCGAAGCGTTTCATACCGCCGGTGGCCTCTCGACCATGGCCTGGCGCTATGAAGGGAAGATCCCGACCATGGAGTACAAGACGCTGCGCTATCCGGGTCACGCTCAGTTGATGGCCGCGATGCGCGACCTGGGGCTCTACGACTCGACACCAATCGATGTGAAGGGTGTGCAGGTGGTGCCGCGCGATCTGTTCATTGCGCAGGTCGGTCCGAAGCTGCGCAAGGCCGGCGGGGCCGATCTGGTGGCACTCCGCGTGGTGGTGAGCGGCACCAGGGACGGCGTTTCGACCCGACGTCAGTACGACCTGTTGGACTATTATGACGCCGAGCACCACATCACCGCGATGATGCGGGTGACGGGCTACACGTTGTCGATCACCGGGCAGCTGATGGTGTCACGCGCGCTCGAGCCTGGCGTGCACACGCCGGACGAGTGCTTCCCCGGAGATCGCTACATCGCCGAACTCGCGTCGCGCGGGATCAATGTGCGGATCAGTTGAACTGAAACGGCTGACTGCGCAACGCAAAGGGGCAAAGACGCAGAGGCGCCAAGGGGTCTGCGTGTAACGCAATGGAAGTGCGCGTACACGATGACTGGGGGGAAATTGACGGCCAGCCAGCGTCTCGAGGTTTCGCTGATACTTCTCTGGTTTGGTTACGCCGCGACCGTCAATTCCCTCATGAAAGCTTTGCGGCTTCGCGCCTTTGCCCCTTCGCGTTACGAAGTTTGCATTTTGCCTGACACGGAATGGTCCTTTAGCGCGACCAGTTTGCCAGTGTGACACCGATGGCGTCGATGGCACTGCGGGCACGCCAGCGATCGCGCCCGTTGTAGAGCATCGCAAAGGCAAGCAGCTCACCGTTGCGCGCGGTGACGTAGCCAGCCAGCGCCACGACGTCGTTGGTGGTCCCGGTCTTGGCGTGCAGGTTGGTCTGCGCGGTGGTGTAGCGCATGCGGTGCCGCAGGGTGCCACTTTCTCCGGCGAGTGGCAGCGATGCATGCAACAACGGTCCCCAGCTCGCGCGATCCGCCCAGCTCAGCATCTGGACCATCGCGCGCGGCGACACGTGATCGAACTGCGACAGGCCGCTGCCATCGGACGAGCGGATTGCATCGGAACGCACGCCAGCGGTCCGCTGGAGCAGCGCACGCAGGGCGGTGTCGGCGGTGAATGCGGTTCCGGTCGTGTGGCGATCGGCGCCGCGTGAGGCGGCGCGGAAGAGGTGCTCCGCGATCACATTCACCGACTCGCGGTTCATCACCGCCAAGAGCGTCTCGAGTGGTGGAGACTCCCAACTGATCACGGGCATCGCACCCGACGGCGTGCCGGCCATGGCCATCCCATTGGTGACCGTCACACCGTTGCGCCGCAACGCGGCGACGAAGGCACCGGTGGTAAATGAGGCCGGATCTTCCACGATGTACGAGTACGAACGCGGCCCGGCATCGGCGCCAATCGTGCCGCTGACGCTGATGCCGGCATTCGAGCGGGAGAACCTGAGCGGGGACCGGCGGCCAGCCACCGTCCGCACATTGGCGCGCAAAGGAATGGCCGTCGTTGCCGGCTCGAGAACAACCTCGGCGGCACTGCCGCGCCTGGTGGGACGAATCGTGACCCAGACGACGTTTTCGTTCAGCGTCAACGCCGAGACGCGTCCGGCGTAGGCATCCTGGAGAATGCGCGGATGCCAGCCTTCGGGAATGCTGCGGGCCTCGAAGGCGGACGCATCACCGATCACGCGACCCGACACTTCGCGGATCCCCGCCCTCACCACGCGCATCGCCAGCGTATCCATCGCGGCGTCAGGGGAGCGGCCGAAGAATCGCGTCGAGAGCGATGGATCGCCGTCACCGCGCAGGATCAGATCACCATCGACACGGCCGTTCTGCAGCGTGCCGGTGTGCAGCACTTCAGTCCGGAAGCGATAGCCTGGCCCGAGCGAATTCAGCGCGAGCACCGACGTCAGCATCTTTTGGGTGGATGCGGGCACGTGCGGCACGTCGGCGTTGATGGAGAACAGTGTGTCACCCTGGGTGATCGATGTCACCATGATCCCCCACGAGCCACTCCGGATTGCGGTTTCGGCGAGGGCGCCGAGATCCATGCGGAGGTTGTCGAGGCCAAACGGTGTCCGCGCCTCGAGCAGCGGCAGCGCTGGCGCCCTGACCTTCACCAATCGCGAGCGGGGGCGTGGTTTCGGGCGCGGCCGCGCCGTGGCAGAACGGTTCCTCGCCGCCGCCGAACCGGAGCGGAGTGTGGTGCTGCGCGCGGGCGCCGTGGCCACCAAACGCCGCGCTGACGCGGTTTTCGTGGGCGGCTTCTGCGCAGCGGCAGGGAGCGCAATGCCGATCATGCACACGCAGAGGAGAAGCGATCGAACGACGGACCAGAGGCGCTTGCAGCGTCGCAAATCACACCTTGAGAAAGATGTTCCGGCGCCAGAGCGCCCAAAGAATCACGAACCAGAAACCGACGAACGTCACGGCATACCCCAGCGACGCCACCCGTGGTTCGAGTATCGGCGCAAAGATCGCCTGATAGACCACCCACTGCACCGATTCCGGACCGTCGGCGGTCGGGACCTTCAGCAGGGTTACCGTCAAACGCGCCATCAGGCCGGAGCCGAGGAAGGCGATCATCGGGTTCGTACCATAAATGACGAAGAACGTCGTCCAGCGTTTCCAGCCGCGCACGTCGATGATCCACATACACGTCGCGAGGGTCACCAGCGCCATGCCGCCGGCGAAGACGACATAACTGCTGGTCCAGAGGCTCTTGTTGATTGGAAACACCCAATGCCACATCAGTCCAATCATCAGGAGCAACGCACCAACCGCGAACATTCCGTTCAATCGCTCCGCCAGCGCTCTCGGACTTCCGATCCAGCGGCCGGCAAGCTGGCCGATCATCATCGAGCCGACCGCTGGAAGGCTGCTCAGCAACCCTTCCGGGTCCCAGGTCTTCGCCGACGCCCAGAGATGGTTGGTGGTGAGGATCTGACGATCGAGCCAGGCACTGAGGACGGCGTCCGGCTTGTCGAGCAACTGCCACCCAGGCCGGCCCTGGTCGGGCACCGTCACGAGGGTCATCAGTGCCCAGTAGCCCAGCAGAATGGCGACCAGCGTCACCAGATGCTGCCGCCACGTACCACGCAGCGTGATGAGTGCCCCGATGACATACGCCACGCCAATCCGCTGCAGGACACCCATGATCCGGAGGTGCTCCAGCCGATAGACCACGCGATCGAGAAACGTTGCCTCCGGCAGGGTTGCGATCGTGCCCCACATGAAACCGGGGAACCAGGCCAGAAAGAGCCCGAACAGAAAGATCAGCGCCCCACGGCGGAGAATCTGCCGGACAATGGCCCCGTCGTCATCGCCGCGCGCCCGTCGCTGCGACAGCGAGAGGTGTGACGTCACACCGACGATGAACAGGAAGAACGGAAAGATCAGATCGGTGGGTGTCCATCCATGCCACGGTGCGTGTTCGAGCGGCGGGAAGATGTGGTCCCAATCGCCCGGATTGTTCACCAGCAGCATGCCCGCCACCGTCATGCCTCGGAACACGTCGAGCGACAGCAATCGTTCGCGCGATCCGGATGGCGCGACGGGCGACGGCCGAGGCGCCCCGTCGCGCGCCGTCGAGGGCGCGGATTCTGCGCGCGTCGGCGTGGCCACCGCTCAGCGGCCCGCAGCCGGGGCCAGTGCCCCAGACGACCCCTGCGCCTCAGCCACACCGTCGCCTGCATTTCCCTGGCGTTGCCAGCGGAAGAACACCACGGTCATGATGCCGTAGAAGAACAACCCGCCAGGAATCCACATGATCAAGCCGCCGATCTGCTGATCCATCTTGGGCGACAGTCCCCACAGGCGCGGACTCGAGGCGTAGAGCGGGTAGAGCACGGTATCTGCCATCGTGATGTACACCGCCACCACGCTCATCGGCAGCGTCATCAGGAAGCAGTACAACATCTGTCCCGGGTAGCTGAGTCGGGGCAACTCCGGCAGTGAACTCATGAAGGGCCACCACATCAGCACACTGGCCACCAGGAAAGTGAGGTGCTGCAGGATGTGCACGTTGTGATGCAGCAGCGCCAGGTTGTAGAGCGCCGGGATGTGCCAGACCGCGAGCGTGACATTGAAGATCGAGAATGCCATGATCGGCGTCGTCACACGCCGCGCCAGCCACCCGACGACCGGCCACTGCAGCGCCGGGCGCAACATCCAGCCCGGCGTTCCGGCCAGCAGCAGCGGCGGGACGATCAGCTCCATGATCAGGTGCTGCACCATGTGGCCGCTGAACAGATAGAAGTCGCTCAGATCGTGAAGTGGCCCGTTCAGGATCAGGAACAGCAGCACCAGCCCGCCAAAGAACGCGACACGCTGGCCAGTGGAAGGACCGACGCCTGTCGCAGCACGAGCCCGTGCAAAGTAGAGCCACCCGAGCGCGGTCAGGCCAATGACCGTGCTCGGGTGGATCGTCCAGCTGTCCAGCGCGAGCGTTTGCGCGGGGTGAAGCAACAGCGCGAGATGCATCATGTCATGCGGTTGCCGCCAACCTGCACCAGCGTCACCCGGTGATTCCGAGGTTGATCCCGACCTTGCCGAACAGGAACAACAGGCCGACGCAGGTCACGAGGGCGATCATGAGTGGACCGACGAACAGATTCCGGAACAGTTTATGATCGTACTTGAGGTGCATGTACACCGCGCAGACGACCCCGAACTTCACGGCCGACATGAAGATCATGCTCGGCACATAGATCGCGGATTGCTCCCACGGCTTGATGTAGTAGGCGGAGATTTCCACGATGGTGACGATCGTGAGGAACAGCGCCGTCCAGAGGTAGGTCTTCGCCGTGGGGTGATGCGCGTGCTCGTCGTGCGCGGCGTCGGGTTCGTGTGCCATGGGGTCGTGGCTCACTTGATGAGGTAGAGAAGCACGAAGATCGCGATCCAGACCACGTCGACGAAGTGCCAGTAGAGCGCGCAGAGGTCGACATTCAATGCTTCATCGGTGCGCAGTCCGCGCTTCTTGTCGATCGACGCCAGCGTGAACAGCCAGAGCACACCGGCCGTGACGTGGGCGCCGTGGAAGCCGGTGAGGACGAAGAAACTGCTGCTGAAGAGATTCGTGGTCAGGCCGAGCCCTTCGTTCACGAAGGCGGTGAACTCGTACGCCTGACACATCAGGAAGACGATGCCAAGCAACGCCGTGGAGACCAGCCAGAAGAACGAGTTGCCTTCGAGCCGCGAGAAGAAGGTGGTGCGCTTCACATGGCGATTCACCACCGCGTTGTGCGCCAGCACCATCGCCAGGGACGACATCAGCAGCACGAACGTCGAGAAGCTGGTGACCGGGATGTTGAGAATGGCCTTGAAGGTCTCGCCAGTCGCGGGGTCGGTCCAGGCTTCGTGCGGATACGGCCCGACGCGCGACTTGCCCTTGTAGATCAGGTAGGTCGAGATGAGGCTGACAAACAGCATGCACTCCGAGCCGATGAAGGCCCAGATGGCAATCTTGCGGTTGTCGAGTCCCGTCGAGGTATGGTGATGACCGTGCTCGGCGTGGCCGGTGGTGGTGGGTTCGAGTGCGGTAGCGCTCATCTCAGTGCGACTCCTCGAGCGGCGTGGTCAACCAGGCGTACAGGCTGATCACGAGTGTGGCAGCACCGCCGCTGACGACGATGAAGAAGGCGTAGAAGTTCACATGCTTGAGCGTCATGCCGCCAAGCATGATGCAGAGGCCAAGGGCCGCCATCACCGGCTTGAAGGTGTTCGACGGCATGGGGATGCCGAGTTCGCGGGCGGTCGGCACCTTGTCGTCGCGATTTTCATGCCCTTCGTGATGTTCGCGCGAGAGATCGTGGCCATCGGTCACGTCCCACAGCGGATAGCGGCTGGTGACATTCGGCAGCACCGCGAAGTTGTACTCGGGCGGCGGTGACGGAATGGACCACTCGAGGGTGGACGCGCCCCACGGATCACGTCCGGCGCGCGGCCCGCTCTTGAGGGACGTGAAGAAGTTGTAGAGGAAGATCAGCGTCGCAACGATGATGATCCCGGTACCGACGGTACTCATCATGTTGAACAGATCCCATCCCTGGTTCGCATCGTACGTATAGATGCGGCGTGGCATGCCGAGCAGTCCGGAGAGGTGCATCGGGCCGAAGGTCAGGTTCATGCCGATCATGTTGATCCAGAAGTGCCACTTGCCGAGCGTCTCGTTCATCATCTTCCCGAACATCTTGGGGAAGTAGTGATAGATGCCGGCGAAGATACCCATGATCGAGCCGCCGAACAGCACGTAGTGGAAGTGCGCCACGACGTAGTAGGTGTCGGTCTGCTGGAGGTCCGTCGGCGGCGACGCATGCGTCACGCCGGAGAGACCGCCGATGGTGAACATGGCCACCAGGCCGACGGCAAAGCACATCGATGCCGTGAACTGGAGCTTGCCGCCCCACATCGTACTCATCCAGTTGAAGATCTTGACACCGGTCGGAATCGCGATCAGCAGCGTGGTGAGGCTGAACACGGTGTCTGCAATCGGACCCATGCCGACGCTGAACATGTGGTGCGCCCAGACGCCGAATCCGAGGAAGCCGATCAGGATGCCGGAGTAGACCATGACGGCATAGCCGAAGAGCGGCTTGCGGCTGAAGGTCGGGAGCACTTCGCTCACCAGGCCGAACGCCGGCAGGATGAGGATGTAGACCTCGGGATGTCCGAAGATCCAGAACAGGTGCTGCCAGAGCAGCGGGTCAGCGCCGGCCGTGAGGGTGTAGAAGTTGGTGCCGAAGAATCGGTCGAACTGCAGGAACACCAGCGCCACGGTGATCACCGGGAACGCGAGCACCACCAGGAACTGCACCACGAAGCTCATCCACGTGAACATCGGCATGCGCATCAGGTGCATCCCTGGTGCGCGCATGTTGATGATGGTGGTGATGAAGTTGAAGCCGGCGGCGAGCGAACTGATCCCGAGTATCTGGAGTCCGAGCACCCAGAAGTCGATGTTGAGGCCCGGGTTGTAGGCCATGGTCGTGATTGGCGCATAGCCGAACCAGCCGCCGTTCGGTGCGATCCCTGCGAAAATCGGCAGCGTGATGAAGATGCCGCCGAAGAGGTACACCCAGTAGCTGAAGGCGTTGAGGCGTGGGAAGGCCACGTCACGGGCGCCGATCTGCAGCGGGATCAGGAAATTGAAGAACGCGGCCGACAGCGGCATGATGGCAAGGAAGACCATCGTGGTGCCGTGCATCGTGAAGAGCTGATTGTAGAGCTCAGCGCTGACCAGCGTCTGGTTCGGGGCCGCGAGCTGCGCGCGGATGACCGCGGCCTCGAGTCCACCGAAGATGAAGAAGAAGAGCGACGTGAAGAGATACAGCACACCGATCCGCTTGTGATCGGTGGTGGTGATCCAGCTCCAGACGCCGGTTTTCTCTCCGGAGTAGGAACTGGTCGATGCGGCCGGCGCGTAGGTCGGCTGCGCAGCAGTCGTTGCCATGACTTGTATGCTCCGGCGCGGGTTACTTGAGAGCCTGCAGATAGGCGGCGACGTCGGCGATCTGCTGATCGCTCAGTCCGCCCATCGTGACCTTGGCCTTGATGGCCGGATTGTACTCGCCGTTGCCGATGGCGGGCATCAGGCTGCCCGGCTTCATGGCCGGCGCATTCTTGATCCAGCGCACCAGGTTGTCGGTGTTGTTCTCGAACAGCGCGCCGGCAATGGTGTAGCGCGAACCCATGTGCGTGAGGTTCGGGCCGATGACACCGGCGCTCATCGGGTTACCGGTCACCTTGTGGCACCCGATACACGACGATCGAGAGTAGATCGCCTGGCCGCGCGTCGCATCGCCCGCGAGCCCAGCGGTGAAGCTGATGCTGGACGGTGGCTTCGCGGTCGGCATCGAGGAGGGATCGAGCTTTTCACGCGGGAAGACGAATCCAACCGGGGCGGGCACCGCAGCATTGGCCAGCTCGGGACCCACCTGCCCCGCCTTGCTGGTCGACTCCGCGGCCGGCGTGCCAGAGGTGGCCGTTGCAGGCACGATGACTGGTGCGACCCCGAAGACCGCCGGTGCCTTCTGGTGGGCGGCCCAGCTCGCGAACTGTTCCGGTGTCACGGTGAAGGCGCGGAACTTCATGTTCGCGTGGCTTTCGCCGCAGTACTCGGTGCAGCTGCCGTTGAGGGCCTTGAGCGCCATCGAGTCACGCGGCGTCATCCAGAGGTAGTTCGTACGATTCGAAATCAGGTCGCGCTTGCCACCAAGGCGCGGGATCCAGAACGAATGCAGCACGTCCTTGGTGTTGAGCTTGAAGTTCACCGTCCGGCCGACTGGCAGATAGAGCTCATTGGCCGTCGTGATCCCGTACTCAGGGTACTTGAACTCCCACCACCACTGATGGCCGATCACTTCCACCTGCAGGGCATTGGCCGGCGCCTTGGCCTGGGTCAGGAAGATCGTCTTCACGGTCGGCACGGCGATGAACGCCAGGATCACGGCCGGGATCGCGGTCCACGCAATTTCGAGCGTGGTATTGCCATGGACATGCTTCGGTTCCGGCGAGTCCGGACGCGCCTTGAACTTGAAGATGATGTAGAGGATGCCGACCTGGACGATCACAAACACGATGGTCGCCCAGAAGATCAGCGAGTCCCAGAGATGGGTCGTCGCCTCATTCAGTTCGGTGGTGTAGTTGAACGTCGTGTTCGGATATTGCTGCGCGCCTGCGGTCGCGGCGACGCCGGCGATCAGCAGAGCGGCAAGCGCGGCGGAGACAACTCCGCGGCGCGGCAGTGCGTCGGCGAGACGCCCGCGAAACCTAAAAAAGCTGGCCATGCCCAGGTCTTGGGAAAGGTCGTGGGGAGCCAGGGTAGACGCCCCGAGAGGAACTCGGCAGCAGGAACCATGTGTTCCGGCGTCCGAGGCGCAGGCCGCGCACCGCGCAGACCGCAAAGACAGGTATCGTCATCATCATCCACGACAACCGCGACCCCTACCAGGTCAAGCGACCGACGCACCGGTTAGCTGCAGCCGGTTTTTCCAGCAGGTTCAACGCGACAATCTCGACGATCGCACCAGCATCCCGCAAAACTTAGGAGCACGGGTTACTCCCCGCCAGCGGCAGACGAGTCCGGCTTCGGGGTCGCGTTGGCGGTGGAATGCTTGGCGATGGTGGAAGTGACGGACAGCTCGATCCCTGACTTGAGCTGGCCGACCCGCTCCCGGAGCACCCGGACTTTGGCCAGGTCCGCGCCACCGCCCCGGGTCGCAGTCAGGATGAGGTCGCTGGCGAGGTCGGCCAGCAGCTGAAACTGGCTTCGCATCAAGCCGACCAGCGGGGTCGCGGCCCGCTTGATCTGCTGCGGGTAGCTGGTGGTGGGCGAACTGTTCTTGATCGCCAGCGCGTACTGCTCGACCATGCCGTGGACGGTCTGGACGATGGACTTGGCGGATTCGAGCTGCTGGAGCTTGGCCTGACCTGGGCCGTCGACGGTGGGTTTTGCCATGGAAGGCAATCTACGCCAGGAGCACGCGTCGGGCCGACCGTGCGTGCGTCGCTCGCGTGGTTGATTGGCACCGTGTACTTCTGAGGCTGCACGGCGCGGAGCGCGCGATAAAATTGCAGCATGTCAGACCGCGCCCCGATTCGCCGCCACGCCGCGTTCGCCCCGGCGACACCGCCCACACCGCGGTGCCCCACCTGCTGGTCGGCGCCGTATCTCGGTCCGACCCGCAAGGTGCGCCGCGGCTGGCGGGTGCAGGCGGAAGAAGCGGAGGAGTCGTCGGGGTCGACCGTGGCCGTTGCCAGCTCGGTGTATCCGTGCAGTAATCCCGCCTGCGACACCGCCATCACGGTGCGTCTGGCGCTCACGGGCGGTTATCTGCAGAGTGATGTGGAAGACGGTCTGCTGCGCGACACGGCCGCGGTGAGCTTCAGCCGCGGCCGCACGATGCGCGACGGGGTCTGGCGTGACCGTGCCGGCGATCCACGCACCGCGCCGGTACAACGGGATCTGTTCGCGGTGTGAGAGCAGCTGCTCAGTGCATCGGCGATGGCGTGATCACGGTTTCGCACGCGTGGTCGTCTCGCCTGTCATTCCCGACATGTCAAGCGCACCGTGCCCACCCCAGACTTCGATCGGCGTGGCGTTGTCGACGACCATCGCATGGACCATTTATCCGAAGACATTCGGCTTGAACTCGCCGCCAATCTCGGTGCACGCCGCCCTGGTCGCGATCGGGCTCTCGGGGCCGAAGGCGGGGTGACCGCCGGCAAGCTTGCGTGCCCACTTGTCACCATCCCAGACCGGCCGCGGCACGCAGATGTCGGTGTGCAGGTGCCAGACGGCGTAGGAGAGCGGGACACGCGCGTCGAGCTGCGCCGGTGTGCTCTTGTCTGACGCGGTGTACATCGCGCCAACCAGCCGCAGCGTTCCGTCGCGCTGCTTTTCGTAGAGCAGCGAACCGGGTTGCACCGGGTCGAGCCGTCGGCCTTCCATGACGCCACGCCAGATGTGCGAGTAGTGCAGCACCTGGCCGGCCGAGGTGTCACCAGCAAAGAGCAGACGGTAGCCATCGCGTTCGGCCGCGCGGACATCGGCGTAACGCCCAATCGAGTTACGGACAGCCCGCGTCAGTCGCTTGGCGCGCACTGAATCGCCGGGGCTCCGCGGTCGCAACGTGGTGAGACGCACGTGCAATTTAACCGGCACGGGTGCTGCGCCCACCGTGTGCTTCGCAGGGCCGTGGTCGTGCCTTGGCTGCGCAAACAGGGGCACGGTCGCGACGAGGGGCAGCAGCCAAATCGCGGATGTGAGAAAATGACGAGACATGGGGCCTCCGTATTGACCCGACAGGCGGTCTCTGTTCTACGGATCCTCGCAGGTGAGATTGGCAACAAAAAGATACGGATCAAGGCTGAAACGTCAGCTTCCACGACTGCTCCCGCCCATACCAATGTCTGTTCGGGGCCTTCGGCGCGGGGTGTCGTGCTGATTACCGTGGCTCTTTTGCCGCGGCGTCCCTCCGGCTGCAGTTCGCGGCTGGAGCGCGAGGGAGGGGGCAGCCCCGGATGGACGAATCAGCGACGGCTCTCAATCCAGATTGCGGATTGCAGACGAGAGTATTACTCAGTATGATGTTTTCATGCCCAGAGGAACACCCTTCGCGCGTATCGCCATTACGCTGCCCCAAGCTGATCTGGAAGATGCGGACCGGCTCGCCGCCGAAGCCGACCGGTCACGAAGCTGGATCGTGGCCGAGGCGCTTCGGTGCTATGTCATCAGTCGGGAGTTGCAGGCGGCCGCAGGTGGCCTTGGTGCCAGCCGGCGGGAGCAGCTCCGGCGCGACCTCGCACTCACGCCGCTGGACCGAGTTCGCGCTGGCGAAGAGGGAGTGCACGTCGTCGACTCACGACAGCGAGTCCAGGTTCCGGAGGAGCCGCTGCGGTTCGCGTCGTTCGATGACTTCCTGACCTGGCGCCGGCACCGTGCTGCATCAGAATGACGGCGCCGGAAACAAGGGTATCGCGCGTCTGTCTGCTGTTGAATGCGGAAGACGCGCGGTACGCGGTCGTTGGCGCGACGGCCATGCAGCTCTGGGGCACGTCGCGTACAACGCGTGACATCGACATTCTCATCGATCCGACCGTCGCGAATGCGGAACGAGTGTTACGCGCGCTCAGTGCCTTGCCGTTCCGGATCGCATCGGAAATCGAGCCGAGTGAGCTCGTTTCGCGACCGGTGACGATGATTGGCGAGACGCGGAATGTGGACGTGCTGAGGCGCGCCCGGAATCTTCGGTGGGAGGAGGCCGAGCAGGATCTGGCGGTGTTCGAGATCGAAGGCGTGCCGGTACCGACGGTGTCGCTCGCGAATCTGATTGCATCCAAACGTACAGGTCGCCCGCAGGACGTGGCCGATATTCAGGTGCTGCAGGAACTCCAGCGTCTACGACGAGCGCCTGCGACGGAGTCCTGACAGCTACCGCCCCGCCATCGACTCCGGTCGCAGAATGTCGTCCAGCTGCTCCCGCGTCAGCCACCCGCGCTCGAGCACGATTTCCGTCACGCCACGACCGCTGGCCAGGGCTTCCTTCGCCACGTCGGTTGCCTTCTCGTAGCCGATCACCGGCAGCAGTGCCGTCACGACCCCGATCGAATGCTCGACGTAGTAGCGCATCCGGTCGGCATTGGCGGTGATGCCGACGATGCACTTGTCCTTCAACACGCGCATCGCGTGCGTCAGCTCCGAGATGCCACCGAGCAGCTTGTAGGCGATGATCGGTTCGAAGACGTTGAGCTGCAACTGGCCCGCTTCCGCGGCCATCGTGACGGTGACGTCGCCGCCGATGATGTTGAAGCAGACCTGATTGACCACTTCGGGGATGACCGGATTGACCTTGCCCGGCATGATGCTGCTGCCCGGCTGCATCGGCGGCAGGTTGATCTCGCCGAAGCCGGCGCGCGGGCCGGACGAGAGCAATCGCAGATCGTTGCAGATCTTCGAGAGCTTCGTGGCGGTGCGCTTGAGCACACCGCTCAGCTGCACGAAGGCACCGGTGTCGCTGGTGGCCTCGATCAGATCCGGCGCGGTGATCATCACCAGGCCGGTCACATCGGAAAGGTGCTTCCGCACCGATACCGTGAATTCGTCGGATGCGGTGATGCCGGTACCGATGGCAGTGGCGCCCATGTTCATCTCGCGCATCAGTGCCTGCGCCTCACCAAGGCGATCGACGTCCTCCATGAGCGTGTGCGCCCAGGCCTTGAACTCGCGTCCGAGCGTCATCGGCACCGCGTCCTGGAGCTGCGTGCGGCCCATCTTGATCAATTCGCGGAACTCCACCGACTTGGCGTCCATCGCGCCGCAGAGATCCTTCAACGCATCGCGCAGGGTGTCGAGCGCGGTGTGCAGTGCAATCCGGATCGACGTGGGGTAGACGTCGTTGGTGCTCTGGCTGCGATTCACATGTTCGTTGGGGTGCACCACTTCATACGTGCCGCGCGAGCGACCAAGGATCTCGAGGGCACGATTGGCAATCACTTCGTTGGCGTTCATGTTGGTGCTGGTACCGGCACCGCCCTGAATCATGTCGACGATGAAGTGCTCGTGGTGACGGCCGGCGCGCAGCTCTTCGCCGGCTTTCACGATCGCATCGGCGATGTTGTCCGGCAGCAGGCCGAGTTCCCGGTTGGCCTGCGCGGCGGCGATCTTGACGGCGGCCAGCGCATTGATCAACTCCGGAAACTCGCGCAGCGGTACACCGGTGATCGGAAAGTTCTCGGCCGCGCGCAACGTCTGCACGCCGTAGAGCGCCTCTTCCGGTACTTCTCGTTCCCCGAGCAGATCGTGTTCGGTCCGCATGCGACGGCTGCCGAAGCCGAGTGTCCGCCCGCGGCCAACCAGCGTGGCGTCGGCGATGCGCAGGCGGCCGGCGATCGCGCGCGCGGCACGGCCGACGAGCCCGGCATAGAGGTGCGGGTTGTCCTTCACGATCTCGGCCAGCGCGGCCTTCCGCAGGATCAGCAACTCGCCGGCGATGACGGCGCGGGCGGTGGTTCCGTGGCGGGTATCGTCCAGCAGCAGCCCTTCGCCGATGGCCTCACCGGGCCCCATGGTGACGAGGCGCGTGGTGCGACCGTCGGCCGTCTTCTCGATGGCGACACCACCGGCCACGACGAGGGCGAACATCGACCGCTCGTCCCCTTCGTTGAAGAAGACGTCATCGGTGGCGAAGGAATGCATCTCCAGCGACTGGGCAAAACGCCAGAGCTGTGCGTCAGGGAGCCCTGCCACGAACGGCAGCGCCTTGAGTTGTGTGAGAATCACATTTTTCATGGCACGAAGCTACCTGCGAACACGAACGCATGCGAGCACCGGGATCAGGGTGGCACAACTCGGTGCCGAGATGTGCGGCCTCGTTCACACCAGCAGCGGATTCCCGGCCTGCCAGTCGAGTCGTGCCAGTGCAGCAAGCAGCGCGAGCACGTCGTCACGCTGATCGTGGATACCGAGCAACAGCAGGTCTCCACGCTGCGCCCATTGCAATGCCGCGCGCACGGCGTCCATGTCGCTGCACGCGCTCAGCAGTGACGATTCGGCTACCCCAAGTTCCTCGAGGGCCGCGATCAGCGCTCCGCTGATCGAGCCCGGCGGTCGGCCGCGAAGGAACTTGGGCATCTCCTTGGCGATGTAGAGATCGATGATCCCGGAATCGAACGCTGCCTGTGCGATCTGCTGCAGCGCGAGGTCATCCCGGTCACCACCGGTGCCCAGAGAGATTGCCCGTCGACCAGCTGGCAGATGGCTGGTGGCAGCGATGAGCGCTGCGACGCTCTGCGGGTTGTGCGCATAGTCGATCACGACCGTGACGCCACCCACGGCCTGCAGCATCAGGCGGCCCATGTTGTCGCGGGGGTCGGCGCCGAAGACCTTCAGTGCGGCGACGGCCCTGGGGCCCAGCTCGAGTTCAGTCGCGATCGCCAGCGCCATTGCCGCGTTCAGCACGTTGTGAATCGCCGTGCCGCCAAGCGTGGCTGGAATCGCGGAAAACTCTTCGTCGGTAAGCGAGAGATCTACTGAACTGCTTAACGCAAAGGGGCAAAGGCGCAAAGGCGCAAGGAGAGGCGCTGTGGTGGTTGTCGCCAGCAATTCCTTCGCGTCTTGGCGGCTTTGCGCCTTTGCGTTAGAGCCGTTGCCCGTGGCGCTGACACCGACCGAAACGGTGCGCCCGCTGTAACCGGACACGGCGGCGACCAGTTCTGGAATGCCGGCGTTGTAGACGAGCGTACCGGTTTCGGACACGGCACGACTGACGACGAGCTTGGCTTCGGCCAGGGTTTCGAGGTCGGTGATGCCGTAGTCGCCGAAGTGATCTGGCGAGAGCGTGACGATGGCGGCGACGGCAGCGTGCTGCACAGCCAGACCACGGCGCAGGATGCCGCCGCGTGCCGTCTCGAGCACGGCGAAGGTGACGGTCGGATCCTGCAGCACGCGTCGCGCGCCGGCGGGGCCAGACCAGTCGCCGCTTTCACGCGCCGCGTCGCCGATCCAGACGCCATCGGTGCAGGTGTAGCCAACCGTATGTCCGGCCGCCCTCGCCATCGCGGCCACCATGCGGACGACGGTCGTCTTGCCATTGGAGCCGGTGACGAGCACGATCGGAATGTCGCGCACCGACAGCCAGTCGATGTCCGACAGCTCCGGTAGCGCGGCCAGCGGCCAGCCCGTCGCACCGGCGCCCGTGCCGACGAAGGCATGCGTTTCGTCGAAGGTGAGATTCAGGCCGCGCCGCTGCGCCTCATTCCACAGTTCGAGCAGCGTGCGGCGCGACCGGCGTGTGCCGGATGGCTCGGCATCCGCAAATGCCAGGAGCGATGCGACCGATGCGTCTGTTGTGGCGCTCTCCGCACCATTCACCATCGCTTCCGCAAATACCCATGCCCCCTCACAGGCTTCGGTGGCCGTCATCAACTGATCGATCGGGGCGCGAACGAACAGGCTCGCGCCCCCAGGATAGACGCGCTGCACCGTATCGGCCGCTGGCCACTGCAGCGCGTCGGCGAGGAAGGCGATGCGCTGACGCCACGCGAGCAGCAACGCGGCGTTCTTGGCGGGCGTGGCATCGTCGAGCAACACATCCAGCACCGCGCCCACCCCGGCGTGCATCAGGTTGGGGCCCATCAGGCGGCGGGAGTTCACGATCGTCGGCGAGGGATAACCCGACTCGAGGTCTGGTTCGCCGGTGGGGGGCGTCATGCTGACTGCCGGTGGCTAGTCGTTTGCTTCGCGGGCCAGAAACACGCCCCGGTCATCACGCACGACCTTGGTTGCGTCGATACCCGCTGCTTCGTCGACGCTCGAGGCATCCCGCTCCACCGCAGGCGGAGCGAACAATACCGGGAATTCGCGGGAGACCACTGGTGAGAGCGGCGGCGGCACGCTGTCGTCCGCCAGTTCTTTCGCTTCCGGCATGATCGTCTGCGGTGCCTGCCGCTTCGGCGAGGCAAGCGACTGCGGCTCGGCGTCGGGCTTGAAGTGCGTGATCTGCTTCCAGCCTCGGGCCAGTGCGTCGGCAAAGATCAGCACCAGGTCGCCCGGTTCGGCCTTTCGCAGCGCCGCGGCGATGGCCTGCTGCTCGTCCACGATCACCGCGACACGATGATCGCTGATGCCACGCGCCTTCAGTGCGGCCTGCAGCATGCGCGGCACTTCATCATCGCCGCGACCACGACGGCTGTCGTCACGACGGCAGATGTAGTGATCGAACGCTGCCTTGGCCGCCACATCGGCGATCGCGACGATGTCCTGATCGCGACGGTCCCCGGGAGCTGAGAGCACACAGATGCGGCCCCCCTTCACATCGAGACGGTTCGCCAGCTGGCAGAGCTGCTCCACCGCGTCGGCGTTGTGACCGTAGTCGAACAGCACGCGGAACGGGTGCTGGTCGTAGACGTTCAACCGGCCCGGTGCCTGGAAGAAACTGGTGTCGAAGGTGCGCAGGCCATGGCGGATGTCTTCGAGCCGCACGCCCATGGCGAATGCCATCGCGGCGGCAAACATCGCGTTCTGCACATTGTGCAGCGCCTTGCCTTCGATGGTGGCCGGAATGAGATGTGTCCAGAGCAGCGGAATGTGGGCACCGTGATCGTAGATCGTGATCATGGACCCATTGATGCCATTCTCGAGTGCGATCGCACGGCCACCAGCGCGGATATGCTCGCGCACCAGCACATGGTCGGGGTTGAGCGTGACGTAGCAGACGTGTTTCGCTTCCGTGTACGCCGCCATGCGCAACGTGAGCGGATCGTCGGCGTTGAGCACCGCGGTGTCCCGCGCAATCTCGACCACGGTGCGCTTGATCTCGGCCAGTTGCTCGAGGGTATCGATGCCCTTCTGGCCGAGGTGGTCGGAACGCACGTTGAGCACTGCGCCGACGTCGACGTAGCGCGTCGCCATGCCGGCGCGCAGCAATCCTCCGCGCGCGGTTTCCAGCACCGCGACTTCCACCATCGGATCGCTGAGCACGATGCGTGCGGCCGTGGGACCGGTCATGTCGCCGACCACCGTGCGCTGGCCATCGATGTACACACCATCGGTGGTCGTCAGGCCCACACGCTTGCCCGAGAGCTTGTGGATGTGCGCCAGCATGCGCGAGGTCGTCGTCTTGCCATTGGTGCCGGTGATCGCCGCGATCGGAATCGTGACCGGACGCCCCGCCGGGAACAACATGTCGATCGTCTTGCCGGCCACGTCACGCGGGCGCCCATCACTCGGCGCCATGTGCATGCGGAATCCGGGCGCCGCGTTGATCTCGCAGATTGCGCCACCGATGTCCTTGTAGCTCTGCGTGATGTCGGGCGTGAGGAAATCGACGCCGCCGATGTCGAGCCCGATCGCCTTGATCGCCCTGACGGCCATCTCGGCGTTGTCGGGATGGACCAGATCGGTCATGTCGCGCGCCGTGCCGCCGGTGCTGAGATTGGCGGTGAGACGGAGGTACACCACTTCGTCCTTCGGTGGCACCGTTTGCGCCGTGTAGCCAAGCTTCGCGAGCAGCGTATTCGCCTGATCATCGAGCTCGATCCGAGTCAGCACCTTCTCGTGACCGATGCCGCGACGCGGATCGGAGTTCACGATGGCGATCAGTTCTTCGATGGTATGCGCGCCGTCGCCAACCACGTGGCCCGGCTCACGCCTGGACACCGCCACCAGCTCACCATCGATCACCACCATCCGATGATCGTGGCCGGTGATGTAGGTCTCGACTATCACGCTGCGCGAGTGTTCGGCGGCCCGCGCGAAGGCGGCGCGGATCTCGTCCTTGTCGGAGAGGTTGATCGACACGCCGCGACCGTGATTGCCGTTGTACGGCTTGAGCACCACCGGAAATCCGAGGCGTTCGGCGGCGTTGACGGCGCGTTCCGCAGTCTGCACCAGGCGCTGCTTCGGTACCGGGAGACCGAGGTTGGCGAGGATCTTGTTGGTCTCCTCCTTGTCGCCCGCGAGTTCGACTGCGATATGCGACGTGCGACCGGTGACCGTGGCCTGAATGCGCTGCTGATGCACGCCATAGCCAAGCTGGATCAGCGACTGCTCGTTGAGCCGGATCCACGGAATGCCGCGCTTTTCGGCTGCATGGACGATGCTGGCGGTGCTGGGGCCGAGTGCGCGGCGCTGGGCATAACGAATGAAGGTATCGCGGCTTTCGTCCCAGTCGAAATCGATGTCGAAATCGGTGGGTTGCAGCTCGGCGGGGAGCAGCGAGTGCAGCAGCTTGAGTGAGATATCAGCCGCTTCGATGCCGACATCCTCCTGTTCGTATTCGAAGGCCACGTCGTAGACACCATCGCGACCGGCGGAGCGGGTCTTGCCGAAGGTGACGGCGATACCGGCGGTGTTCTGCATCTCGATCACGACGTGTTCGAAGACATGGCCGAGCCAGGTGCCTTCATCTTCGGTCATGCGTCGGATGAAGCCGCCCGGTTCACCGTAGCTGCAGCCATGTTCCCTCAGGCCGGGCAGGCGTTCGACGAGGGTGTCGATGAAGGGTCGCCCCAATCGCATCGTCGGCCATGCCTCCAGTTCACCGAGATCCACTTCGAGGCGGATCACCGGGAAGTGGGCGTAGTGGCTTGGCCCGACATAGACGTTGCGATCGAGAATCTTCATGCGGCCGGATTCGTGTGCTGGAGAGTGACGACGTTCTTGCCGTGCGCCTTGCGGGTGCGGAGGTTGTAGCCGGCGCCTTCCGCGAGCTGGTGCATGCGAATGCCGATCAGCGTGATGGTATCCTGCGGTTCGGCGGCGTGCATCGACGAGAACTCCACATCGGACGTGTCCACGATGGTGACGGCGCTGGTGCCCATGACATCGATGACGTCATCGGGGCTGATGAAGGCGGCCGTGTCTTCGTCCACGCCAAGGCCGAGCAGCGCCGGATTGTACGAGAGCGCGGTGAGGAGTCGGCCGAGCCGGTCGCGCTGACGGAAGTGCTGATCGATGACGATGTCGCGGGTGAGGCCGAAGCCGGGCGCCAGGGTGACCATGCCAGCGCGCGGTGTCTGACCTTCTTCGCCGCCGGCGATCATGTGGGCCGACATCACCGCCGCGCCGGCGCTGGTTCCGGCGACCGGCATGCCAGCGTAGAAGCGGTCGTGGAGAACTCGCCCGGCGGGGGTGCCGCCCATGATGGTGGTGAGCCGGAGTTGGTTGCCGCCGGTGATGAAGACGCCGTCGGCATCTTCGAGCTGCGAGACCCAGTCGCGATCATCGCAGTCGGACCGGCGCTGGAAGTTGAGGGCGCGGGCGTATTTGACGCCGTGTTTGGCGAACTGCTTTTCGTACCAGGCGCCCATGTCCGACTCTTCTGACGCCGTAGGGAGGATGGCGATGACCGGGTTGCGGCGTTCACAGAGCTCGACGAATCGGGCGAGAATGGAGGCGTCGGTCAGTTTCCCGCCGATGGGAACGAGCCAGCCTTTGCGGGCAGAGCCCGGTGTGGGGGTCGGAGGCATGGTTCAAGGTACGGG
>CAYMQV010000068.1:0-10814 GCA_964392395.1 uncultured Gemmatimonadaceae bacterium
ACTGCGATCAGCGAACCGAACGTTTTGCAGAGCCCCATCGTGACAACGGTCGCCTGGTCGCTCACGGCTTGGACGTTGAGGCTGGCGGCGGAACTGGAGCGTCGATTCGCACCGTCACTGGCAGCCCCGCCTTGAGCATTCCGGTCTCGTCGGCGAACTCGACCTTCACACCAAAGAGCAGGTCGGCACGCTCATTCTCGGTGAGGGCCACCCGAGGTGTGAACTCCGCCTTGCTGCTCAGAGCCACGACGTGGCCTGTAAACTCGCGACCGGGCCACGCGTCGAGGCGAGCATGCACCACTTGGCCGAGCGCTACACGGCTCAGTGCGGTCTGCCCCACGAAGACCCGGACGGTCTGGCGTCCCGTTTGCGCCAGCGTCATTGCCCGCTGCCCGGGAGTGAGCATTTCGCCCGGCTCGGCGGTACGGTTGGTGATGGTTCCGGCCACCGGGGCGAGCAGCACGAGATCGCGACCCACTGCGCTGGCACCCTCGGCGAACGCTCGCGCACCCGCCACGTCGGCGCGCGCGGCCTGCAGTCGCTCCGAGCGGGCACCCTGGCGTAGCAGGTCGAGCGCCGCCTGCGCCGCCGCCCGTCGCGAGGTCGCGGTGGCGCCCAACGTGCGCGCGTTGTCGTACTGCTGCGCACTCACGATCTGCATGTCGGCGAGTCCGCGCAGCCGCTCCACTTCGCGCGCGGCACGGGCGGCGTCCGCAGTGGCGGCGGCGAGATCTGCCTCGGCGCGCTGCACTTCGGCGGGCCGGGCGCCACGTTCGAGCTCTTCCAGGTTCGCACCAGCGGCGCTGGCGCGCGCCTCGCGTTGCTGGATCTCGGGACGCAACGACGGCGCCGTCAGGACAATCAGCGTGTCGCCGGCGCGAACAGTCACGCCCTCCTGCACCAGAACGCGGTCGACGCGTGCGCCAGTCGTCGAGGCAATCTCGACTTCGACCACCTCGAGCGTGCCGGTACCCTCGATGCGCTCCGAATCACGCGGCGCACAGGCCGAGAGGGCGAGCAGGAGGAACAACGGCGCAGCACGGCGGCGCATTCGGGCGGGTGGCGGGATGTGCCGAAGATGCAGCGACGGACAAGGGTCGCCAAGCGGGGCCGGTCATGAGGCTGCCGGGTGTCGGCTGGGGATGCGCGCAGATGGCCATTCGACCATCTGTCGGAGTGTGCGCTGGCAGGAACGGCGGGCGCCATCTCACGCGAGGACTGACGTGCCCACGAGAAAAGTTGGACAGGTTGAAAGATCGTGTGCCGGACAGACCAGCGTCGCGATGTGCGGCGCGGCCGGGGAACGTGTGGACCAATGAGGACATCCCGCGACGCGAGGCGGCAGTGCAGCACGAGGATCTGCGGGTCCGGGAGCACATGATGCGATCCATCCGCGCACGGCGATGCGGACCCGCGCATCGAGCGCCGGAACCGTGTCCAGCCGCCACTCCAGCACGTCGGTCATCACCACACCACGCTGGAGCAGCGAGCGGGTTGGTCCGTGATCCGTCTGGCATTCCAGCGGCCCGGGCTCTACTATCGCGTTGCGCGCACGAGGTCGCGCCGGCTGACGTCTCCGTCGCCCGTCCCCTACCGCCTTCGAAGGACATCATGACATTCCTCGGCAACAACCACATCGGATTTGACGCCGCGGAACTCGGGTTCCCAAGCATCGCGGGGTGTCACGCCATCGTGCTCGTCGCGGCGAACGGGCTGTTCGGGCTGCACAACATGGGTGGCGCCGATCCCGGGCAGTGGGACGGACGGAGCACTGCGTTCGGCGCCTATGTGAAGGGACTGGGTGGGTCCTACGGCGCGACGATGTTGTATGGCGTGTGTTACGCCACCGGCGGCAACAGCCGTGGCTACGGTACCGCCGGCGCGAAGGCGGTCTGGCTCAACGAGCTCCAGTCGTTCGCGAAGAAGGTGAGCTATGGGGGACCGATCTGGGGTTATGATCTGGCCGACCAGCTCGTGCCGCCATCCGTCACGGTGATGTTCAACCGCGTTGGCGCCAATTGTGTCATACAAGTCAAGCCGTACGTCCCGACCGAAGACAAGAAAGGCGCGGTCGTGGATACTGCGCACCACAAGCTGATGAAAGCCGGCCTTGGCCAGAACTTGCAGAACGCCGGCACCAAGTACGTGATCGACAACATTACGACGCAGGTTGTCAGGAGTACGACGACGGGTCCGCTGAAGACGATCTATCCGGACAAGTTGCGCGGGTGACGTTGGGCCGACCGCGGCGCTCAGTCCGTCAGTGTCTCGCCGGGGGGTGAAGTGCTGACATGAAGACCCTTGCGCCGCCTCGCTCGACGCTGCGCCAGAGGTTGGCGCGACCATCGGCGAATGCCGAGTCTTCCGCAGCCCGGTCTCGAGCGCCGTCCATGCGAATGTCATCTCGGATCGTCCGATGCATGGTATTCGACCTCGCGACGACGCCGGGCGACGGCAGTCGATACGGGATCATCGACCGCGAGCTGCTCGTGACGCCGTCGTCTCGACTCTGGCAGCAGACGGCACTGCTCGATCTCGCCGAGACTATTTGAGCGCACGGTCGCCGCGGGCGTGTGGAACGTCCCGACGTTTGCGTTCACGGTGCACGTGCGCTCCCCCGCCGTCGCCGGGGGCCGGACGCCCTCGACGCGCGCGCCGGCACGCGACATACCTTCCACACCGCGATTGAAATTCCCATGCCCGAGTCACCGATGTCGATGGACCTGCAGACCACGCAACTGCTTGCCGTTGTCGCAGTGTTCACGCTCTTCGGCCTCGGCGAGGTCGCGATCGGCAAGTTCTTCGCGCCGGAAGCCACGACTGAAGACAATCGGCTGGATGTCGCCGTGGGCCTGATGTTCCCGGTCGTGTCGGGGCTCGTTTTCGCCGCCGCGAAGGCCGTGTGCACCTGGCTCATGCCGTCGGCGCGCGACGCATGGGCCGCATGGCCGTGGTGGCAGATGGTGCCGGTGCTCCTCGTCGCCGACGACCTCACGCAGTATCTCTGGCACCGTCTGTCGCACACGTCGGTGATGTGGCCGCTGCATCGCGCACATCACTCAGCCGCGTACATGAGTGTGCGCGTGGTGTACCGCAACAATGCCTTCTACTACGCGCTCATGCCCGGGCTCTGGCTGAGCGGCGCGTTGCTCTACCTCGGCTTTGGTTGGGTGTTCGTGGGCTACAGCGTGGTGAAGCTGGCGATCATCATCGGTGCGCACTCGGCGATCCGATGGGACCAGTGGCTGTACCGGTACCGCGCACTGCGCCCGCTGGCGTGGCTCGTGGAACGCACCATCTCCACGCCGGCCACGCACTTCGCGCACCATGCGCTCACGCAGGACGACGGCATCGGCCACTACATGGGCAACTATGGAAACATGCTGTTCCTGTGGGACGTGCTCTTCGGCACCGCGCGCATCACGCGACAGTACCCGGCCGAGTACGGCCTCAAGGACGACCGGCGACACGGGTCCGAGAAGTGGTACACGCAACTGCTGTTTCCGCTGTTCCGCTCACGGCGTGCGGAAACGGTCCTCGGGCACGAAAAGCACATCCCGATCGACTGAGCCACCGTCGTGCGCTTCAACTGCCGGAGCAATGCTGCGACGCGGCCGAAGGCCCGTGCGGCACCGGCGTCGAACGGCAACGCGTCAAAATCGGATTCCGATTGCTGCAGATGCGCCTGCCGCGCTGCGCGCTCGTGATCTGACGTCGAGACCAAGGGCCCGACGGCGAGTTCGGCCAGCGTGATCGCCGTGAACAACGGTTCGTCCGGCAGCACCGCCGGATCATCCAGCCGGCCGAGCATGATGAGCATGCTGGTGTCGAGGCTGCCTCGTGCGTGGCGCACTCGACCGATCACAGCGACGAAGCCTGGACCTGATCGAGATCGGCCCGCAGCAGAGGCGCGTCGACGGGCGGCAGCCGACGCCACCGTTGCAGCAAGGTGGCTGCCGAGAGACCACGACCCATGAGCGGGCGCAGTTCTGCGATCGGACGCCCATCCATGGCGACCGTGAGCGTCTCGCCACTGGCGACGCGCTGCAGCACACGGCCGCCGTTGTTGCGGAGCTCGCGCACGGAGACGGTGTCCATACCCTGAGTGCATCACTCGTGAGACAGACACGCAAGACGGTGAGCGCGAATCCGACGGGTAGCACGACCGTCGCGTCGATCATGCCGCCGCACGTCCGGCCCGGCGCTCCGGAGCGGAGCCCGTGCGCCGGCGAGGTGTCCAGTCCCGCGCGCGGGTCCTACGTCGGAATTGCGCTGCGAGTGCTGCTGCCGGTGGACAGCGAAATCTGAAAACGGTCAGACCTCCTGGCAGCATGCGCAGCAGTTCTGCGTCACGCCGTCGCGTCCCGTTACGCCTCCGACCTCGCGCACATCGTGCTGAACGACAAACACGCGCCAGAGCGACGTCGTCGCTCGCCTCCGCTGCACTTCCGGAATGGATCGCGGAGTCTATTCCCGGGACGTCGAGGTGGCCATTGCCATGCGAAGCGTGGGCTCGAGCACCGGATCGTTTCCGGCAGCCAAGCGCGCGCCGACAGCACTACGGGCACCTCCGGCACGATGGAGGCGCGCTGATCCCACGGATCGCTGAGCTGCCACTTCACCCCAGCGATGGTCGCCTGCGAGCCGCTGTACGGCAGCAACACGCGGCCCTCGTCGCCATGCTGGTCACCGGCCATGCTCGTCGGTTCACCAACGAAAAACGGATCGGCCCGACGTTCCAGGTCAGTGCTGAAATTGGCCGCTGCCGAGTACACGCCACGGCCGATGAACACGTAGACGCGCTGCGCTTCATCGGCGGAGAACTCCACCAGCGTTCGTAGGAGCTCGCGGTAGGTGAAGGTGTTGCCGCCGTTGTCGTGCCGGAGGTCCACGATGACAGTACGCATAGCCGCGGTCGCCAACTCGCGCCGCATCCGCAAGCCGAAGGCTGCCAGTATTTCGTCGGCATCATCGGTGACCTGGTTGAACTGCAGGTACAGGGTGCGCCCCTCCTGCATCGGCTGCGCCCAGTACGACTGGGTGACGCGCTGCAGGAACAGCGGCGCGGTCACCGCCGGTGGTGCGGGCAGCTTACCGCGTAACTGCTCGGCCTCCGGCGGGAGTGTCCGTTCGACGATCGCATTCGACACGAGCTGGAAGCGCGCTGTGACGGCGTCGCCACGCACCATGCCCATCCCGCGTTGAAGCACTCGCCAATGAAGTGGGCCAAGTGGCAGGGGCTCAAGCGCATCGCCGCCGTGGTCATCGGCAACGTCGGCACGCCGGACGACGTGGACGTACTCACGCGCGCGTTGAATGACACAGCGTCGCTCGTGCGCGCACACGCGGCCTGGGCGCTCGCACGCGTCGTCTAGTGTGCGAAAGCCGAATTGAACGCGTGTGGTAACCCGTGGCAACGCCGACCGAAATTGCACACTGTTGTGGAGTTCCAGTGCATTGCCACGCTTTAAGAGTCTCGAACGCGCCTTTCGTTTGTGCCTCAGCCGTGCGCGAGCGTCTCCCTGTGGCCGTGCAGTTCGTACGATGCGTGATAGAAGTGCCATGATTCGTGCGCGTACCACGTCCGGGCGAGATCCATCGTCAGCAGGTGGTGCAGCTCCGGGCTAATGAAGGCCCAGCAGTGTTCGGAGATTGTTAGGGGGTCACACCAGAGCGTAGTGCGTGTCCGAGGAGCAGCCGAAGTTGCCGAAACTGGGTCGCAACACGCTCTGCCAGCAAGCGGGTGCGCAGCTCGGCGGCGAAGATCTCACTATCGGCCGCGCACCCTCGGAAAGCATGCGTCGATCTGCTGGAATCTGACAGTCGAGCGGCCGACCGCTCATCGAGAGGTCATGAAGAACGGACGTGACTTGCTGAGTTCCAGTGCGGTCTTGCGTACCGAGGAACGACCCGGCATTTCTGGTGAGCCTGACAAGTGCGGGCGCAGGTCTCGTGAGGTTTTACGACTTCCCAAGTTCCTCGAGACGTGTTCCCTGCCGAAGCACTCCGCCCTCGGCTATCCGTCGCCCGGTGCACTCGAGGCCGATCAGGCCCGGCGGCTCTCAACCGATCTCATCACCGATCTCAGGTGGTACGAGCCAGCGTGTTCACGCCAACGCCCGTCCGAGCCCCCGATGGCGACACGTCGCACCCTGACGGCCGAAAGATCCTCAGTATTCTAATAGTAAGTATTCTGAGTAGTTTGGAATTTCTTCCAAATACGCATTTCGTTGACTGCAGCCACGTCGGCCAGCACGGGCATCGTTTTCCCCGGCACCCTTTCTGGGCCACCGATGCGACGTCGGGTGGTTCCTCTCGCGCGGCGACTGCATCAGGTCTGCACCGCAGCGGTGGCAGAAGTGTTGGACGGCGAAGAAATCAACGCGCTGGAGTATGGCGCCCTCGCCTGGCTGCAGGACGATCCGGACATCGACCAGAACGCGCTCGCTGCGCGGATGGGGATCGACCGCACCACGGCCAGCGTGCTGGCCTCGAGCCTCGAGCTGCGGGGATTCGTGGACCGGCTCACCAACCCAAAGGACCGACGGGCGCGTGTACTGCGCCTCACTGAAACGGGTCGGGCGCTGAGGGAGCGACTGCGGCCGCGCGTGCGAGACTGTCAGGACCGCATTCTCTCAGGGCTGGCGCCGGCCGAGCAGGCGACCCTGCTGGATTTGCTCGTGCGAGTGGTCACGACCACCGAGGCGTACAACCGACCCGGCGCCGGGCGGCGAAAGCCGTTACGGACGTCGGCCCCCTGACTCGGCGTTGCGTGCATCGTGCCGCGTGGACGCTCAGCGCCACCACTTCCAACTGAAAACCCCAACCGAAGGAGGCAGTCATGTCCGAGCCTGCAGTTCCCGCGTTCGCGTCTGGTCAGGGCTTCGTGGTTCCGGCGGCAGACGGGGCCATGCTCATCCTGGTGCAGCCCTCGGTGGGGATGAAGGACTTCTTCGACCGCTTCGCGCAGCTCTCGCCGGAGCAGTTGCAAGACCTTGGCTACATCAACGGTCTGTTTTCTGAGTGCGGCATGCAGGTCGTCGGCCCGCCGCTAGCCAGTGAGAGTGCGAGCGAGCCGTGAGCCCAATGGCTACTGGAGTGCGCCGGCCTGCGTGAGCGTCGCGGCACGGTGGGCTCGTCCGGTTCTATCAGCAAAAGGCGACACGTCGGCGCTGCGGCGCACCGCGTCACCGCCTTGACGCGGTTTCGTACGCTGCTCACCGTTGCCGCACTCGCATGCGACCGCGGCCCGATCATCATGGCTCGTCTGTTCGTTGCGTTCTGCCTGGCCTGCGGCATCGCCCCGACCGTCGCCGTCGGCCAAGCGACGCGCCTGGGGGCTCCCGATCACGTGTTGACCCGCGGGAATATCTTCACGGCCGACTCCACGTACCCGTTGGCGGAGGCGAATGCAGCGAGCCATCTCTCCGACCAGATCCTCGTCGAGGCACCCGACGCGACACTCGACGCATGCTCGCGGGCAAGTCTGATACCCTTGACTGCTCTGCCGCAGATATAGCCCGAGCTCGATGGTAGCCATAGCTCCACTCCGATCGTTCAAGGTGAGAACGGGTTCGGAAACAGCCAGGTGTATTGGTGCAACCGCCGGGCGCACTCGTGCCCGCCACCCGTCGACGCCGCGATGCAGACGAGCGTGACGCGCGTGCGCGTACTGAATTTTCCAAAGATGCAACCTGGCACCTGCGTACTGCGCGCCCCGCACGCCGTGTCGAACTCGAGCACAGACACACTTCTGCTGTTCGATCAGCGACATCGGTGCGGCTCAGTTATTGCTCGACGATCTGTATGCGGTATCGTGCCGCGACTCATCGATGGATGCGCGAGGCGCAGGAGGATTCACATGGACGTGATACGAAGCGGAACCACGGAAGGCGCGGGAACTGCTGCCGGCACGGAGCAGAGCGGGTATCGGAGCGCGGCCCAGATGTCCTCGATGTTCGCCGGGCGGACGCCTGACGCCGACATGGCGGCGGTGCTTGCGGCGATGCAGGCGTCGGGTGCGAAGCCGATCGAGACGCTCGACGCGAAGGAGGCCCGCAAGCAGCCGACACCGGCCGACGCGGTGAAGGCTGTTCTCAAGCAGCGCGGGGAGAGCACCGACGCGGAGGCCGTCGGCGACGTCGACAATCGGGCGATCGCGGCACCGGGCGGCGAGATCAACATCCGCATCTACACGCCCGCCTCGGCTGTCAGCGATCGTCTTCTTCCGGCCGTGCTCTACATTCACGGCGGCGGGTGGGTGATTGCCGACCTCGACGTGTACGACGCCAGTCCACGCGCGATCGCCAACGCCGCGCACTGCGTCGTTGTTTCGACCCACTATCGCCAAGGCCCTGAGCATCGGTTCCCGGCGGCGCACGAGGACGTCTACGCGGCATACAAGTGGCTCATCGCGAATGCGCGCGACCTCGGCGTCGATGCGTCGCGGATCGCCGTGGTCGGCGAGAGCGCTGGCGGCAACCTCGCCGCCTCGATCGTCATAAAGGCGCGCGACGAAGGCTTCCAGCTTCCGGTGCATCAGGTGCTCGTATACCCGATCGCAGGGCACGACTTCACCACCGAGTCATATCGTGAGATGACCGCCGCCAAGCCGCTCAATACGGACATGATGCGGTGGTTCTACGACAACTACCTGAACAGTGCAGCGGACGCGCAGACGTCAATGATCTCACTCTACAAAGCCGATCTGTCCGGCCTCCCAGCGGCGACGATCATCAACGCCGAGCTGGATCCCCTTCGGTCCGATGGCGAGCTGCTCGCGAAACGATTCAAGGAGTCAGGCGTCGACGCGACGCAGCGCACCTTCGCCGGCGTCACGCATGAGTTCTTCGGCATGGCTCCCGTCGTGGGCAAGGCGAAGGAAGCGCAACGCATGGCCGCGGACGCACTCACGACCGCCTTCGGCTCGGCCTGACCCGAGCAGTGGACTCCAGGATGCCTCTACCGCGGCTCGACTCGAGGGAGCGGTGCGATTATGGACTTTCGCTCGGTCGAATGGTCCAGCTTCGTTCTTCTTCTGTCGTACTTCCGACTGGTGTGGCTCTTGCTGGTCGCAATTTGCTCGTGATCCAGCTGGGAATGGCTGCGGCAACTGCTGTTCTCGGAGAGGCGCTGTGAGACACGCTGCCGCCACTTCACTCACCCTCGACCAGAATCGTTCGATGCCTGCAGTGCGTTCCGGCCACGAGTCTTCCGTGCAGAATTTCGAGATTGGGATCGTTGGTGGCGGTCCAGCAGGCCTCAGCGCTGCACTCTGGAGCGCGCGCTATGGCCACACCGTCGCGCTGATCGACAGCGGCGACCCACGCAACTGGGAATCGCGCGGCATCAACGGGTTTCTCGGTATGCCTGGTATCCGTCCCGCCGACCTGCGGGGTAAGGGGCGTGACGAGCTCAGGTCGTACGGTGTGACACTCATCGATGCGATCGTTCTTCGCGTCGAACGACAGGCCGAGCTGGCCGCGGCGTTCGACACGCGAGGCGAATCGAGATTCGTTTTCAACATCGAAGGCGGCCGCAGCGTGCGCACGGGACGAGTTCTGCTGGCAATCGGGATGCGGGACGTCTGGCCGGACATTCCCGGACTCGCCCACGTCTACGGCGCGAACGCGCATGTCTGTCCGGACTGCGACGGCTATGAAGCGAGAGACAAGCGTGTAGTAGTTGTCGGACACGGAGCGCGGGCCGTCACGATGGCGCTCGCACTGACGACGTGGACAACGAAGATCACGATCATGACGAATGGCCGCGATGCGGACATGGAAGACGCGGAGCTGCAGGACACACTGGCGTCCAACGGTATCTCCGTGCGCACCGATACGATTTTGCGCCTTGGCCACGTTGCAGACGAGATCAGCTGCCTGCATCTGGCGAGCGGGGAGGCGCTCGACATCGATAAGCTGTTCTTCACGCTCGCCCAGTTTCCCGCTGACGATCTTGGCGCACAGCTCGGATGTGACCGCGATCGTGGCGGGCATATCATCGTCGGAGAACATTACATGACGTCGGTGCCGGACGTCTTCGCTGCCGGCGATATCACGCCGGGTCCACAGCTCGCCATCAGGGCAGCAGCAGCGGGCGCAGTGGCCGCAATGGCCATGCACAAGTCGCTGGTGCCAGACCGTCGCACGCTGATCGAACAGAGGTGAGCT
This sequence comes from uncultured Gemmatimonadaceae bacterium, assembly GCA_964392395.1. Lineage (GTDB taxonomy): Bacteria > Gemmatimonadota > Gemmatimonadetes > Gemmatimonadales > Gemmatimonadaceae > JACMLX01. Next base: position 10,173 of record CAYMQV010000068.1, read on the forward strand.
GCCACCTCAGGCAGCGACGTTCGGGGGTGGGGCGCCGAGAGGTGGTCATCCTGAAGCAGGCTGAGGGCGTTTGCTGTCGGCACGCGTGACTGGCTTGCGCGGTGCTGGTGCGAAACTCGAAGGATTCGCCGCGCCGGGGTTTGCTGCGGAATGTGGGTCTGGTGTCGGGCGGTGGCACCTGAGCGTCCCGACCATGGGGTCAGAGTCCTTGATGGTCAGCACCCGACCATGGGGTCAGAGTCCTTGATGGTCAGCACCGAGGCACGCGCTGCAGCGTACAGGCGTCCGTCGAGTAGCTCGATTACACACTCAGGCGTACAGACGCGGCACTCATTCGTACGGCTCTTGCCAGCGGGGCATGCCCAGACATGGTCAGGACTCTGCGACTGACACGATGCCTGCGCACCGCCTCCAACCGCCCCGCACGCGCATCGAAACGACTTGAAGTGATCCGCAGGCGCGAGTCGTGGCGCACGCTGCTCGTGGCACCTGACCTCGGGAATGCAAACGCGGACGTCACGAAGGCAGAGGCCGTGCAGAATCAGCACCTGTCTGGCTCGTGAAGCTGGCGGCGTGCGTGGCGCGGCATAGTATAGGATATCGTATGTATCCCTCCGCGCGCGCCGAGGGCATCGAGCAGGG
>CAYMQV010000068.1:10914-20858 GCA_964392395.1 uncultured Gemmatimonadaceae bacterium
TCGCGCGCGGCGACGAGGTGGTGCTCATGCACCGTGGCAGCACCACGCCCTTCGGCGATCGCGTGCAATCGATTCATTGCGACCGCAATGATGTCGGGGCAGTGCAGGGCGCACTGGTCGGGCACCGCTTCGACATCGTGTACGACAACGTGTACGACTGGCAGCGCGGCACCACGCCCGAACAGGTGCTCGCCGCCGCGCGCGCCACCACGTCCGGGCTGTCACGCTACGTATTCACCTCGAGCGTCGCGGTCTATCCCTCCGGCGGCGTGTCCACCGAGGATTCGGCGCTGTTACCTGAAGCGCATCCTGACGTCTACGGCACGCAGAAGGCGAACACCGAGCGTGCCCTCTTCGCGCTGTGCAGGGACGAAGGCGTGCCGGTCTCCACGCTGCGCCCGGCGTTCATCTATGGTGCGCACAACGCCTTCGATCGCGAGACGTTCTTCTGGGATCGCATCCGCGACGGGCGCCCCGTCGTCATTCCCGACGACGGGGCTTCCACCATGCAGTGGGTGTGGTCGGAGGACGTGGCACGGGCCGCGATCCTCGCTGCCACGGCCGATGCGGCGGTTTCGCAGGCGTACAACCTGGGCAACTTTCCGCCCATCACGCAGCTGGACTTCGTGCACCTGCTCGCACGTGCGGCCGATCGTGACGTGCAGGTGGTGCACGTGCCGCGCGCACGCATCCAGGAGCTGGGTGGCAGCCTCATGGCGCCGCCGAATTACTTCGGCGTGTTCCTCGACATCCCGCCCATCACGGTCGACTCCTCGCGCGTGACGGAACAGCTGGGGCTCGCGCTCACGCCGTTGGAAGCGGGGCTGCGCGAGACGTATGCGTGGTACGCGCAGCAGCCGCGAGTGGCGCGGGACTACGCGTGGGAGGATGCATTGATGCAGGACGCGGGGGCGCGCAGGACAGGGTGATCGCGAACTTCGAGGCACTCACATACCCATCGCGCAGCGGCACCGACGGTACGGTGCCCTCATCGTCCCGCACACACCCTCGTGGCATCACGGGTGCTTCCCGCATCAGGTACCGCGTCCTGATGAGTGGCTACGGGGCGGGAGGCGGAAGTGCCGGCGCTGCAGGTGTGCGCCGAGAAGATCGCCACCGACCTGTGCGCGGTATGTTCGGCAGCGACCATCGACGAGGTGACGCGATTGCCGGCGCTCGAGCATCGGCTGTCGGGCGGCCCCGATGTGCCGCGCGCCAAGCTGGGGGCGTTCAACGCGTCGGGGCGCAGTATGGGAGCATGTCGGCACCCATGGGTCAGCAGCGACGCCTGCTCGCTGAGGCGAAGACCGAGAGTGCGGCGGTGGAGAAGGCGGGAGCACCACCGCGCGGCCGTTCCGGGCGGCGCAGATACTGCCCTCCCCCATCCCCACACCGTTCTTGCCGAATGATCGACCGGCCGCCTGCATCTCGGCATCTGCTTCGCTCCTCATCGATGCCGTCGTGGCGCGCATGAGGCGCATCATGAAGGCGAAGTTGTTGAGCAGCTGACGCTGCGCTGACGCTGCGCTGACGCTGCGCTGACGCTGCGCTGACGCTGCGCTGACGCTGCGCTCCAGCGACGTGACCTCGCCGAACGCTCCGGGCAATCTGGACGATGTTCGCCGGAAGCCTGGAAGGTCCTGCTGCGCAACGCGCCTTAAGTCGGTGTCGATCCATGTCATGTGGGCACTACCCACGTCGACGCCGTGTGCTGCCATCTCGATGCGCAGCACGTTGGCACACTGCTCCACGTGCGCCTCAGTCCAGCGCGACGGCCCGTAGCGCGTCGTGAAACCGCGGATCACCGCGCAATGCGTCCATCGTCGGATCGACGGCCAGGTCGCGCAGGCAGCTCTCACGTCGGCGCCCGAGCTCGGAGAGAATGCCGAAGGCGCGGTCGCGGTCGCCGACAGCCGCGAAGTACGCGACCGCGAAGTACGCGACCGCGAAGTACGCGACCGCGAAGTACGGTGACACGGCGCACACTCGCAGGCCGGGCCTCCACGGAATCGCGCGGCTGCATCGCCTCATCGCGTCGCCCGGCACGCGCGAGTGCGTAGCCGAGCATCGGCATCGCCCCCGAGCCGCTCGCGGGGGCGAGATGAGCCGCCGTCCGGAGTTCCCTCTCCGCTTCCGGATACCGGCCCGTGTGCGTCAGCACCCAGCCGAGCAGGAAATGCTGGCGTGCGCGGGTGGAGTCCATCGCGATGAGGGCGCGGAGCTGCGCCTCCGCCTCGGTATGGCGCCGCGCGAGTCCGAGCACGTACGCCGCCGTGGATGACGCCGGTCAATCCGGGGCCGCGCGTGAACAGCCCGGCGGTGGAGGGGCGCTCGTCGGTTTCCTGGGACGGGACCACGCTCATCTTCCACTCGACCCGTGCTGGCAGCGCCGACCTGTTCGAGACCACCCGAGCGCGTAGCGCACAGCGCTGAAGTGCAGACTCGCGGTCGTCGGGCGCGCGCCTCGCAGATCGACCATGTGCAGAGGCGCCGCGACGACTGCAGGGCATCTCGACACGGAGGAGAGGTGAACGGAGGTGCCACGCAGCGTTGTCAGATTCTCCGCTGTCAGCGCTGAAACGAAATTGTACAGAAGCAGTGGAGGCCGAGCGAAAATCGATGGTGAATTCGACCAGCCTGCGAGGGTCCAACATACAGAGGGCACAGTCGACGACGTGCGCCGCAGTGTCGACGTGCTCGCTCGCGACGACATGCGCCGCGAGCGTCGGCAGCAGGCATCGCGAAGCCGGAAACGCGAAACGCCGCGTGACCCCGCGGCGTCCTCGTCACCCAAACTACTTGCCCGGGTCCCGCTCCTTCGCCGTCGGGAACGGCGCCAACGGATACGCGCCGATCTTGGCCACGGTGTACTCACTGGCCCAGAAATCCGGCGGGCCTTCGCTGTCCGGCACCTTGTTGGACACCGGTTTCACGCCATTGCGGAGATACGCAATGATATCCAACAGTTCCTGATCACTCATGTGCCGGAATGCCGGCCACGGCATGGGTGGCGCGAGGTACTTGGGCCTCGAAGGAAAGTTGCCGACGCCGGGCGTACTCGACGTGATCTCGACGTCCGGCGTTTCCCCGGGCCGGAGCCCGAACCGCAGGGCATTGAAGAGCTGCCGGTCGCTGAAGTGGCCGAGGCCAGTGGCATTGTCAGGTGTGAGGTTCCGGGATCGCGTCCGAAAACACATCTTCGTCTCCGGTGTGTTCCCGCAGGGGCCTATGGGAAACTCCTGCAGCGGCGTGGTCATGCCGGCGAGGTAGCCGTCACGCGTGGGGTCCGGCCCCAGCGCATGGCAATCGCCGCATCCATGGTTGATCGTCAGCACGCGACCGCGCAACACCTGCTCGCGAAGGTCGGCTGCGCCACGGGTCGGCGCATGCGAGGCGTCAGTCGCGCCCACCGTCACGCCCACCATCGAGCCGCGCGCCTTCACCACCGCATCCGCCCCTTCCGCCGTGCGCGCTCCGAACGCCGTGCTCACCGTCCACCCCGCCGCCAGCAGCGCCACTGTCACCACCGCCTGCAGACTCCGAATTTGCTGTCGTTGTGTCATCACGCGCTCCGTGCTGTTCAGGGTTTGACTTCGAGGACACCCATCATGCCGTGGTCTTCATGATCGAGGATGTGGCAATGGAACATCCACTTTCCCGGATGGTCGTCGTACTGCACGATGAAGCGCGCCCACTCATGCCGAGGCACGTTCACCACATCCTTCCAGCTCCGAAACGGTTCCGGAACGCCGTTCCGGTCAATGACCTGGAATTGGAATCCATGCAGGTGGAATGGGTGGTCCATCCCCACGAGATTCACCACTTCCCAGATCTCCGTCGCGCCCACGCGGGCGGTGACGTCAATGCGATTCATGTCCATGGCGCGCCCATTGATGAGATGCTGCGTCAGGACCATCGTGTGTGTGGCCGTCGCTCGCAGGGTGTCGAGCACGGTCAGAGGCCGCAGCCGGTCCGGAATCGCCATTAACGGCACCGGTGCCGCGCGCTCATACTGCAGCGTCAGGACGTGACGCGGCGCGCTCCAGTCGGCCGGCCGTGTCTGCGGGATGTAGCGGTCGTATGGCAGCGACTGCAATGCGACGGTGGCTCCGGGAGCACCCGTGCCCCGTACCAGCAGCTCGGCACGCTCGCCCACGCCCAGCGTGATCTCCGCGCGCTCCACCGGACGCTCGAACAAGCCGCCATCGGAGCCCACGTGGAGAAAGCGGTGACCCGTGAGCGACAGCCGATAGATGCGCGCCGCCGATGCGTTGATCACCCGCCAGCGCTGCGTTTCGCCACTCCGGATCGACAGCGTCGGGGCAATCGCACCACTGACGAAGATGCGATCGCCCTCGCGACCATTCTCCGCATCGATGTTGCCGGCGTCCGAATCAGGATCGGGCAGGTCGATCGCCCCGTCGGCCGTAAACCGGTTGTCCGACAGCAGCAGCACGCGCTCGACGAGCGATGCCGGCAGCGGATCGTCGGCCGCGCGCACGATGATCGCGCCGTACAATCCCCTCACCACCTGCTGCGTGGTGAGATGATGCGGATGCGGATGATACCAGTACGTGCCCGCTGCACCCTGCGGAATGGTGAACACGTAGTCGGTGTCGCCACCTCGTGGCACGGGATGGAAGGGACTCCCGTCGGGCGAGAAGGGCAGGCGCAATCCGTGCCAGTGGATGGACGTGGGCTAGTCGAGGCGATTCCGGAAGTGCACCACCACGTGGTCGCCTTCACGGAACTCGAGCGTCGGCCCAGGCACCTGGCCGTTGTACGCCAGCACGGCACTCGTGGTGCCCGGCACCAGCGACAACTGCGCCGGTGCGGCGGTGATCGTGAGCTCCACGTTCCGCTCGGGCAGCAGCACCACATGGCGGTCGACGACAACGTGCGACGTGCGCGCCGGCTCCGCCGCTGCATGCTCCATCGGCGGCAGCAGCGCGCAGAGCACCAGGATCAACCCGCCACGGCCGCGCAGCCGTGGCGGGTTCGAGGCGGACGATCTGGTGCGGAATTCTTCTTGCTTCGTCATGGAAGAGCGTCGCACGCACGACCTCCAGATCTGCCGCGAATGTGGGTCATCGCGCAATTCCGGGCAATAGCGCGCGGATCATGAGGCAGAAGCACAGTCGTCCTGCCAGCCAGAGGCCATGCGATGCAGGCCGTGGTTCTTTTTGAGCTCGTGTTGCGGATGCCTTCGAGGACGCCGATGTGCAGGGCAAGCGTAGGGACCGGCTCGCCTGCCCGGCGTGCTACGGCGCGATGCGGATCGGCGCCGACAGCACGACGGCATCGGTGAGGACGTCCCGCTACTCGAGGCTGCATCGCAGCACGAGGATTTGCCGCTACGAGAGCACGCGACGTGGGCGCTGATCCCGCCAGGCGCCACGAAAACGTGACAGACCGCTACCAGCCGAATTCACGCTCGAAACGGATGCCGTCGCCAAGGCTGAATCACCTTTTCGTGCGAAGCCCGTCGCTCACGATGCGATCCATTCGCGGACAGCGCCGCGGGCCCGCGCGTCGAGCGCCGAAATCGTGTCCAGCCGCGACTCCAGCACGTCGGTCATGACCGCACCGCGCTGCAGCAAAGCACGACAAAACTCGCGATCCTTCTCGCGACCGGCCACTGCCTTCGAGATTTAGAGATCGTGGAGCTCGAGTCACCGCGCACCGCCACATCGACTTCCACCGATCGCGCTGCTTCGATCGGCAATGGGCCGGTCATGCTGCCGTGCACGGCCTGGCTGCCGATCACGAGCAACTCCGAGACGCAGACCACCGCGCCGGCGGCGCGGATCGCGTGCTCGAACTGTTCGCGAGTCACGACACACGCTTCGCCGTGGCCGACTGCGATGCACGCAAGGCCCGATCGTGCCGCGCGAACTCCCGATACACTTGCGCACGCTCGGCGGCGGACAGCACGCCCGTGAACGGCGTGACGTGGCGCAGTTGGCGCGCCCATGGCATGGGATCGGTGAGCACCGGGAGCAGGGCGTCGAGCGGGCGACGCAGGAGACACCGCCATTCGTCGAGTAGCGGCCGCGCGGTGCAACCGAGCCGCCGCACACGACGCCGACTGAAGTCCGAGCTGTGTCGCGCCTAGGAGCGCGAGCCCCTGCGCCATGAGCGCCCGCGCCCGCGCGCGTGCCGCATCGCCGCGCTTCCGCCACCGCGCGCCGCCGCCGCGCCACCCTTCTCGCCCCTGTGACGCCGACACAGCCACACTACGGATCCACCGGCCTCCAGCTCTGCGCCCCCGGTGGCTCGCATGCCGCGACAGGACCAGCGAACGCCCCTCTTCGAGGATCCCGACGCGCCGACGACCCGCGCGTGGAGCCGTACTTCGCGCTCGCGGACCTGCTGGCGCTCCTGTTCTCGCACCCGCAGGTGTACGTGGAGCTGAGCATGGCCAACAACGTCGAGCCCCGACCGGTGTTCCACCGCTTCCTCCGTGGAATCGGCGACGCGGGCTACGCCGGCCCCGCGTGATGTTCGGCTCCGACGACTTGGTCTGGCCGGGGCTGATCGACGCCGCAGTGCGCGGGATCGAGCAGGCGATGTACCTCACGTCCGCGCAGCGGCGCGGGATCTTCCACGACAACGCGGCGCGCTTCCTCCGGCTCTCGGTGAAGCAGATCGCCCGGCACCACGATCACCCAGTGCGGTCCACCCGCCACATCCCGAGCCCGCCGCCACGATGCCCGACCGCCGCGACTTCCTCCGCACTGCCGCCGGCGCCGCCGGTGCGCTCGCCCTCTCCCCGGCCGCGCTGCTCGCCGCGCGCGACGACGTCGCCGCCGATCTCTCGCGCCTGGGCCACGACGCGACTCCGGCACGTCTGGCCGAGGACGAGACCTTCTGGGCGCGCGTGCGCCGCGGCTACGCGCTCGACCCCACTGTGCTCAATCTCGACCACGGGTGGACCAGCCCGACGCCCGTCTCGGTACTCGACACGCTGACGCGCGGCGCCCGCACGCTCGAGGGGCTCCCCGCCGAGCACCTGCCGGGGATGTGGGAGCAGGTGTCGAACATCAGCGTGCGGCGCGAGCTGGCCGTCGCGATGGGCGTGCCGCCGGCCGAGATCGCGCTCGTGCGCAATGCCACCGAGGCGCTCGACACCGTATTGCTCGGCCTCCCGCTGAAGGCGGGGGACGAGGTGGTGTGCTCGCCACACGACTACTACGCGATGCTCGACGCGTTGGAGCAGCGCCGGGCCCGCGATGGGATCGTGCTGCGCCTGGTGGAGCTCCCCGTGCCTGCTCCGTCGCTCGACGCGCTGGCGCAGTTGTACGAGGCAGCCATCGGCCCGCGCACGCGGCTCGTGCTGCTCACGCACCCGAGCAACATCACCGGGCAGCTCCTCCCGGTAACGCGCATCGCCGCCGCCGCGCGCCGGGTGGGTGCGGTCACGGTCGTCGACGGCGCGCAGTCACTCGGCTTGCTCGAGAATCCGGTGCTGGCGCTCGACTGCGACTTCTACGGCGCCAGCGCACACAAGTGGCTCGGGCTTGCCGTCGGAACCGGCGTGCTCTGGATGCGCCCCGCGCACGTCGATACGGTGTGGCCGCTGCTGCCGCCGGCGCCCGGCACGAAGGGGATGGCGCGCTTCGAGTGGATCGGCACGGGGCCCGAGTACATCACGGCGGCCGCGCTCCCGGCGCTGGCGCTCCACCGCGCAATCGGCCCGACGCGCAAGGCGGCGCGCCTGCGCTACCTGGCCGATCACTGGCGCGCCCGAGCGGCCCGCGCGCTCCCGCAGGCGCGCTTCTACGCCGAGCCGGGGATGAGCCTCGGGCTCACGACCGTCGAGTTGCCGGGCGTCGATGCGGATGCGGTGCAGAAGCGGCTGCGCGCGCGCGACCGCATCCTCGTGCAGGCGTTTGTCGACGATGCGCGGGCGCCGCACATCCGTGGGCTGCGCGTGAGCCCGAACGTCTACACGACGCCGGCGGAGCTGACGCGGTTCGTGGACGCGCTGGTCGCGACGGTGCGGGCGTGAGGGGTGCGCCGCGTCGCGCTGACGTCCGCTCGGTGCTACCGTTGGCAAGTTCCCCCTCCCTCCCAGACGCCCGAAACCCACGCCCATGCTCCGTGCAACGCGCGCCCTGTTCATTCTCGGGGTCACAGCGACCGGCACGCTGCAGGCACCCGAGCCAGTGCTGGTCCGCGCCGCCGACCGGCCGAACATCGTGGTGGTCCTGGTCGACGATCTTCGCTTCGACGAGTTCCACGACGGCGGGCATCCGTACCTCGAGACACCGAACATCGATCGCCTGGCGCGCGAAGGCGCGCTCTTCACCAACGCATTTCACGCGGTGCCGCTCTGTTCGCCCAACCGGGCCACGCTCCTGACGGGTCAGTTTCCGTCGCGGCACGGCATCATCGACAACGTCTCGCGCGACCTGGCCAGTCACCATCTCGCGACGTTCAACATCCCGCTGCAGGCCGCCGGGTATCGCACGGCGTTTCTTGGCAAGTGGCACATGGGCAACGATGCGACACCGCGGCCCGGCTGGGACTACTGGTCGGCGATGCCGGGCCAGGGACATGCCACGGATCCAGAATTGTTCGAGGATGGCCGTCTGCACAAGGTGCCCGGCTACACCACCGATCTGCTCACCGACCGCGTGGTCTCGTTCATCGAACGCGAACATGCGAAGCCATTTCTGGTGTACCTGGCGCACAAGGCGGTGCACCCGGACATCGTGCAACGCAACGACGGATCACTCGACCCTGAGAGCGACCGCGGGTACGTGCCGTCGCCCCGTGACGAGGGACGGTACAAGGACCGGATGTTCCCCCGGCGCGAGTTGCAGTCCGAGGTCGCGGCGGATCTGCAGGGAAAGCCCGTTGTCCGGCAGGCACTCGCGAGACTGCCTGCCGAACCGACACCGCCAGTGGACGTGGCGTCCGGAGAACATCAACATCCGGTGGCGCGGTGGACAGGCGAAGAGACGATCCGCCGTCGCGCCGAGATGATCCGTGGCGTGGACTACAGTCTGGGGCGCATCATCGCAACGCTGGACTCGCTGCACATCCTCGACCAGACCGTGATCGTGCTGAGCAGCGACAACGGGTTTTTCTTCGGCGAGCACGGGCTCACCACCGAACGCCGCTTGCCCTATGAAGAGTCGATCCGGAATCCGCTGCTGATGCGGTATCCACCGACGATTCCCGGCGGTGCGCGACCCAAGGGGTTGGCGCTGACGGTGGATCTGGCGCCCACCCTCCTGCAATTCGCCGGTGTACCGATCGGTGCGCAGATCCAGGGTCGCTCACTGGTGCCGCTCATGACCGGCACACCGGTCGGCTGGCGGAAATCGGTGCTGGTGGAGTTCTACACGAATGAGCAGCCATTTCCGCATCTGCTGGACATGGACTATCGCGCGGTGCGAACCGATCGATACAAGTACATCCACTGGGTGAAGTTCCCCGATCAGGATGAGTTGTATGATCTGCAGCGCGATTCGCTCGAGCGGCGCAATGTGGCCAGTGATCCGGCGATGGCCGCGGTGCGGTCACGCCTGCGCACTGAACTGGGGCGGCTGGCAGTGGAAGCGATCGGGCTCAAGGCGCGCTGATCGGACGCCGTTGACCGTGATGACCGAGGCGCGATCGTCGGTTTGAGCGGCGAGACATTGACCGCGGCCACCTGCGAGCATGGACTCTGACCCCATGGATCGGAGCCAATGACCGCTCAAATAATCATGGACTCTGACCCCATGATCGGATTTCGCGCGTCGAGTGAGCCAATCAGCCGGTTTTCATCCTGACCTTGCCGACCAGCAGCAGTGCCGCCAGACTGGCGGCCACCGCCGCGATGGCGGCGCCGACCAGCGACAGATGGAAACCCGCGATCAGCGCCTCGCCCTCACGCGACAGGACCACGCCGAGCAAGGCGGTGGCGATCAGCCCGCCGGTGCGCGAGACCG
>CAYMQV010000069.1:0-18473 GCA_964392395.1 uncultured Gemmatimonadaceae bacterium
CGATCACCCCGGACCCCGATGCGACCGCGCTCGCCACCGTCGCCTCGTCACCGTCGGCGATCAGGCGCTGGCACGGCACGCCGGTGCGCTGCGCCAGTTGCGCCACCAGACCCGCCGCTAATTCCGCTGGGCCACCGAGCACTACCCACGCTGACGAGGGCGATGTGGGCGAACCAACAACCACAGCCGGGACCCAGCGCACTTCGTGCAGTTCGCTGACCGTGGCGTCATTCGTGTAAGCCGCCGGCGCTGCCGGCGCGGTGGGCACAGCGCGAGTCGCATGCGGCGCTGTCAGCCAGTAGCGCACATGCTGCCACGGATAGGCCGGCAGCGCCACCACGCGACCGCGCGCACCAAGTAGTACGCCCCAGTCCGGATCGACACCCGCCGTGAACAACTCGCACGCCGACTGCATCAGTTGCGCTCGATCACTCACGTTGCGCCGAAGTGACGGAACAGCCACCACATCCAGGCCGGCGTCCTCAGCGCACTCGCGCACATTGCCGGCCATCACCGGATGCGGCGCAATGTCCACGAAGGCACGACAGCCGGCGGCAAGCGCCGCCCGCACGCCACCTGCAAAATCCACCGGTCGCCGCAGACCCACCGCCCAGTGCGACGCATCCAGCATCGCGTTGTGAACCAGCGTGTGGCTGATGCTCGAGTACATCGGAACAACCGGGGCGCGATGCTGCACCGTGCCCAGCGCATCGTGCAACCACGCCGCTGGCCGCTCCATCTGCGGACAGTGCGAGGCGTAACGCACCTGCAGCCACCGCCCGTCAATGCCACGATCCTTCAGCTGGTCGTTGATGGTCGTCAGCGACGCCGAATCCCCGGCCAGCACCACCGAAGTCGGCCCGTTCATCGCAGCAATCGCAACCCGATCCTCCATTCCGGCAATGAGCACCGACGCATCCACCGCCGAGATCGGGTACGCCACCATCACGCCCTGCCCTTCAGACTGGCTCACCGCGCGACCACGCAGCACGGCAATCCGCGCGCCTTCCTCGAGATCGATGGCCCCGGCAGTGCAGGCCGCCGCGATCTCGCCGCTACTGTGCGCGATCACAAAGTCCGGCTCCACGCCCCACGACCGCCAGAGCGCCACAAGTCCCATCTGGATGGCGAACATCGCCGGCTGCGTGATCTCCGTCTCGTGGATCCGTGACGTGAATTCGTCGCGCGCCAGCTCCTCGAGCAGGTTCCACGTCACATGCCGCGACACCGCCGTCGCCACCTGTGCCAGAGCCTTGTGGAAGAGTGGCTCACGCGCGGCAAGCTCGCGGCCCATCGCAAACCACTGCGAGCCCTGACCACAGAACGCGAACGCCACCTTGCGACGCTCGCCCGGGGGGAGCGGCGGTAGCGTGTCGTGGTCCCGGGCGCGCACCCATGCATCCAGCCGATCCGCCCACGTATGCACATCCGCGCCTGTCACCGCCACGCGGTGCGCAAACGCTGTCCGCCGCACTGCAGCGGTGTAGGCGAGGTCGCGAACGTCCGCGTCGCGCAGTGTGGTGCGCAGGGCGGAACGCCACTGCTCGACCTGCGCGCGCAACGCATCGGCCGAGTGCGCCGACAGTACCAGTGGCAGCACCTCGGCATCGATGGTGGTGCCATCAGCCAACACATGCGCGGTCGAGGACAGCGGGGGTGCTGGCGTCGGTGCTTCTTCCAGGATCACGTGTGCGTTCGTCCCGCCAAACCCGAACGAACTCACCGCGCCGATGCGCGTGCCACCCGGTGCGGCCCACGCACGCGCCTCGAGTGGCAGCGTGATCTGGCGGTCATCCGGCGGCAGCAATGGATTCTGCGTTACGAAGTGCAGATTCTTCGGGATCCGCTGGTGCTGCAGGCACAGCACGGTCTTGATCACGCTGGCAATGCCTGCCGCGCCCTCGAGGTGTCCGATGTTCGTCTTCACCGCACCCAACACCACCGGATCACCCTCGACGCGTGCGGCACCGTAGACGGTGGCAATCGCCTCCACCTCGATGGGATCACCCAGCGGCGTGCCGGTGCCGTGCGTCTCGACGAAGTTCACCCGCGACGCCTCGACGCGAGCCGACGACAACGCCGTGCGAATCACCGCCACTTGCGAGGGGGTGCTGGGCGCCGTCATGCCGTTGGTGGCGCCGTCCTGGTTCACGGCCGAGCCGCGCACCAGCGCCAGAATCTGGTCCCCATCGCGCAGGGCATCCACCGCGCGCTTGAGCACCACCGCGCCGCATCCTTCACCGCGCGCGATACCATCCGCCGCGGCGTCAAAGGTGCGGCACCGGCCACTAGGCGAGAGCACACGCAACTTCGTCAGCGACACGCTGAAGTCGGGAATCAGCATCAGATTCAGGCCACCGGTCACCGCCAGATCACTTTCACCGGCGCGCAGACTCATGCATGCCTGATGCAGTGCCACCAGCGACGATGAACAGGCGGTATCGATCGCCATGCTCGGCCCACGCAGGTCGAGAAAATACGACAGCCGGTTGGCCACCACGCTGTGTGCCGTGCCGGTGCTGGTATAGATGTCCACCGTCTCCAGCAGCGCCGACTGCATCTGGTAGTAATCGTTGCTGTGCGAATGCACGCCGACATACACCCCGCAGGCACTGCCCGCCAGTTGCGATCGCGTCAGCCCCGCGGCATCCAACGCCTCCAGCGCCACTTCCAGAAAGAGTCGCTGCTGCGGATCCATCTGCCGGGCCTCGAACGGCGCAATCCCGAAGTACTCGGCATCGAAGTCTGCGACACCAGTGATGAATCCCGCGGCACGACTGAGGCTCTTGCCCACCGCATCCGGGTCCGCATCGAAGAAGGCCGCTGCGTCCCATCGCTCAGCCGGCACGGGTTCGATCGCATCGACTCCCGAATCCAGAAGACGCCAGAACGCGTCTGGCGAATTCGCACCGCCGGGAAATCGGCATGCCATGCCGATGATCGCAATTGCACCGTCTGGCACGGTGCGCGCGCGACTTGCCGCAAGCCTGGCTGTCAGCGCACTGCGCTGGGCCGGCGTCAACTGCGCCAGTCGGCTCTCGAGCTCACTCACGAGGAGTGCCCTATGTCCGTCTGACCGAGCAGCCGCAGCAACTCCTCCTCGGTCATCGTCGAAAGGGTGTCGGCCAGCGCGTCCACTTCCGCATCGACACCCACCAGCGCCGGGTCGGTCGCCACGGGCGCGATGGGTGGAACGGACGTCGCCGACGCAGCAGGGAACAACTGCTCCCGAAGGTGATCGGCAATCGCCTCCACCGTGGGATACGAGAACACCAGCGTGCCCGAGAGCCGCAGCGCGGTCGCGCGCTCCAGTCGATTGCGCAGGTCGAGCGCCAGCAGCGAGTCGATGCCCAGCGACTTGAGTGCCTTCGTGGGATCCACGCGATCTGGCGACACGCGCAGCACCGAGGCCACTTCCTGGCGGGCGAACGCACGCATCGCATCGCGCCGCTGCCGTTCGCCCACCATCGCCGCCAGTCGCTCGCGCAAATCGGCGCCGACCGCCGCCGGTGCCGCCTCAACCGCACGCCCCAACCTGGGCAACAGTGCCGCGACACGTCGTGCTTCAGCGGCGCCGTGATGCTGCCGTATCCATGTCACAGCATCCAGATTCGCTACCATCTCGTGCGCGTGCGTACCACCCGCGATCGCATCCAGCGCGGCGTCGGCATGCGCCAGCCGCAGCGCGCGCAGCCCGCCAACACGCAACATCTCGAGGCCGCGGCCATCGGTGGTCAAGCCAGTTCCCGCAAACGGCCCGAACCCAATGCTGGTGGCCGGAATGCCACGCCCACGCAGCGCGTGCGCCTGCGCATCGAGGAACGCATTCGCCGCAGCATAGTTCGCCTGGCCACGCGTGCCCAGTCCCGATGCCACCGACGAATACGACACGAAGAAATCCAGCCCCTGCAGTGGTAGCACTGCCTGCAGGTTCATTGCACCGATCAACTTCGCCGCCGCCACTGTGCGCATGCGTGCGGGGTTCTGCGCCGTGAGCATCCCGTCATCCAGCACGCCAGCGGCGTGAATCACGCCGCGCAGCGGCGGCAGCGTCGAGAGCGTGTCACGCAGGCGTTCGGCCTGCGCGTGGTCGCCGATGTCCAGCTCCACCGTCTGAATACACGCGCCGGTATGGCGCATACGGTCGAGTTGCTCCTGTGCTGCGGCACCCGCCGCCGAACGTCCCACAAGCACCACGGTGCGCGCACCACGACCCACCAGATAACGCGCCGCCGTCAGCCCCAGTGTGCCAAGTCCGCCGGTGATCAGGTACGTCGCATCGGCGCGAACCGTGACCTGCGCTTTCGCCGGCAGCAGCAGCAGGTCGCTGACCGAATGCGCAATCAGCACCTTGCCGACATGGGTACCCGGCAGGAATGCCCGGAACGCATCGCTTAGTTGTGCCGCCGGAAACACCTGCGATGGCAGCAGCGTCAACTCACCCGCCGCCAATTGGCGTAGCAGGTCGCGCAGTGTGTCACCGAGCGCGTCGGCGCGCTCCCGCAGCTGTGCCAGCAGGTCTACCGCCGTCACCACTACCTGCTTCCGCAGCGTCGCCATGCCGATCGCGCGGTCGGCAAAGATGTCACGCTTGCCAATCTCCACGAAGCGGCCATATGGCGCCAGCACACGCAATCCTTCGTCGATCGCCGCGCCCGTCAGCGAGTTCAGGACGATATCCACTCCCCGTCCACCTGTTGCCCGCAGCACTTCGTCACCGAAATCGCCGGTCCGCGAGTCGAACACGCCCGCCGCGCCCATTGACTGCAACAGTGCGCGCTTCTCTGGCGTCCCCGCAGTTGCATAGATCTCGGCACCGGCACGCTGCGCCACCTGGAAGGCGGCCAGCCCCACGCCACCGGCAGCGGAGTGAATCAGCACGCGCTCACCACGCTGCAATCGACCCACATCGATCAGGGCACGCGCCGCAGTCAGGAACGCAATCGGAAATCCCGCCACTTGCACCAGGTCGATGCCGTCCGGCACACGGGCTACGAGTGCCGCCCGCGCCAGTGCATGACTGCCGAGAGCCGTCTCACTGACGGCCACCACCGCGTCCCCCACGGCCAGGCCTTCGACGCCGGCGCCAATGCGCGCCACATGGCCCGCGCATTCCAGACCCAACGGCCCCACACCGCCAGGGGCATCGGGGTACGTGCCAAGTGCGCTCAGCACATTGATGAAGTTCAGTCCCGTGGCAGCGACGGCAATCTCCACCTCGCCAGGGCCAGGCTCCGCGCGCGGCACGCGCCGCCACTGCAAAGTGTCCACCAGCCCCGGTGTCTGCACTTCGGCGCCGTACACCGCGTCAATCGCACCATCAGTCGCACCATCAATCGCCGGCGCGTCACTGGTCGGCACGCGTACAATGCGGGCTGCCAGCATCAGATCATCGCGCACGGCCAGCTCGGCGTCCTCTGGCGTAGCGCGTGCAATGCGCGACAGCGTACGACACTGTTCCTCCTCGGATTGCGTGCCGTCGAGGTCCACCAGTTGCACGGCCAGCTCCGGGTGTTCGCGCTGCGCCACTCGCCCCAGCCCCCACAGCACACCCTGAACGGGCGAGGTCACTTCGGCACTCACGTGTGCCGCAACTGCCCCCCGTGTCACCAGCAGTATGCGCGTCGGCGCGACAGCGGCTGCCAGCGCCAGCTGCAGCACCCGCAGCGGCACATCGTACACCTGACGCAGTGCCACGTCGGCTGCCGCAGCCGGCGCCGCCGTGACACCAAGGGCCGAGAGCACGACGATCGCCGTCACTCCATCCGGCAACGATGCGATCTGCAGGAGATCGCTCGGCGAGCAGGCGGTCACGCGGTCACCAGCGGAACGCAGCTCTCGCTCCGTTGCACCGAGTTCGGCGGTCGATTCGGCCACCACCAGCCACGACTCGGGCCCGCGATCCGGCGCCGCTGACAACACGACCGGCTCCCACACAGCGCGGAGACGGAATGCGGGCAACTCGTCGGCGGGCGCGCCGCGGATTACCGCAAATTCCACCCCGTCGGCATCACAGAGGACCTGCCCGTCGCGGGTGGCCAGCTGCACGCGGCCGCGAAGCCCCGGTGCCGAGTCCGATGTGTTCACGCTCGCCTGCATCACGGCTGAGGCGGGCCACGCCGGCTGCACAACGCGCAGCCGGGCAATCGAAACCGGCACCAGCGTCTCGTCGGCGCCAGCCACCGTCGCTGGGGCCAGATCCAGCAGCACCTGCAGCGCTCCATCCAGCAGCAGCACGTTGCCGACCGCAGTGTCGGTCGGAACCGTCAGCACTGCATCGGACTTCGCGCCGAGCATGCGGACATCGCGCACCACCCGGAACGCCGGACCATACACCAGCCGCCGCGCCTGCATCGAGACGTAATGCGAGTCGGCCACGCGATCATGCGTCGGAAGCGCATCGGTCCGCGCCACACACGTCGGTGCCGCTGCCTCGAGCGTACCGGTCAGGTCGACGGCGCGGCCATGTGCCACCGTGCGCCATACCGACGAGTCGCCAACATCGCGGGCGCGCACCTGCATCGCGAGCACGCCAGGCGCCGGACGCGTGGCCGTCAGGCGCAACGATGCCATGCCCTGCGCAGCAAACGGGATCGCTTCCGCGAATCGCACCGACCGCAATTCAATCGTCGTCGCTTGCGACCCAAACAGCTCACGCGCCGCCGCCAACATGGCCTGCACCACGGCGGCCGCCGGCACCAGCGCCGACCCACGCACTACGTGATCAGCAATCCATGGCGCCGACGCAGCATCCAGCCGCAGGTCCCACTCTGATCCGCCGCCGTCGGCCGCGGTGTTGATCCGCGCTCCCAGCAACACATCCGTACCCATGGCTCGCGCGGCCAGTGGCGTGCCCGTCGACGCGTCCTCGTACCAGCAGCGTTCGCGCTGGAATGGATAGGTCGGCAATGCCACCAGCGCCGTGCCGGCTGCAAACGCTCCGGCCCAGGCCGGTGTTACGCCGGCGCTGTACACGGCGCCCAGCGCCTCCAGCATCGCAG
The DNA here is from genome assembly GCA_964392395.1 of uncultured Gemmatimonadaceae bacterium. GTDB lineage: Bacteria > Gemmatimonadota > Gemmatimonadetes > Gemmatimonadales > Gemmatimonadaceae > JACMLX01. Next base: position 7,002 of record CAYMQV010000069.1, read on the forward strand.
TGCGGCCGTCCACGTCGCGGCGCATCGATGGCAGCACCACCGTGTCATCATCGCGGGCCTCCAGCGTCTCGACCAGCGCCGACGTGAGTACCGGATGCGGGCTCACTTCGATGAACAGGTCGATCGACGCGTCCGCCATCGCGATCACCGCGTCACTCAACCGCACGGTCCGTCGCAGGTTCTCGCACCAGTACGCGGCATCGAGTGCCGAGCCGTGCACTACGGCGCCGTGCACGGTGGAGTACATCGGCACCCCTGTGTCCACCGGTGCCGTGGCCGCGAGCGCCTCGGCCAGGGCTGGCAGCAGCGGATCGACATGATGACTGTGCGACGCCATGTCGACACGCACGAGCTTCGCGAATACGCCGCGGGCCGTCAGCTCCGCGACGAGGGAATCGAGGGCGCTTCGGTCACCGGCTACCACCGATGACCGGGGCGAATTCTCGGCAGCCACCGACAGCGCACGACCGAACGGTGCCAGCGCCGCGCGCGCATCGTCGGCCGAGAGTTCCACCACCGCCATACCGCCCGTGCCGCGCACCTCTCGCATCAGGCGGCTGCGGACGCAGATGATCCGGCACGCATCGTCCAGCGACAGCGCGCCGGCCACATACGCCGCCGCCACTTCGCCCATGCTATGGCCGACCACTCCCGCCGGCACCACCCCCCACGAGCGCCAGAGTGCGGCCAATGCCACTTGCATCACGAAGATCGCAGGCTGCACCACATCGATATCCTCCGACATCGCGTCAGCACGCAGCACGTCATGCAGCGACCAGCGGAGGTGAGGACGCATCGCTGCCGCGCAGGCCTCGATCGCGGCCGCGAACACCGGTTCGGCATCGAGCAACGAGCGGGCCATACCGGCCCACTGCGAGCCCTGCCCCGGGAACACGAACCCGATACGCTTCGCCGTCAGCTGTCGCGGCTGATCATCGACCACCAGCGCATGCAGCGCCGCCGCTGCATCGGCCGCCGTTCGCTCCACCACGCTCGCGCGGTATGTGAAGCGGTCCCGACGCAGGGCGGCCGTGCGTGCCGTCACCTGCAGCGGCAACGATGCGCCAGCACCGCTCTCCAGCCAGGCCGCCATGCCCGCAATCCGGGAGCGCAGCGCATCGCGCGTATGCCCCGACAGCACCAGCAGTTGCGCGCGCGAGTCAACCGGCTCGTCGGCCGGTCCCGCGCCTGGACTCACCGCACCTTGCAGCACCACATGCGCATTGGTGCCCCCGATACCGTATGAACTCACGCCCGCAAACCGCTCATCCTCCGGTACCGGCCATGGCATCAGCGATGTCGGAATCGCCACTGGCAGCGTGTCCCATGCGATTTCGGGATTGGGTGTCACGAAATGCAAGCTGGGTGGAATCTGCCCATGCTGCATCATCAGCGCGGTCTTGATCAATCCCGCCACACCCGCCGCGGCCTCGGTGTGCCCGAAGTTCGTCTTTACCGACCCGATCCACGTCGCTGCTGCGTCAGCCGGCCGGTCATCGGCCAGCACTCTGGCCAGCGTGTCGATCTCCACCGGATCGCCAACCTTCGTGCCGGTGCCGTGCGCCTCCACGTACGTCAGCTGCGACTGGTGCACGCCGCCGTCGCGCAATGCGCTGCGAATCAGTTCCTCCTGCCCGATGCGACTTGGCCGGCCCAGCGCGCCACTACTGTCGCCATCGTTGTTCACCGCGGTACCGCGGATCACGGCATAGACCCGATCGCCGTCGGCAATGGCATCATCGAGGCGCTTCAGTACCACCATGCCCGCGCCCTCGGCGCGCACATACCCCGCGCCCGTCGCGTCCCCGAACCGGCAGCGACCATCAGGCGCCATCATCCGGCTATGCGAGTACGCCAGATGGATGTGCGGCTCGAGGATCAGGTTCACCCCACCAGCCAGTGCCAGCGCGCTCTCGCCCGTGCGCAGGCTCTGCACGGCCAGGTGCACCGAGGCCAGTCCGGACGAGCACGCCGCATCGATCGAGAGTGACGGACCGCGGAAGCCGAAGGCAAACGACACACGACCAGCCGAGGCGTATCGCCCGCTGCCCATCGCCATCTGGAAGTCGATGTTTGCTGGGTTCGCGAACACGCGGTGCTCAAAGTCGCTCAGCCATTGCCCCACGAACACTGCCGTGCGCGATCCCACCAGACTGGCACTGTCGAGTCCCGCGTCTTCCAGCGCCTCCCAACTCGTCTCCAGCAACAAGCGCTGCTGCGGATCGAGGCGCTCGGCGTAGGCGCTGGAGATGCCGAAAAACATGGCGTCAAATTCGTCGAGCCGCTGCTCGATGAATCCGCCCCAACGTGTCGAGATGCGGCCTCGCTTGCCCGGTTGCGGATCGAAGAATGGTGCCACGTCGAAGCGCTCGACGGGAATCTCCGTGATGGCGTCGACGCCGTTGGCCACGACGTGCCAGAACGTCTCCGGATCGACGATTCCGCCGGGAAAGCGACAGCCGATTCCAACGATCGCGATCGGCGCCTTGCCCGCTGGCACGCCTGGTCCACGGCTCATGCCGACATCGCCGCAGCCTCGGTCGCGTCCCATTGCGCCGACAGGTCGGCCAGTAGGACCGAACTCTGCGTGTGCAAGTAGAAGTGGCCACCCGGATAGAGCTGCACCCGCGGAAGCTGCCCAGTCACGTGCATCCAGCCGGGCAGCTGGTCGGGCCGCGGATGCTTGTCATCCGCGCCGCCGTAGACCGACACCGGACAGCGTACAACCCGCCCCGGCGTGTATTCGTATGTCTCGACTGCCGTCAGATCCGCGCGCAGCGTCGGCAACAGGAGCGCGAGCAACTCGGGTTCGGCGCGAATCTCGTCGGGAATCGCGGCGTACCGTCGCTGCATCGTCTCGAGAAATGCGGGCTCCGGCAATCCATGCATCGGGGAGTCCGGATTCTCTTGATTGGGCGCGCGGTGCGCCGACACAAACAGATGCGAGGGCGGGCGAGATCCTCGTACCTCGAGTGCTGCTGCCAATTCAAACGCCAGCAGCGCGCCCATGCTGTGCCCGAAGATGGCGTATGGAAGGTCGGTCGCCGCGTCCACCACTGGCGCAATCGCCGCCACCATGTCGGCGATTGACGTCAGCGGCGACTCGAAGATGCGCGATTCACGACCGGGCAACTGCACGGCCAGCACCTCGACATCCTCGGGTAGTGCCTTGAACCACAGCCGATACGGTGCAACACCACTCCCTGCATAGGGCATGCAGAAGAGCCGACGGCGCGGAGCGGAACGCCGCCCGAGTTGCAGCAGCACGTGCACCGCACTGCCAGCGGTCACGAGCGCCGTTCCGACGGCACGAGCGCCAAGCCCTGCTCCGCTGGGTGGCGCGCCTCGGTGAAGACCATCATCAGCCACGCCGTGACGTCTGCCATCAGTTCACGACGGCTGTCAAGATCGCTGACGGTGTGGTCGGTCTCCGGCATGTAGCGGAGCGTGAGCAGGTCGCGGAAGTCCACATCGGGCAGCAGATCAAACAACTGCTTCTGGTAGTTGTACATGTGATTGACGCCACCCGTGAACACCAGCATCAGCCGCATACCACGATCCATGGTGCGATTCAACTCAGTGGTGACATTTGCCAACGACGCCGTGGTGGCGGCCGCGATCTCCACCCGCCGCTCACTCTGCCCGGCAGCCGCCTGTGCGGCAGCCATGCTCCGCCGATCTCCCAACGTGCGTCGAAAAATCGGGTGCCGGAACGCGATGAACTCGCGCATCGTTGCCATGTGCTTCAATCGACGAGCGAAGTGCACGATGGTGCTGCGTCTGGTACGCGCCACCGAAGGATCGATGGCAAGCACGGCGTCAACGCGAGGCTCCATGAATGCCGTCTGGATGCCGTAGTTGGCGCCAGAACAGAGCCCCACCACCAGGAAGCGCGTGGCACCGCGCGACGCGGCGAGGAAGGCGAAGGCCTGCTGCACATCGTGCAACGCCGACTCATCGAGCGACATCGTGCCGCGCATCGCGGCCGAGTCGCCAAGGCCAGCCAGATCAAAACGCAAAACGGTGAACCCCAGCAGCGCGATCGTTCGCGCGAGGTCCACGTACAGGCGATTGGGTCCGACGCGGTGAATGATACCGGCGTTGATGATGACGACGCACGGCAGTGCCTCGCTGCCGGGCTCGCGACGCGTGGTGATGATACCGGCCAGCCCGTCACCGGGTCCGAAGCGGACGACCCGTTCTCGCAGCGAGAGCATCAGCGGAGCACCTCCACCATGCGCTCCAGCACCAGCACCGACAGCCCGCTGGCGCCGATTGCTTCATCTTCGCGCCACGGTGTCTGCCCCGCGATGGTTTCGGCATGGAACGGCGTTCCCGCCGCGTGCAGCGCGCGGTAGAGATCACTGCTCCCCGACGCGTCGTCCGAGTTGAACACTTTCACGTTCGCTCGTGTTGGTGTCTCGAAGGCCTCCGGCGTGATGGCCTCAATGGTCGTCCGCATCGCGGCGGTCAGCGGGAAGCCGAGCACGTTGTGCGTTCCTTCGGGCGATCGCTGCTTCTTGACGGGCACAACCAGCCAGCGGTCGATCTCCTGCTGTGCTGCCACCATCTCGCGCACGTACGACGTTCCCTGCACGACGGGATCCCAGAGCAACGTGGTGTGTACGTCCGACCGGCGGGTCGCCACGCGCCAGGCCACCACCGCGCCGAGGCGGACACCAATCGTGGCGAAAGTGGCCATCCCTGACATGTCGCGCAGTTCGTCCGCGGCGGTATTGGCGTCCGATTCCCATGACGTCAGATCACCTTCGTCACGCTCACCCGCGGAGTCACCAGTGCCATAGTAGTCGAAGCGCAGCACGTGATAGCCAGCCTCGGACAGCCTGACCGCGAGCCGCCGAAAGATGCGATGCGATACAAGATACTCGAGCCCCCACGGAGGGCACAGCAGTGCGGCGCCACGTGTCGGCACGGAGGCCGGCGGCGCATGGTAGGCGCCAAAGAGCTGTCGCCCAGACGAGCCGAAGAAGAACAGGTTCATGTGTGCAGTGCCCGAGCGGGTGCCGACCGGTCTGCCACGCAGATCGCGGCCAGATCCGACAGCGTCCGGAAGAACAGGAGCCGGGGCTCGACCCGTACGCTGGCGCGCGCTGAAATTTCGGCGGCCGCCTGCATCGCGAGGAGCGAATGACCGCCGAGATCGAAGAACCGGTCGGTGGCGCCGACGCGCTCCACGCCGAGCAACCCGCGCCAGATCTCCGCGATCATCCGCTCGGCCGGCGTCGTCGGTTCGACGAACTCGCGCGTCGTTCCCATCGCGTTGCCAAACGGGTCTGGCAATGCCGCACGATCGATTTTTCCATTCGGCGTCAGCGGAATCGCATCAACTAACAGCAACATCGACGGCACCATGAACTCGGGCAACGACCTGCGAAGATGACGCCGCAATTCGCTCACAGTACAGTCAGCATCGTCCCTGAGGCGCACCCAGGCGACCAGCCGCGGGTCGTTCTCGGCCCCGTTGCGGATACCAACGACCGCGGCCGAAACGGCCGGCTGCGTCAGCAGTGCCGCTTCGATCTCACCGGTCTCGATCCGGAAGCCGCGCAGCTTCACCTGCCCATCCATGCGACCGAGATGCTCGAGGCGACCGTCTGAGCGCCAACGACCGAAGTCGCCCGTGCGATACATGCGCCCGCCAGAATGAAACGGATCCTGAAGAAAGCGCTCGGCGGTCAGTTCCGGGCGGGCATGGTAGCCGTCCGCAACGCCAGCACCACCGATGAAGACCTCGCCCGGCACCCCGATCGGCAGCACCTGCTGTGCTGCATCGAGCACATAGACACGAGTGTTGGCAATTGGTCGGCCCACGGTAATCGGGTCGCCCGGCGCCAGCTGTGCCAGCGTGGACCACACGGTGGTCTCGGTCGGACCGTAGGCGTTGTAGACGCGGTCCACCCGCGATTCGAGCCACTCGGCCAGATCGCGCGGCATCGTTTCGCCGCCGACAATCGCAGTGACGCCCGGCGCGCCGAGCCACCCCGCCTGCATCAACAGGCGCCAGCCCGACGGCGTGGACTGCACGATCGTCGGAGCCGCCGTTCGCATCAGTGCGGCGAGTGCCGATCCATCGCTCTGCACGTCCTTGCCAACAATGATCGTTCGCGCGCCCGTGACCAGCGGGAGCAGGAGTTCGAGAATCGAGATGTCAAACGCGAGGGACGTCACAGACAGGACCGCATCGGTCGCCGTGATGCCCGGCTCGCGCCGCATCGCACCGAGGAAGTTGCTCAGCGCGCCGTGCGACACCTTGACCCCCTTCGGCAGCCCTGTCGAACCGGAGGTATAGATCAGATAGGCAGCAGCATCCGGCGTCGTCAGATCCTGCAGATCGGACGGATGGACCCCATTTACCGCGGTGATGTGGTCGATCGTAAGAACGGATGACGGAAGTTCAGCCTCTTTGAACTCCCGTGATACTGTCTTTGTAGTGACCAAATACTGCGCGCCGGAATCGCGAATCATGAAGCTGATTCGTTCGGCCGGATACGACAGGTCGATTGGGAGATAGGCCGCACCGCTGCGCAGGATGCCCAGGAGTCCGACCATCAGCCCGGCGTCTCGCTCGGTTGCCAGGGCGACCAGCGAACCGGTGCCGGCACCGGCCCCCCGAAGCGCGTGCGCCACCGCCGCGGAGCGTTGATCGAGCTCCGCATACGTCAGTGTCGCACCAGCAGACTGTACCGCAATGGCGGTGGGGAATGTCGTCGCAGTTCGGGCGAACTGCGCGACCACGCTGCTGACGTCGAGGTCGGCTGGCGCCGGATTGAAGCGACCAACGAGCTCCGCCGCGTCTTCCCGCGAGATCAGCGGGATGCTCGAGACGCGCAGCGCCGAGTTGACGACCACAGCCGACAACAGGGCCTGCAGCTGCGCGTCGATGCGCTCGATCGTCTCAGCGTCGTACAGGTCGGCGCGATACTCGATGGACCCTGTCATCGCCCCGTCACGCTCGACGGCGAAGACCGTGAGGTCGTAGATCGCGCCGCCACCGTGAATCTGGCTGGCGCTGGCGTTGGGAGCATTGTGCAGCACAACCGCCACCTGAAACAGCGGCGAATGTCCAAGCGAGCGCTCCGGATTGAGCGCCTGCACCAGCGTCTCGAACGGCACGTCCTGATGCTGGTGCCCATCCAGAATCGCATCGCGCGCACGACGGACGACGGTGGCAAAACTCGGATCGTCAGCCAAGTCGAATCGCAGCACCAAAGGAGTGAGGATCGGCCCGAGCATGTCCTCCAGCTGCGACAGGTCTCGCGTTCCGATGGGACTGCCGAGGGCCACGTCCGTCTGCCCCGAGTTCCGCGCAAGCAGCACGGCCATCGCCGCCAACAGGACCATATACACGGTGGAGTCGGTGTCTCGCGCCAGCGCACGCACGTTGGCGTAGAGTTCCCGTGACCACGTGAAGTCGTGCGCCCCGCCGCTGCCCATGATATCCGCCGGCCTGACGCGATCGGTCGGGAAGGCGCTCATCTCCGGCAACCCCGCGAGACGATCCGTCCAGTAACGAAGCCGCTGGTCCGCCGCTGGCCCGCTCATCAGCTCGCGCTGCCAATGCGCGAAGTCGACGTATTGCACCTCGGGCATCGGGCCGCTCGCGGCACCCTCAGCCAGCGCCGCGTACTGCCGCGTCACTTCCGTGCCGAGAACGCCCAACGACCACGAATCCATGGCGATGTGATGCGTCGCGAACAGCAGTGCGGCCGACGTGTCGCCGACCTGCAGTACAGTGAAGCGCACCGGCGCCTCGCCGGCGAGATCGAAGGGTTCGTGCGTGGCATCGGGCGCAGCGCTCGCCAGCGCCTCCCGCCGCGCATGGTCGGCCAGTCCACGGAGGTCGCGCACTACAATCGACGTCTCCTCTGCCGACGCCACACGAACACTCGGCACACCGTCAGTGAGCACGAAACGCGAACGCAGAATCTCGTGTCGCGCGACAGTTCGGCGGATGGCCGCCTGCAGCAGCGCGATGTCGATGCCCTCGAGGACACTCGAGCACACGGCCAGATTGTACGCCGTGTGCCCAGGCTGCAGCTGTTCCAGCACCCACAGTCGCTCCTGCAGAAATGACAGCCGAAGCGGCGTACCATCGCGAGCCACCGGCGTCAGCGCGGGTCGGCGCGTCGCGGCGTCACGCGCAGTCAGTGCCTGAAGCAACTCCTGCCTCTGGTCAACGAGTGCCGCCTCGAGCGCGGGCGTCAGACTGCCCTTCGGTGCATTGATCCGCAGACGGCCATCTTCGACGCGCAGTCGGACATCCAAGGCGCGCAGTTGCTCCAGGAGCTGGGCGGTGTTGTGATGAATCACAACTCGAATTCCTCGCGCTCGCCATCATCCGGGGCGCTCGACGGGACGGCTACCTGCTGTAGTTGCGCCGCGACTAGCTCACTCAGCTGGCGCAGCGTGGGCGCACCGAACAGTTCGCGCAGCGGAAGGCGCACACCGAAATGATTGTCGATGCGCGCAATCACCCTCGTCGCCATCAACGAATGCCCACCCAGCTCAAAGAAGTTGTCGTGAACGCCGATGTTCGAAACGCCCAGGAGATCCTGCCAGATTGCCACCAGCCGCTGTTCGATATCTCCAGTCAGTTCATCTTTCCCCGACGATTGCGACGGGCGAAGGGTCACGCCCTCGGACACGGACCGTGACTCGGGTACCACCGCCGCGTCGGGCACCCGCCCATTCGCCTGCGTCACGTGACGACGGTGACGCAACTGCCCCGTTTCGATGTCGAATGGCGACACGACCAGCTGCGTGACACGGGCGGCGAGCACGCGTGAGAATGCCTCGATGCCTTCACTCGGACCGATGCCTGCCGCAACCAGTGCCGCACGCTCCGCGCTGATTGGGCCCAGGCGTGTGGCGATTCCGACCTCCCGCCATCCGGCCCACCCGATCGAGACGACGTGCCAGCCAGCGGGGCTCGACGCCGAGGTCGCAAAGGCATCCAGATACGCATTGCCGGCACCGTACGCCGCACTTCCGGCGAAACCCGCGACAGCACTGATCGAGCTGCACAGCATCACGAAATCCAGCGGTCGGTGGCCGAGCAGGCGACGCAATACCTGCGTACCATCGACCTTCGCGCGCACACACGCATCCACGGCGTCCGGCGTGGACACCGCCAACAATGTGGAGCCCAGCGTCCCGGCGGCGTGCACGACGCCGGCGACCGGACCAAACTCGGGTTCTGAAGTGTCGAGCGCGCGCTGCATGGCGGATTCATCCGACGCATCCGCCACCGCCAGCGACACGGCACCACCGGCGTCCTCGATCCGCATCACGGCGCTGATGCGCACGGACGTGTCGTCATCCGCCGGATGCGCTTCCAGCCACGGCGCCCATGCCTCGCGCGGTGGCATCGGCGTGCGAGACGTGAGCGTCAGGCGCGCCTGCACCGTCTTTGCAAGCCATTCGGCGAGCGTCAGGCCGATGCCGCCCAGCCCCCCAGTGATGAGATAGTGGGCCTGTCGCTTCAGCGGCAACTCATCGCCGGACGCTGCGGCCAGCACGACGCGTGTGTACCGTCGAACCCAGCGCTGGCCGCCCCTTCGCGCGACGAACTGCTCCCCGTCCTCAGAGGATGCCTCATACAGAATCTGGCGCGCGAGCTCCTGCACGCTGATCGCTGCGTCGTCGCCACCGGGGAAATCAAGCAGACTGGCGCTCACGCCATCAGCTTCGACCGGCAGAACGAGAACCGGCCCGCTCAACAGCGCGCGCTCCGGATGAACGATGGGCTCGCCGAGGACACTCTGCGCATCTGACGTGACCACCACCACGCGAAGAGGACTGCCACCGGCGGTACTGGCCACCGCCGATGCCAGCGCCATGATTTCGTGCAGCACCGCCACCGATTCCGAGACGCCCTGCACTGGCCCTAAGTTGGCAAGATGAATGATGCCGCGCAGCTGCTTCCCGCGGTGTTTGAGATCACGGAGCACGGCGTCGTAGTCGGCGGCTTCGGTTTGCCGGACCTCGTATGCACCATCGCGCTCAGCGACGCTGCCCGTCGCCGCTGCGCGCATCAGGACAACGTCACCACCGCGTGCCGCAAGCTGGGCTCGCAGTTCCTGCTCGAGGGCAACTGAGCCGCCGAACACGAGCCACGTGCCCTGCTCCATCGAGCCCGGGCGTCCAACATCAGGAACCCGACTCCACGACGGCGCAAAAAACCAGTGGTCGAGTGGCTCGCGCCGTGTGACGCTGCTCGCGTCAAACGTTCCGGAGGCCGCTGGCACCTCCGTCGGTGCTTCTACCCAGTGACGCTTGCGTTCGAAAGGGTAGGTGGGCAGCGGCACGCGGTGCAGTGTTTCCGATGCGTGCATCGCGTCCCAGTCAATCAGCACGCCGTTGGCCCATAGTCGACCGGCAGCCGAAAGCATCGTGTCGGTCTCGCTGCGCGCTTCGCGTGGGTGCGGCAGGGACGCCGAGACGCGTGCCGCGCCGTCGCGTCCCAGCGAGAGCCTGGCCAGTGCGGTGAGGGCGTTGCCTGGTCCCACTTCCAGCAGCTGCAAGGTAGGGTCAGCCGCCAGCGTCGCCACGCCATCGGCGAAGAGCACTGCGTTTCGCAGGTGTGACGTCCAGTAGTCAGGCGAGGTGGCCTGTTGTGGCGTGAGCCAGGTGCCGGTGACGTTGGAGACGAGCGGCAGGCGTGGTGCCGACAGGGGCACGCGCGAGACGATCTCGCGGAACGGCGCCAGCGCTGGTTCCATCATGGCCGAGTGGAACGCGTGGGACGTATGAAGTGGCCGATGTTCGATACCGTCGCGTTCCAGCTCGAGGGCGAGCGCCTCGATCGCGTCCCGCGTGCCTGACACGCTGCAGAGGCCTGGCGCATTGACGGCCGCGATTTCCACGGTGGAGCTGAGCCGCTGGCGCAGGTCTGCTGGCGACAGGCGCACAGCCAGCATATTCCCGGCGGCCATGCCTTGCATCAGGCGCCCGCGCGCCGTCACCAGCATGAGCGCATCCTCCAGCGAGAAGACGCCGGCCAGATGTGCCGCCACGTACTCACCGATGCTATGTCCGAGCATGGCGGCCGGATGTACGCCCCACGACATCCAGAGCACCGCCAGTGCGTACTCAGCGACGAACAACACCGGCTGCGCGAGAGCCGTCTCGCTCAGTTCCGCGTCCGATCCGTGCCACAGCGTTTCACGCACGTCGCGGCCCAGGTGCGGCTGCAGAAGCGCTGCACAACGATCCACCGCCGCACGAAACACATCTTCCGTGCGATAGAGTTCGGCACACATCCCTGCGTGCTGACTCCCCTGACCGCTGAACAGGAACGCAACCGGACGAGGTGCGCCCTCGTGCTGGCCCGTGACGACCGGTGCTCGATTCGGCGCCGCCAGCGCGTGCGATGCCTCACTCGCCGTGACGGCGACGAGGCTGCGTCGATAGGGCCAGGAACGGCGTCCGACCTGCAGCGTATACGCGACG
>CAYMQV010000069.1:18483-20573 GCA_964392395.1 uncultured Gemmatimonadaceae bacterium
GGCCAGATTCGCTGTCGCCGCATCCAGCGCAGACGCCGTTTTCGCCGACAGCACGAGCAGCTGCGCCCCGCGCACCACCACCGGGGGAGCCAGCGGAGGCGCCTCTTCGAGCACGACGTGCGCATTCGTCCCGCCAATGCCGAACGAGCTCACACCAGCGCGACGCGGTGCGACACCGGTCGGCCACGATTCGAGCGTCGTTGCGACGCGGAACGGCGAGCGCTCGAGCTCCAGCTGCGGATTTGGTGTCCGGAAGTTCAGTTGTGGCGGCAACTCCCGATGCTGCAGCGCGAGCACGGTCTTGATCAGCCCTGCCACACCGGCCGCTGCATCGAGGTGTCCAAGGTTCGCCTTCAGCGAGCCGATCGTGCAGATGCCGGTTGCATCCGTCGACGCACGGAACACCCGCGTGAGCGCGGTGATCTCGATCGGATCGCCGAGGGGTGTCGCGGTGCCGTGTGCCTCGATGTACGAGATGCTCTCGGGAGCCACGCCGGCCAGGGCCTGTGCCGTCGCGATGGCATCGATCTGTCCATCCACGCTGGGGGCCGTGAAACCGGCCTTGCCAGCACCATCGTTGTTGATCGCAGCGCCAAGAATGACGGCCCGGATGGTATCACCATCGGCCAGCGCCTCGTCCAGCCGCTTCAGGACGACCAGGCCCGCGCCTGCACCGGCACGCGTGCCCTTGGCCTCGACGTCGAACGGTCGGCAGTGACCATCCGGCGAGAAGATCATGCCTTCCTGATACAAATACCCCGTGCGCTGCGGAAACGACACCGACACGCCGCCCGCCAGCGCCATGTCGCACTCCCCACGCTGCAACGCCTGACACGCCACCTGCACCGCCACCAGCGACGTCGAGCAAGCCGTCTGGATTGCCATGCTCGGTCCGTGGAGATCCAGCTTGTACGAGGCGCGCGTGGTGAGGAAGTCCTTGTCGTTGCCAAGCATCAGCTGATAGCCGCCCACGGACGCCAGCAGCTCGCGATTCGGCAGCAACTGGCTGACGACGTAACTGTTCAGGCTCGACCCAGCGTAGATCGCGACCGTCCGGCCGTCGGCCTCACCAGCGTAGCCCGCGTCCTCCATGGCTTCCCATGCACACTCCAGAAAGAGGCGCTGCTGGGGATCCATGATCTGCGCGTCACGCGGGGCGTAGCCGAAGAACGCGGCATCGAAGTGATCTGCATCCTGCAGCACCGTCCCTCGGGGTACCCAGCCGGGCAGCGCCTGCACCGTGGCATCGATGCCGGCCGCGGTGAGCTCTGCCGGTGAGAAGGTGTCGAGCGACTCGACGCCATTGCGCAGATTCTGCCAGAAGTGCTGCAACGAGCGCGCGCCTGGAAAGCGTCCGCTCATGCCGACGATTGCGATCGCCCGCCTGCTGCCGGATCCTGGTGCCGTCATCGCCACTCCATTTCTGTCACGTCAGGCATGCGTTCAGCCCAGCCCCAGGCGTGCTGCGCGCGAGCGTGCACGTTCCAGCGATGCACTGGTGTCGCGTCCTTCGGTTGAGACCAGCGTGGCTTGTGCGGCAATGGTCGTGTGCTGAAAGAGGTCCACCAGCGTCAGGTCCCGCTGGAATTCACGCCGGAGCGCCGCATGTACCTTGACGACCAGGAGCGAGTGGCCGCCGAGGTCGAAGAAATTGTCATCCACACCGAGCGTACCAACCCGCAGGACGTCGCGCCAGATGGCGGCGACGCGCCGTTGTGCGTCCGTCATCACCATCTCGGCCGCCGCCAGCGAGGCGGCAGTCGGTCGCGGCTGGACCGGCGCCGGCAGGGCCGCGCGGTCGATCTTGCCGTTCGGTGTGAGCGGCAACGCTGCGATTTCCTGAATACGCGCCGGCACCATGTATTCCGGCAGCCGCGCCCGCAGCAGCCCGCGCAGCACCTCCACCTCGATGCTGCCACCGTCCGCCGGCACCACATACGCCACCAATCGCTGGTCGCCAGGCGTGTCTTCGCGCACGATCACCACCGCTCGCGAAACCGATGGATCTTCGAGCAGCACCGACTCGATTTCACCCAGTTCGATCCGATAGCCTCGCACCTTCACCTGATGATCGCGGCGCCCCGAGAACT
>CAYMQV010000070.1:0-8585 GCA_964392395.1 uncultured Gemmatimonadaceae bacterium
GGCTCGATCACGTCGGTGCAGGCCATCTACGTACCGGCCGACGACATCACGGACCCGGCACCGGCGACGGCCTTCGCGCACCTCGACGCCACGGTCGTGCTCTCGCGCCCGATCTCGGAGCTCGGCATCTATCCCGCCGTCGATCCGCTGGCGTCGTCGAGCCGCATCCTCGACAAGCAGTACATCGGCGAACGCCACTACCGTGTCGCGATCGAAACGCAGCGCATTCTGCAGCGCTACAAGGAACTGCAGGACATCATCGCGATCCTTGGCATGGATGAACTGTCGGAAGACGACAAGAAGATCGTGGGTCGAGCGCGCCGCATTCAGCGCTTCATGTCGCAGCCGTTCCATGTGGCCGAGCAGTTCACTGGCATCTCGGGCAAGTTCGTGAAGCTCGAGGAGACGATCAGCAGCTTCGACCGTCTCTGCGCCGGCGAGTTCGATCACCTGCCGGAGCAGGCGTTCTTCATGTGCGGCGGTGTGGAAGACCTGATGGCGAAGGCTGACGCGATGGCGAAGCTGTAATGTTGACGGTCTCCGTGATCTCACCCGAGAAGGTGTTGTTCGAGGGCCAGGCGCGTGGCGTGGTGGCGCCTGGCCACGATGGTGAGTTGGGCATTCTGCCGGGCCACGCGCCGCTGATGACGGTGCTGGGACGCGGCGTGCTGCGCCTCGATGGCGCGGAGGGCGCGCCGCAACGGTTCGAGGTGCAGGGTGGATTTCTGCAGGTCGTCGACAACACGGTGCGGGTGGTGACGGAGTCGGCGACGGCGCTCTGAACCGGGCGAATGGCAGTGCGGGAGTGATGAGCGGCGGTGATCCTGTGATGGATCGCCGCCGTTTTTTTCTCTCTCCTGCCGGACAGGAATCGTGGAGCCGGGGCGAGGCGTTTTATGCTACCGTTGTGTAACAGCGATAGCTACTATTACGTCTGTGTCGAGGCGTCGCCGGCCTCTGTTCACCGCATTCATTCCGACTGAGGTCTTCTGCTGATGCGATCCGGATTCGTCCGCGTTCTGCGGACAACAAGTGCAGTGCTGCTCGTCAGTAGCGGAGTTGCGAGTGAGGTGCTGGCGCAGCGCCCCACGGCGCGACTGAGCGGGCGCGTGACTGCCGTCGCGAACGGGCGTCCGCTGCAAGGTGTACGCGTGACGGTGGTTGGGACTGAGCTGGCCGTCGGCACCAATCCCGATGGACGTTACACGATCCTCGGCATGCCGACTGGCGTGGTGGACGTGCGCGTGCAGTTCATCGGATTCCAGTCGCTGAAGCGTCCGATCACGGTCGCTGCCGGGCAGAGTGTGACGCTCGACTTCGCCCTGACCGCCGCCGCCACACAGCTCGACGCAGTCATCACGACCGCCACGGGTAACCAGCGCAAGCTGGAAGTCGGCAATACCGTTTCGACGATCGATGCCGCGGCGCTGGTGGCGGTGAATCCGGTCACGAACATCGGTGATCTGCTGGTCGGCAAGGCGGCCGGCGTCCAGGTGCTGGGTGGCAACCTGACTGGCTCCAGTCAGCGCATCCGCATTCGAGGGACGAACTCGGTGTCGCTGAACAATGAACCGATCTTCTTCATTGACGGCGTTCGCATGACGTCGGACAACAATTCATCGTCGATCGGCATTGGTGGAACGAATCCAAGCCGGTTGAACGACATCAATCCTGAGGACATCGAGTCGATCGAGGTCGTCAAGGGACCAGCCGCGAGCACGCTCTACGGGACCGATGCCGCGAATGGCGTGATCGTGATTCGCACCAAGCGAGGCAAGGCAGGCCCGGCGCGCTGGAACTCGTGGTTCGAGTCGGGGAGCATCACCGACAACAATCGCTGGCCGGCCGCGTACCGTGGCTGGCGTACGGGAGCAACCGCGACCACCAATTCGATTGCGACCAACTCGGTCCAATGCCTGCTGCCAGATCGTGCGGCTGGCGTCTGCACGCAGGATTCGGTGACGAACTTCAACGTCTTCAATGATGCCCGCACCTCACCATTCCTCACCGGCAACCGGAGCCAGTACGGACTGAGCGTGAGTGGCGGGACCGATGTTGCCCGCTACTTCCTGAGCTCGGAGTTCGAGAACGAACTCGGGCTGCTGGGCGTCCCGAACCTGGCAGCGTCGCAGTTCACGGCGCGCACCGGCACCGCACTCCAGTCGAATCAGGTGCGACCGAACGAGTATCAGCGCGTGAACATCCGGGCCAACCTGAACTTCACGCCGAGCAGCAAGAGCGACGTGGCGTTCTCGTCCACCTATCTGCAGAGCGATCAGCGGCTGCCGCAGACGGACAACAACGCCACCGGGCTGCTGTCAAACGCCACGTCCGGCATGGGCAATTTCGATACGCTGCGCATCGGGTATCGCCAGTTCCGTCCGCAGGATTCCTTCTCGAACATCACGCAGCAGAAGGTGGCGCGCTACATCGGCAGCATGCAGGCCAACTATCGACCGGCCAGCTGGCTGAGTGGTCGCGCAACCGTCGGTGTGGATTACACGGGCCGCAACGACTACGCGCTCTGCAAGCGGAACGAGTGCGGGCTGGGCGTCGCCGCCAACGTCTTCAACCTTGGCATCGGCTACGCCACCAACAATCGCTCGGAATTCTTCCAGTACACGAGTGATGTCGGCAGTACGGCCACCTTCAAGTTCTTTTCGGACTTCGAGTCGCGCACGGCCGTCGGGGCGCAGTTCGTCGGGCGCCGATTCGAGCGCAACGGCGCGAACGGAGAGAACCTGCCGCCGGGCGCGACGCTGGCCGGGCAGGGGGCCATCCCGTCGGTGAACCAGCTGCAGAACGAAAGCCGGACGCTCGGCCTGTTCGCTGACGAGACGATTGCGTGGCGCGATCGCGTGTTCCTCAACGCGGCGGTGCGTCGGGACCAGAACAGTGCCTTCGGCGCGCAGTTTGGCGCCTTGCTGTTGCCGAAGTTCTCGGTTTCGTACGTCATGTCCGAGGAGTCGTGGTTTCCGAAGGGGGAGCTGATTTCGTCCTTCCGCCTGCGTGGTGCGCGCGGTGAGGCCGCGACACAGCCTGGCGTGACGGACGCATTGCAATTCTTTGGCACCACCACGGTCACCGATCAGGCCGTGGACATTCCAGCGCTGATCTTCTCTGCGCTCGGTAACAGGACCCTCAAGCCGGAACGCGTGCGAGAGTACGAGTTCGGTGCCGACGCCACGCTGGCCAATGATCGGGTCTCGGTCGAAGCCACGTTCTATGATCGTCAGAGCCGCGACGGATTGCTTTCGCGGACTCTGCCGCCATCGACCGGTGGCCCGGCGACACGATTCGAGAACATCGCGCAGGTGCAGAATCGCGGGTTGGAGTTGCTGCTGAACATGCGGCTGATCGACAAGCGCCGTTTCGCGTGGGACGCCACGGTCAACGGTTCACGCAACGTCAACAAGCTGGTCTCGCTGGGCGACATTCCGCCGATCATCGGCACCACCACCCGTCAGGTGCCCGGGTACCCGCTGGATGGCTACTGGCAGCGCCGGATCACGAGTGTCAACGATGCGAACAGCGATGGCATTCTGGTGGGTTCGGAAGTGACAGTGGCGGATACCTTCTCATACGTCGGTCCCGCGGTGCCGATCAATGAGGTCTCGCTGCAGAACGTGATCCAGCTGTTCGAGGGCAAGCTGCGGCTCTCCGCACTCGTCGATCGCAAGAGCGGCCACTTCCTGCTGAACGGGACGGACCGGATCCGCTGCGAGACGCGTCTGAACTGTCGTGGGGCGGTCGACCCGACCGCCCCACTCGATGAACAGGCGGCGGCGGTAGCGGTGCGCCTCAACGCGGCGCGCACGCAGGACGGCTACATGCAGGAGGCCGATTTCTGGCGTCTTCGCGAAGTCTCGGCTGCGTTCACCGTTCCGGATCGCTTCATGAAGCGGGTTCGCGGGGGCAGTGCGGCGACGGTCGTGTTCACGGCGCGCAACCTCAAGCTCTGGTCTGCCTACAAGGGCATCGATCCGGAAAGCAACTACTTCGGCGGTGCACGCGGCACGGTCAGCGATTTTCAGACGCAGCCGCCGCCGACCTACTACACCATCCGCTTCAACCTGGGTCTCTAGTCATGATGCGTACTGGAAGTGCCCGCCTTCGCGCGGGTCGGACCGCCGTGCTGGTCGCCAGCATGGCCGGCTTGATCGGATGCAGTACCAGTTCGATTCTCGATGTCGACGCGCCTGAGGTCATTCAGCCGGATGACGCCAGCGGTGCGACCGGGGCTGCCGCCGTACGCGCGGGCATTCTCGCCCGTGTCGCCACGATCTCGTCGGGTGGAGAAGGAATGTGGTTCTTCGGCGGGCTGGCGTCGGATGAATGGCGCGGTGGCGACACGTTCGTGCAGCGCAACACGGTCGATCAGCGCGTGGTGCTGGAGGACAACTCGTTCCTTGCGGGACAGTATCGTGCGCTCAATCGTGTGCGTGTGGAGGGAGCGCGTGCAATCACCGCGCTCCGTACGGCAAATCAGCCCGCGTCGACGGTGGGTGAACTGCAGGCGCTGACCGCGTATGCGCTGAATCTGACGGCCGAACACTTCTGTAATGGCCTGACACTGGGCACGATTGATGGCACGGAACCAGTGAATGGTGTGCCAGTGCCCACGGATTCCGCCTACGTGCGCGCAATCGCGTTTGCCGACTCGGCGCTGGTGAGCTCGACCGGGAATGCGACGTTCACCAACCTGGCGGCCGTCGTCCGAGGGCGTGCGCTCCTCAATCGCGGGCGGTATGCCGAAGCTGCAGCGGCGGTGGCGGCGGTCCCCACGACATTCGTGTATCTGATCTTTCATTCGGCCAATTCGAGCGAGAATCAGAACTGGACGCTGAACGTCAGCTCGCGCCGGTACAGCGTCGGGGACGTCGAGGGGCGGAACGGATTGCCCTTCCGGTCGGCCAATGACCCGCGGGTCCGCGCAACGACGCAGGGCGCCGCGTCGAGCTTCGACAACATCACCCCGTTCCTCGCGCAGCTGAACTTCGATCGCTTCACTTCGGCACCGCTTGCGAATGGCATCGAGGCCCGGATGATCCAGGCGGAAGCGGCATTGCAGGTGAACGATGTCGCAGGCTGGCTTGGATTTCTCAACCTGGCGCGGTCGCAGGGTGGGGTTGCGGGTCTCGCACCACTTACCGACCCGGGATCCGCTGACGCGCGAGTGAACCTCACCTTCCGTGAGCGGGCCTTCTGGCTCTTCGGAACGGGGCATCGCTTCGGCGATCTTCGCCGTCTGGTTCGGCAGTACGGTCGCCCTCAGGATCAGGTGTTTCCGACAGGCACCTATCCGAAGGGGGGCGCCTACGGCACCGCCGTCGCCTTCCCGCTGCCGATCGAAGAACGGAACAACCCGAACTACAAGGGCTGTACGAACCTGCTGCCTTGAGTGCGGCGCGCTGCCCTGGTGTTCGGTGGGGCGAGGGTGTCTGACTGAGCGAGGCCGGTGGCTGCAACGGCGGCGAATCGATTTACGATTCGTCGCCGTTTCGTTTGAGCCTTGCCGGCGAACATTCCGAGCAAATCGGATGATTGGCCGTTACTCATGCGCCCCATTTTTTTCGGCCGGCGACGCGGGGTCTCGTCAGACTGAATGCAAGAATTCCGGGAATGGAACTTGTACCAACCCGGTCACCTTGTATTGTGTCATGTCGCGGCCGTGGTCGGCCGCTTAGTCACGCGCCGGTCCGGAAGGGTTTCCGGGCCCCGTCGCGTTTTCACCCGTAGGGGGGCCCCATGCGTTTTGGAAGGTATGCGCTCGTTGCTGCGTTGCTGGCACTTGGTGTGCCGCTCGCTGCACAGCAGACGGCTGGTGGCGCGATCGTCGGTCGAGTGACCGACCGCGTCAATGGACAGCCGGTGAGTGATGTTCGTGTGCAGATCGTCGGCACACAGCGCGGTGGCTTGACGCGCACGAACGGCACCTACCGGATCGCAGGGGTGCCGAATGGCACGTACACCGTGCGTGCGTCACGCATCGGATTTGCCGCATCGACGGTGGCCGCAACGGTGAGCGCCAACGGTGAAGCGACGGCGAACTTCGTGCTCAGCGTGGCCGAGAACGTGCTCGACAAGGTGACGGTGTCCGGTGCGACGGGTGGTACGGCGCGTGCGCGTGAAATCGGCGCCTCGATCAGCCGCATCGATTCGACGACGTACAACGTGGCGGCCGTGACCAACCTGTCGCAGATTCTGGCTGCACGTACGCCAGGTGTGTCGGTGCAGGCGGGTGGCGGTACCATCGGCACCTCCAACCGTATCCGGTTGCGCGGCCCGACATCGATCAACCTGTCCAACGACCCGCTGCTCGTGATCGATGGTCTGGTGTCGAACAACAACACCTCGAACTTCGCGGTGGGTGTCGGCGGTGCGACCACGTCGCGCCTGGAGGACATCAATCCGCAGGACATCGAGGACATTCAGGTGCTGAAGGGCGCCGCCGCGACCGCGTTGTACGGCACGGGTGCCGCCAACGGCGTGATCCAGATCACGACCAAGCGCGGCAAGGCGGGCAAGTCGCGCTGGGGCATCTACACGGAAGCTGGTTCCGACCGGACGCTGGTTCCGGAATCGAATCCGCTGACGTCCACGAACTACCGGCAGATCGGTCGCGGTCCAACCGGCCTGCGCGTGAACTGCGGCCTCGAAGCACAGGTCCTGCGTACCTGCGTGACACCAGACACGCTGTATTCGAACTCGCCGTTTGCGAATGAATCTCCGTTCCGTGTGGGCGGCAGCAACCGGATGGGTGTGAACGTCAGCGGCGGCAGCGAAGCGGTTCAGTACTACCTGGGCGGTGAATTGTTCCGGCAGAGCGGCATCGTTGGCCCGAGCGGTTCGCGCCGGACGAACCTGCGTGCAAACGTGGGTGCCAACCTGTTGCCGACGCTTCGTGCGGATGTCACGATCAGCTACCTGAAGAGCGTGCTCAATCTGCCGATCAACGACAACGCCTTCGCTGGTGTGCTCAGCGCCGGCCTGCTCGGTGGTGCCTTCGATTGTACGCCGGAGTCGCGCGCACGGATCCTCGAGTGCACCAATGGCCGCGACTCGCTCTCGCGGGGCTACGTGTCGGCCAACGTGCCGGTGCGTCAATACTTTGCGCAGACCCAGCAGCAGGACATCGATCGTCTGCAGACTGGCATGTCGCTGCGCTACACCCCGAAGCGCTGGCTGGAAGGTACGCTGAGGGCGGGTGGTGACTTCATCTACCGTTACGACCAGTCCCTGGTGCCGCCGAACCAGGTGTTCCTGAACGCGGCCTCGATCGAAGGAAGCCGTTTCCAGGCGCGCGTCTATACCCCGACGTACACCGTCACCGCGAACAGCAAGGCGTCGTACGATCTGGGCAGCAACATCCGCCTCTCGACGCTGGTCGGTGGCCAGTACACCAATGAGGCGGCTCGCTTCACGAGTGCATTCGGCGCGATTCTGCTGCCGGGCACAGCCTCGCTGAGCGGCACGAATGCGCGTTTCGCGGTGAACGAAGCCAACCAGCAGATCGTGACGGTCGCTGGTGTGCTCGAGCAGACCGTGGCCTTCAACGATCGCCTGTTCCTGACCGCTGCCGTACGCCTCGACAACTCGAGCGTGTTCGGTGCCGGATCGCGTGAGTTCGTGTATTACCCGTCGCTCAGCTCGTCGTACGTGATTTCGGAAGAGAAGTGGTTCCCGAAGGCGGGCTTCATCGATCAGCTGCGCCTGCGCGGCTCCGTCGGTGAGGCAGGCAACCGGCCAACTTTCCGTCAGTCGGAGACGTTCTTCAACTCGGTGTCGGTCAATACGGCGTCGTCGGATGCCAACGTGCCTGCCGTCACCATCGGTGGCCCGGTGGGCAACGCGCTGCTGAAGCCGGAAATCACGCGTGAGGTGGAAGGCGGGTTCGACTTCAACATGTTCGGCGGTCGCGTCGACGGTGAATTCACGGCGTTCCAGAAGAACACCCGTGACCTGCTCGTCGGTCGCATCCTGGCGCCATCGCTGGGCGTGGCCAACACGCAGAACGTGAATCTCTCGAAGATGACGACGAAGGGCCTCGAGGGGACGGTCAACGTCAAGCTGATCGACCGGACGCGCTTCAGCTTCGCGCAGCGCGTCACCGTCACGACGTTCAGGAACGAAATCGGAACACTCGGCAGCATCGACGGCCAGCCGATTGCGCCGATCATTTTTGGCAGGCAGCAGTTCCGCGCCGGCTACCCGGCGGGCGCATACTTCGACCGCAAGATCCTCGGTTATTCCGATCTGAACGGCGATGGCATCATCAGCCGCGTGAACTGCCCGGCGTATGGTGGTCTTGCCAGTCCGATCCTGGTTGGCGGTGGGCGCTGCGAAATCCAGCTGTCGGACTCGCTGGAATACCTCGGTAACCCGCAGCCGACGCATCAATTCTCGTTCCAGTCGTTGATCAGCGTATTCAAGAACCTGCAGTTCAACGTGCTGGTGGACTATCGCGGTGGTTCGAAGCTGTACAACAACACGCGTGAATTCCGCAACAACGGTGGCTTCGCCAACGGCCCGGACTTCTGGGACCGCAACGCACCGCTGTCGGATCAGGTGAAGTACGCCGCCCG
>CAYMQV010000070.1:8595-20262 GCA_964392395.1 uncultured Gemmatimonadaceae bacterium
AGTCGGCGGCACGTGCCATGGGCACCAGCGACGGCTACATCGAGGATGCGAGCTTCGTCCGTCTGTCTGAAGTGGGCATGACGTGGGTGGTGCCGGCGGCGGCCGCGCGGATCCTCAAGAGCGGTGGCCTGAGCCTGACACTGGCTGCGCGCAACCTGCGCCTCTGGACCGACTACACCGGCTTCGACCCCGAAGTGCTGACCACCCCGGGCGCGAACTTCGGTGCGACGGACTTCCTGACCAACCCACCGGGGCGCTCGTACACGCTCCGCGTGAACTTCAACTTCTGAGCATTGCCATGACATTCTCTTTTGAGACTTCGCGGCGCTCCGTCGGTCTCCTGCTTGCGGGCCTCAGCTTGTCACTCGCCGCGTGCGATATCGACAAGACGCTGGCCGTACGGGACCCGGACGTCGCCAACCCGACTTCCCTGAACGACATCACCGTTCTGCCGACGCTGCGTGCCAGCGCCATTTCCGACATGCAACAGTCGTGGACTGGTGGCGGTGGTGAGACGGGCGTGGTCGTCGAGAGTGCGCTGCTCGGCGACGAACTCACCTGGGCGGAAACGTTCCCGACCCGTGGCGAGATGGACCAGCGGAACATCAATCCGATCAACGGCACCCTGAGCGTTCTCTACAACAACCTGCAGCGCGCGCGGGCCACGGCGGACCGGACGGCGGCCGCCTATTACAGGCTCCAGCCCGCCAATCCTGCGCGCTCAGAGATCCAGGCTATGGCGGCCTTTGCCTACATCGCGCTTGGCGAGGTGTTCTGCAATGGCGTCCCAACGTCGGACTTCGACGTCAACGCGGGCACGTTCGTCCTCGGCTCGCCGCAGACGGGTGTCCAGCTCTTCACCACGGCGCTGGCCAAGCTCGACTCGGCGCTGGTGAACTTCGATGCCACGCTGGCGTCCAACGCCCAGATCACAAACCTCATTCGCGTTGGGCGTGGTCGTGCATTGTTGAACCTGAACCGTCCGGCGGATGCCGCCGCCGCCGTAGCGGCCGTGCCGACGACATACCGGTACACGTTCTTCCACAGCGAGAACACCGGCCGGCAGAACATCAACATGTTCCTGATTTCGCTCAACTTCCCGCGTCACTCGGTGTCGGGCAGCGAGGGCGGCACGGGGCTGCGCTACCGCCTCGACAGCACCGATGTGCGCGTCTATTCCCCGCGTGGTCGTGGGCTGGCGCTGTCGCCGGCCGTTGGCGCCGACAACTCGACGCCGATGTTCCTGATCACCAAGTATCCGTCCCGGTCGGCGCCGTTCAGCTTTGCTGACGGCACCGAGGCACGCCTGATCGAGGCCGAGAATCTGGTTCGGACGGGTGGGGCGTACCTGCCGGTGCTGAACGCGTTGCGGGCCGCGCTGCCGTCGCTGATCATCAGCGCGCCTGGGCCGTCGACGCTGCTCCTGAATGCCCCGGCCGTCGCCGCATTGCCGGCGCTCACCGCGCCGGCAACACAGGCAGATCAGATCAGCCAGGTGTTCCAGGAGCGCGCGTACTGGTTGTTCATGACCGGCCATCGGCTCGGTGACATGCGTCGCCTGATCAAGCACGTCGGTCGCAACTCGGAAACCGTCTTTCCGACGGGGACCTACTTCAAGGGTGGCGCCTATGGCGTCGATGTGAATTTCCCGGTGCCGTTCCAGGAGACGAACAACCCGAACTTCACCCTGTGCCTGGATCGCAATCCATGAGAATCTCACCAATGAGGCGCACCGTCGGCCTTGCGGCGCTGCTCGCCGTGACCGCGCTGACGGTGACGGCGTGTGGTCAGGACTTCGGGACCTTCTCGAACCTCGCCCCGGCGAAGAAGAAGTTCGTGTCCACGCTGGTCGGCACGAATGAAGTACCGGCGGTCACCACGACCGCCGCCGGGACGATGGAGCTGATTCAGGAAGACACAGTCACCATCCTGTACACCCTCGCGACGACGTCGCAGCTCGACTCGCTGACCATGGCGCACGTCCATGCGGGGGCGGCTGGTTCGAACGGCCCGATCATGGCCTGGTTCTTCCCGACCGAGGCGGCTCGTGCGCCTGGGACGGGTGGCGGTACCTCCGCGGCGGTGAACGGCGTCATTCGCGTCGGTCGCCTGTCGCGCTCGGGCACGGCGTTCGTGGCCCCGTTCACCTGGGACTCGCTCCTCGTCCGGATGAACGCGGGCACCTCCTACGTCAACGTGCATACCCGCAGGAACGGCGGCGGAGAGATCCGCGGTCAGATCACCGCGGCGCCGTAACGGCGCTTTGCTGGCTGCAGCACTGCGTCCCGTTCGGCTCCGGCCGGACGGGACGCAGTGCTTTTATGGTCAAATCGCCGGCTCCGGCACGGTTGGTGCGAACGTCATGGTACGCTCCCTCACCGTCCCACCTTTCAGCCTCGACCGTGGTTCCGTCCATCCTCATGCCTGAGTTCTCCGTCCCTCTGGGAGCAACCGTCGCCGCCACACCGGATGGTGTGCCTGCGGTGCGGCCCCGGATCGTGGTGGCCGAGGATCATGCGGAAATGGCTGATGTACTCCAGACGTATCTGGAGGCAGCGGGCTATGAGGTACATCTCGCCCGCGATGGCGTTCTTGCGGCATCGATGATCGATGCGGTGCAGCCGGCCCTCGCGGTGCTGGATGCCAACATGCCTGGCCTGAGCGGCTGGACGCTCTTGTCGCGGCTCAAGGAGCGGGGGGCATCTGCGCCACTGGTGGTGATGCTCACCGGAGACGACGACTTTCCAGCTGAGTCTGTGAGCGCGGATGTCATTTTGCGAAAGCCAGCCGCATTGCGCAAAGTCGCGGCGGTGCTGGCGGACCTGCTTGCGGGGCGCAGGCCGACCTGAGTGCTGGCCGGAATGCCGCGTGCCTGGCTAGCCTCTCGGCTCCCACGCGCTGAACCGCTGAAGTCCCCGCCGCGGTGCACTCAGCTGCTGGAGGGGGCCGATACCCCAGCGCCAGAGGGCAGCGGACTCAACTGCTGCGAACGGTGTGTCCAGTCCAGTCGCGAACGGCCGCTTCTGCGGGACAAACCGGCGGGGCACCGGGACGGGTTGTATCGAGCCGGAAAATACGATAAGCTTTGACACTCAGGCGGGCTGGTGCGCGCGAAATCGCAGCGCCCGGCGGCCTGCTGTCTTGTTCCGGTTTGCAATGTCAGGTGTCGGGACCACCTGACTGATGGCTCTCCGCTGTGTGTTCATCGCGCACAGCAACGCGGCCACTCCGCCGACCATGTCGAGTCGTCGCGTCAACTTCACGGAGTGTTATGCCGTGAAGTCAGGATTGTTCCACCCCGGGTGGTCGGCTGCCGGGGTGACGTTACCGGAGCGTTGCGGCAACGGATTCATCAGCCGACGGATTTCCACGCGCGACCGGATCCAGGAGTCCCGTTAAATGACACGTACGTCGTGGGCAGGGTTGCCTCGTGCGGCTGCCGTCTTCGCCTTGGCTGTGGGTACAGCGGCGGTGGCACAGGCGCAGAATGCAACCATTCAGGGCAAGGTGACGTCCGAACAGGGCCGTCCCATCGAAGGCGCGAACGTCTTCATCACGGAACTCGGCAGTTCAGCCGGAACCAACGCCGCCGGCAACTTCACGATCGTCGTACCGGGCGCACGCGTCCGTGGGCAGACCGTCGTGCTGCGCGCGCGCGCGATCGGTCAGAAGCCTGATTCGAAGCCAGTGGTCCTCCGCCCGGGCGTCATCACGCAGAATTTCGTGCTGCTGGCCGACGTCAACCGCCTGAACCAGGTGGTCGTGACTGGTGTGACGGGCGCGACCGAGCAGACGAAGGTGCCTTTCGCCGTCTCGCGGGTCGACGAGAAGGACATGCCGGTGGCCGGCGTCAATCCGCTCACGCAGCTGCAGGGCAAGGTGCCTGGCGCGAACATCGTGTCGAACTCCGGCCGCCCCGGTGCGCAGCCGGCGGTATTGCTGCGTGGTCCGACGTCCCTGAATGCGTCGGGCCGCAGCCAGGATCCGCTGTATATCGTCGACGGCGTGATTCTCCAGGGTCCGCTGCCCGACCTGAACTCGCTCGACATCGAAAGCATCGAAGTGGTGAAGGGTGCCGCCGGTGCCTCGCTGTACGGCGCGCGGGCTGGTAATGGTGTGATCCAGATCACCACCAAGTCGGGCAAGGGCGCGGGCGACAACACGGTGCGCTTCGGGTTCCGGACCGAGGCGGGTGCCGGCGACATCGAGAGGACCTTCCCGCTGGCACAGTCCACCAATCTGCAGTTCGACGAGACCAAGTCGCTGCAGTGTGAGGCAGGCGCCAGCGCCATCAGCGGTTTTGAGACGGGATACAACCAGCCGTGCCTGCGTCTGGTCGACATCTACTCTGATGCAAAGCGCATCAATCAGCGTGGTGGTGATTTCGCGGCAGCCCCACGCGCCTATCGATACGATGGCGGTATTTCGGTGGGTCCTGGGCGTGACCGCCTGGTGAATCTCTACCAGCTGAATCAATACCCGGTCCAGTACGATCCGATTTCGAGCACCGTGACCAACGGTGCGTTCTCGAACTCGAATCTGGACGCAACAGGGCGCTTTGCCGGCGCGAACTTCTTCGCCAGCGTCAGCAACACGAACCAGCAGGGCTCGATTCGGTACCTGAACGGCTTGAAGCGGAACACCCTGCGCCTGAATGTCTCGCAGCGCTTCAACGACAAGTGGAATGTGGGCATCAACTCGTTCTACAGCCGTCTGGATCAGGACGGCCTGAACCAGTCGGGATCCGAGGTCACCGGTGGTAACGTCGCCGGCTTCTTCGGCCTGACACGTGTACCGGCGTTCGTCGACTTGAATCGCCGTGACGATCTCGGTCGCCTCTTCGTGCGCCCGAACCCTGGTTCGACGACCAACGGCAATCCGCTGTACTCGTTTGCCAACAGCACCCGGAACGACTCGCGCGACCGTTTCCTTGGCAACGTCGACGTGAAGTACGCTCCGACGATCTGGCTCGATTTCCAGGCCCAGTTCGGCTATGACCGATCGAACGGGAGCGTGTTCCAGATCCAGGATCGTGGGTTCCGGACCGGCGGACCGAACTTCAGCGCTGCGAACAACGGCACGATCTTCCGGGTTGGCTTCGACGACCAGTCGTACAACGCCAGCTTCAACGCCACCGCCCGGAAGACCATCGGCCGCCTGAACTCGAAGGCAACGTTGCGCTATCTGTTCGAGCAGCAGGACTTCAATTCGCTGAGCAACGCGGGTGACAACATCCCGTTCCCGGGTGTGCAGAACTCGGGGGCCCTGATCCAGAACATCGCCGCCGGCTCCTCGGCGCAGACCATCGCCGGCATCGGCATGTTTGCCAACCTCGATTTCGACTATGCGGACCGCTACATCGTCAGCGGGTTGATCCGTCGCGATGGTTCGTCGCTCTTCGGCAATGACAATCGCTATGCCACCTTCGGTCGTGGTTCGATTGCATGGCGTGCCTCGCTCGAACCGTGGTGGTTCGCGAAGAGTGTGAATGAATTCAAGTTGCGTGCATCCATCGGCACCGCCGGTGGCCGCCCGAGCTTCCCGGCGCAGTACGAGAGCTTCAGCATCGGCACCGGCGGCGTGATCGCGCCGACACTGCTCGGTAACCGGAACCTCGGCCCTGAAATCAATACCGAGACCGAGTTCGGACTCGACATGGAAGTGCTGAACAAGATCGGTCTGACGGTGAACTACGCCCGCTCGGAAGTGCGCAATCAGATCCTGCCGGTGCCGGTGCCGACCGTCACGGGCTTCGGTACGCAGTGGCGGAACGCTGGCACACTCGAGAACAAGACGATCGAGGCGAGCCTCAACATCCCGATCCTGACCCGTCCGGATCTGGCATGGTCGGTGCGAATCAACTTCGACCGCGTCCGCTCGCAGATCACGCAGCTGGGTGTTCCACCGTTCACTGGCGGCATTGGTTTTCAGGCGGCAGATAACGTCTTCCTGTTCCGTGAAGGCGAGAAGGTCGGCACGTTCTATGGGCGCGATTGGGTTCGCAGCTGCGGTCAACTCCCGGCGAGCTTCGGCGGCGCGGGTCAGTGTGGCGCCTACGGCTCGGGAAGCCAGTACGAGTTGAACAGCGACGGTTTCGTCGTCTGGACGGGTGGTCTGCCGCAGGCGGATGCCTTCGCCCGGAATTACTGGACGGCTCGCAATCCTGGCGCCGCGGCGCCGTGGGGACAGCAGACGAGCTATGGCATGCCGATGCTGGTGCGTGATTCGACGGGCACACCGTTTCAGAACCGCCTCGGCGGCACGATTCCGAACTACAACTACAGCATCGCCAACACGGTCACGTGGAAGCGGTTGAGCGTCTTCGGGCTGCTGACGGCGAGCGTCGGACAGAGCGTCTGGAATCAGGGATACGCCTGGGCGCTCGGTGACTTCCAGACACGCGAGACAGATCAGAACAACCGGACGCCGGAATCGGCCAAGCCGATGGGCTACTACTTCCGCGCTCCGGCCAACACCGTTGGTGGGCATCCGAACGGCGTCGGCGGGTTCTACGATCAGCTTGGCGCGAATGGCTACACCACCTTCAAGGCGACGTACGCCAAGCTGCGTGAAGTGGCCGTGACGTATCGCGTCGGGCGTCTCGGTGGTGTCGGGAATTGGACGATGGGTCTGGTCGGCCGCAACCTGCTGACGATCACAGACTACATCGGCTTCGACCCGGAAACCGGGCTCTCGGGTGGTGCGCTCGGTTCGCCGGTTCTGAATGGCGTCGATCGCTTCGCATTTCCGAACCTTCGCACGTTCACCTTCTCGGTTGGCTCGACCTTCTGAGCCGCTGCAGGGCTGAGCGCACTGCCGCACCGGCGGTGTGCTCGCTCTGCGGTCTCCACCTTTGAGTCTATTCAATGCAGAACCGTTACTTCCGACTCGCGGCGCTGTGCAGCGCCGTCCTGCTCGCGGCGTGTGATGGTGCGCTGGCGGTCACCAATCCGAACGTGGTCGACGTCGACGCCGCGTTCAAGTCGCCGCAGGGCATTCAGCAGGTGATTGGCAAGTCGTTCCAGGGCATCTTCCAGGGGCAGTACGCCTCGCTCGATGCGCTGATGCCCCAGGCGATGAATTCATCCGGTGAAAGCAGTTCGTCGCTGGCGAACTCCGGCATGGGTCTGCGTACCGGCATTCCGCGTCAGATCATCGACAACCAGCTCGGGAACACGACGTTCACGGGAAATTTCCGCGATCTGAGTTTCTTCACGCGTTTCGGTCGCCAGGCGGCGAACGGCATCAAGGCCTTGCGCGGCCTCGGCCGGCCGGACGCCGAAACCGCGAAGGCGCGTGCGCTTGGCTTCTTCGTCATCGGGTACGCACAGGGCTACGTCGGACTGATGTACGATTCGGCCGCCGTCATCCGTCCGGATACGACCGATGAGTCGGTGCTTTCCGGCGGCGGCACGGTGGTGACCAACGCGCTGCTGATGCTGGATTCTGCCATTGCCATTGCGAGCGCCACCGCGAATGCGTCGGCGTTCCCGATTCTCGGCGCCGAGTTCATCAACGGGTCTGCGCTCACGTCGGCGCGATTCGTCCAGGTTGCGCGTTCGCTGAAGGCCCGGTTCCGCGCCGGTGTTGCCCGGACGCCGGCTGAACGCGCGCTCGCCGACTGGACACTGGTCGAGGCCGATGCCGCCAACGGCATCACCACCGATCTGACGGTGGCGCTCGACGGTTCGATCGGCTGGTCGATCAGTGGCACGATCGGCCAGCTGGCAACATTCGGTGGCTGGCACCAGATGCCCATGCTCTACTACGGCATGGCCGATACCACTGGCGTCTACAATTCCTACATCGCGGTCGGTGCCTTCGTGACGGCGCGCACCGGTTTTCTGGTGCAGACGGCTGATACGCGCTGGCCGAGGGGGGCTACACGTGCTCTGCAACAGGCATCGCAGTCACCGGTCGTGCCGGCCACGGGTGTGTTTTTCCGCAACCGACCGACGGGTGAAGACGTCCCCGACAATGGCAACACCTGGGCGAACTCGAACTACGACCACTTCCGCTGGCGCCCGATCAACGACGCGGCGGGCATCGGTACCTGGACGCTGATGTCGTTCCGCGAGATCGGCATGCTGCGCGCTGAAGCGCTCATCCGTCTGAGCCGCACGGCTGAAGCCATTCCCCTCATCAACGCATCGCGCACGGCGAACGGTCTTCCGGCGATCCCGGTTGGCGCCACCGTCGTGCCTGGCGGTACGGCGGCTGCGCCGTTGATCGGCGGTGCCTCGTGTGCACCGAGGGTGCCCGTGTCACTCACGACGACGGCCTGCGGTTCGGTGCTCGAGGCGATGAAGTACGAGAAGCGGATGGAGTCAGCGTTCACTGGCTACTCGCAATGGTTCATCGACAATCGTGGCTGGGGTGACCTGGTCGAGGGCACACCACTCGACTGGCCGGTGCCGATCCAGGAGATGAATTCCCGCAACAAGAGTGCCTACAACGGACTGCGCCGTCAGGCTGCTCCGACGACGTACTTCTTCTGAGACGTGTGATGTTTTCCCTCACGTGTGCGCTGCGCCGACGTCAGTTGGCTGGTATCGCTCCGATGGCACTGGCCGCGCTCTGCACGGGGTGCTACCAGTACGGACCGATGCCGCAGGCGCGGGGGAATGGTCGTCAGACTGTCGAGTTGCTGCTCAATGAGCGTGGTCGGGCTGATTTCGTGGATCGAATCGGCCCGGACGCGCTCTCGCTGGAAGGCGTGCTCGTCGAGCGAAAGGATTCGACGGTCACAGTCAACGTTTCATCGGTGCGCTACATCAACCAGTCGGTCAGCAAGTGGACCGGTGAGCGGCTGGTGGTGGTCAACGGGCAGCTGCGTGATATCCGTAACAAGCGGCTGTCGGTTTCGAAGACAGGATTTGCAATTGGCTCGGCCATCGGCGGCTTGGTGGCATTCATCGTGACCCGGTCCCTCCTCGGCGGCGGCGACAGCCCGCCCGGCGGTGGTGGGCTTCCTGGCGAGCAGTAACTCGCGAGCGTTCCGCTCGCTGTCCCTATTTCTCTCTCGTCCAATGACACCCTCTCGTTACACGACGGCAATCAGCCGCACTCTGCTCGCGGCGCTGACGGTCAGCGCGCTGGTCGCTTGCGGCGGCGCGGATGGTCCGACGGTAAATACCAAGCAGGACCTGGCGTACGTGCGTGTGGTGAACGCGATTCCGGATACCGGAATCATGATCTACCGCTTTACCGACAAGCTGGAGAACGCGCTGGACGCAAACGGGACGGCGTTCCGTACTGCATCAGCCTATCAGGGCTATGCACCGGGTGAGCGCACGTTCCGCGCGTTCATGCTCAATGCCGCGGCGTCGGTGATCATCGCGGGTGGTGCTCCGCTGATCGATCAGCAGGTCACGCTCACAGCCAACACGTACTACACGATCGTGCACTTCGGGCGCGCCATTCCGGCGACGGCCGACAGCATTGCGGTCGTCATCGACTCGGTGCCCACGCCGTCGGTGCTGGGGACGAGCATCGCCGTCCGTGCACTGCACTTTGCCACCGGCGTCCTCGGTGTCGATGTGCTGACGACACGTCGTGCGACGGACGCGCTTCCGGCCACGCCGGCATTCTCCGGTCTGATCTACAAGGGCTCCACCGGCAATACCTACACGATCCGCGCGGTGGCGGATTCGATTGCTGCGCGTGTCCGCGTGGTGGCAGCACCCACGGTCATTCTGTCAGCGCAGGGGCCGAACGGGGAAGCGGGAACCGTGGAGCGAAACCCGTTGAGTGGTGTACGTGTCGGTGGCAGCGTACTCAGTGTGATTGCCTTCCCGCGGCCGACAGCGGCAACGCGTGCAAATCTTGCAGATTCTTTGCCGGTGTTGCGCTGGTTCGTGGACGGTCGCGCGTTCAACACGCAGCCGATCGATCGTAACTGACCCCGACGCCTGCCACGCCCGACCCATGCGGTCGCGCGAGGCGGTGTGCTCGGGACCAACGTGGGTGTAGCATTTCATGGAACGCGCGTCGCCGAGCAGATTCGGCGACGCGCGTCGTGCGTTCCAGCGTTCTGCGTTCCAGTGTAGTGTCGCCGAAGTCTCGTGGCAGTCGGGCGCGCCTCTTGCCGCGAGCCGGCGTTGCAACGCCTTGAGATACTTGCCGCCTTCCTCGAGCACCGAAAGATCAAACAAAGAGCAAACGAAGAGCAAACGAAGAGCAAACTGCCTGACGCAAAGGCGCAAGGGCGCAAGGGCCGTCTGCAGGATCCAGACACCTCGGCGCGATGCGATGGTCAGCAGCGATTTCAGCAAGGATGTTTTGTAACAGCAATGGACACAGCGCGGTATTTCTGCTGTTCCCATTCAGCTGCGGTCCTTTGCGCCTTTGCGCCTTTGCGTAAAGCAGTTGCCGTTACGCCGTTGCCGTTACGCCGTTGCCGTTACGCCGTTGCCGTTACGCCGTTGGGGTTACGCCGTTGCGGTCGTGTCGCCGAAGTCTCGTGGCAGTCGGGCGCGTCTTTTGACGCGAGCCGGCGGTGCGCCTTGGCTCGCGTCACAATCCATCAGCCGCCATTCGCCACGGCACTTCGGCGGACACTGCACGAACGTCGTGCGTTCCAGCGGCGGACGGCTCACTCAGCGGCGTGCCGTGGCATCCTTCGGCTCAAAGCGCACGGTCAGCTCTGCACGCTGGCTGACGGCGCGACCCCCGCGCCGGGCCGGCACGAAACGAAACGAGTTGACCGCGTCCACGAGTGCCGCGCCGAACGCCGGATGTGTACTGTGGACGAGTGTCACTTCACGCAGGAACGGTTCACCCGTCGGCAGCACGACCAGGCGAACCGTGGCGCTGCCTGATGCCTTCCTGCGACGCAGTTCGTTCGGATACAGCACGTGCAGTTCGACGTCGTCATCGATGCGCGCCGCTTCATCCACATCCGCGGCATCGAAGATCGAGTCGGTCAGTTCCACCTGCTGTTCGAGTGGCGTGTGACGCAGGTTGTCCATCGACCGCGACCAGATGGCGACGACGCCGCAGCGCCCCTGTCCCGCGACGCCCCAAAATTCCGAGGGCGTCCGCGAGCCATCGGCATAGACTTCGACGCCGGAGAGTGAACGCGGGTCGATGCCATCGACGTTCAGCTCGCCCATCGTGGCCGCCATGCCGTCGATGACGACGGTCGGGAAACACTTGCTGGCCGAGGTACGCGCCGCCTCGCGTGTAATCGCCCCCATCCGCACTGCAGTCCCACGAACGAGCGCATCGGACAGGACCTCCGCCTGCCTCGCGCCGCCCCACCCGGCCACGGTTCGCAGGAGGTCGGTCAGGCGTTGCACGTTGCGCTGGTCGATCTGCGCTGCGGTAAAGAAGACTCCGTCGCCGCGGGCACGACGTTCCCAGAAGCCGGCCATGGGGCCGGAGTAGTTGCGGACGGCGTCAGCACGGACCGTGACGGCCGTGAGGACGGTGGTGAGGACGACGAGTTCGGCGCGGACGACCGTCGGCAGAAACTCGCACTCGCTCGCGATCATGGAACGCAAGGGACGGAAGCCGACACGTCGGACGAGCATCGGAAATTGGCCGGCGCCGACCACGACGACGATCGCCCGCCCCGCCGAGTCTGTGAGCACCGATGAACCCGCGACGACGACTTCGGCCCCCGCGACGGCTCCCGCACCCGCTGCCACTGCCTCGACCTGGACC
>CAYMQV010000071.1:0-20096 GCA_964392395.1 uncultured Gemmatimonadaceae bacterium
GATCGTCCCCAGATTCAGGATGTACGAACCCGCCTGTTCGAGCGTCAGGTCTCCGGGCACGGTGTGCAACTGCGGCGCCTGTGTGACGATGAATTGCGAGTGACTGCCGAAGTCGGTCTCGTAGCCCTGAATCGAGAAGTCGGCGTACATCGGATCGCGCGCCGCCATCGGCGAGAGCAGATCACTCTGCCCGCTGTAGATCGCAACCAGATCACCCACCTTGATCCGGCCTTCCGCCTTCGCATCAGCGCCGAGCGCGGCCACCAGTCCCAGCCCGCCCGATCCGGTCACTTGCACGTCCAGATCGTGGTTGTCAAAGCTCGACACCGGAATCCCGGTGATCGCCCAGATGTCGTTGAAATTGACTTCAGAGGCAAGCACGTAGACCAGCGCCTCCATCGCACCGGGGCGCGTCACTGGCACGATCAGTTCCCGCTCGGCCACCTTCGGCTGGCCGAAGCAGGGCGCGCCAGTGGCCTGATCCTTCGGCACACCGAACGCAAACTGCCACGACGGAATCTGCGTCACGCCGGGATAGAACGGTGCGCCCACCGGGAGCAACTCACCGTGCATCAGTTGCGTGTTCACGAACTCCTGCTGCTCAGCCACCAGCCGCACACCATCACGCTTGATCGGCAGCGGCGCGCTCTGCTTGTCGAGGAACTGTCGGATGCCGGTCTTGCCCCCGTCAGGATCGACGACCCCCTCCGCGAACAACTCCGCTTCGCGCAGCAGTCCCGCCGGCACGCCAAACGTCCATCCGGCATGCACGGCATCGAGCACCCGCTCGCCCGCCTTGGCGCGCCCAGCCCACGTCAGTTGCGCAAGGATCCGCTGCAGGTGCGCATCCGACAGCACCGCCGCCAGGTCGAGTTGGCCGGCGGCGTTCCAGGTCAGCGTCTCCGCCAGCCGCCCATGGTGCGCCTTCCCCAGCACACTGACATCGCCCGTGCGATACCACTCGCGGACGCGGGCGTGCGCACACGACAGCACATCGTCCGCGGCACCGGTCAGCTCGTCCACCAGTCCAATCTCATGCGCCCGCGTGCCATCGATGTTCCGCCCGCTCAGCAGCAGTTCGAGCGCGTCGCGAAGACCGTCGACGCCGCGGCGATCAGAGAGCAAACGCGGCAGCCGCTGCGTACCACCATAGCCCGGCAGCAGGCGCAGCCGGATCTCGGGCTGCCCGAACTGCGAGAACGGTTCTGCGATCCGGTAGTGGCACGCGAGCGCGAACTCCATCCCGCCACCCAGCGCCACACCCTGGATCGCGGCAATGCATGGCTTGCCCATCCGCTCGATCTGCCGGAACGCCAGCTGCGCATTGTTGGGCAGCACGCGCGCCTGTTCGAGGGTGTGAATCTCCTCGAGGAACTGGCGGATGTCGGCACCGGCCACGAACGACGACGTCCCATCACCGGTGAATACCACCGCCTTCACATCGTCACGGCGGGCAAGATGATCGACCACGATGTTCAATTCGTCCAGCGCGCGCTCGTTCAGTGCATTCACCGGCGGATTGGTCACGTAGACCGTCGCGACCTTAGCGCCGGCGGCCAGCGTGTTGTACTGCACCCGGAAGTAGCGATACCGCTCGAACAGCTCCTGCTCCTCCGAGAGCTTCTGCTTCCGCTGCCATTCCGCAATCGCCATCGCCAGCTCGGCGATCGACTCGGGATTCCGGAGTGTGCTCATGTCGCCAGGTTCCGTGCCTTCCACCAGCGCACGCACCATCCGGCGCACGTACTTGCCGCTGCGCGTCTCCGGGAACTGCGTCACCTCGATGAAGTCGCTCGGCACGGCGACGGCGCCCTTCTCGAATCGCACCAGCTCCGTCAGGCGTCGCTTGTCGTCCTGCGTCAGCGTCCGGCCTGCGGTCGGCTTCACGAACGCCAGCGGAGTCAGGCCCTTTTCGCGATGCGGGGCCCCGACCACGATCACGTTGCCCACCGGTGACTCGGGATCGAGCTGACGATGACGGAGAATCGCGCCTTCGATCTCTTCCGTGCCCATGCGGTGTCCCGACACATTGATGACGTCGTCGCTGCGACCGTGCAGCGAGAACGACCCGTCGTCGTATCGCACCGCGAAGTCGCCTTGTGTGTAGGCCCAGACGCCCTTCCATCGCGACCAGTAGGTGTGTGTCCACCGCCCGAGGTCGCCCTTCCACTCGGGCGAAACGCGCGACCCCTCGATCCGGAAGTGTTCACTGTCGCCCCAGACCGTGCGCGCGAGGTACGGGTACGGCGCCGAGATCACGATCTCGCCCTTCTCGTCCAGCGCCGCCCGGCGGAACGGCGCACCCGACTCACCACCGCGCCTGAACAGCGCCAGCGGGGCCTCCGGATTCACATCGTCCACCGCTGATTCCGCCCACACATCACCCACCACCCACGGTAGCGGATAGGTGTGTGCGTCGGCGCGCAGCGGGTAGTCGCCGTTGCCGTAGAAGTGCGTCCATGCAATGCCACCATGCTCGGTGGCCCAGTACGAATTGATGTACCAGGGCGCCAGCAGGTCCATGCCGAACTGCTGGACGGTGGGCGAGGTCGGCTCCGCGCAGAACGTACACACGCGCAACGTCGAGAGATCGTAGCGCCGCACGTCTTCTGCGTTCTGGGCGTCCTGCATGATGCCCTTCAGGAAGGTCACGCCCGCCTTGAAGATGCTCACCTTGTGCCGTTCGATGATCGATGCGAATCGACCGGCGTGCGGGAAGACCGGCGCCCCTTCGGTGAACACGCTGGTGACACGCGTCGTGAGCGCAGCCGAGATCATGTAGCTCTGCCCCGTGATCCACCCCGGGTCGGCGACGACGTACATCACATCACCGGCCTGCGCGTCGAACGCCACACGCATCGAATATGCGATGCCCGACGTGTAGCCGCCGTGCACGTGCACCACGCCCTTCGGCTTGCCGGTCGAGCCTGACGTGTAGATGACGAACAACGGGAACTCCGCATCCAGCGGTGCCGGCGCGCTGGCGGCCCAGATGGCACGCACGAATTCGGCGTCGGGGAGCGCAAGCAACTGCGCTTCGGATGCCACCGCGATGCCCGCTGACCGCGCGGCAGCCAGGATCGTTTCGAGCGCCGCGTCCGTCAATTCGTGACTCCACCGGTCACGCTCGTCGCGCCAGACGATGTCATCGATACCGCTGTGCCGGACCACCACCACCGCGTCGACGCGCGGCGGGGTCGACACCAGCGCCGCCGCGACGGCCGTCCGCACCCTGCTGGCCTCACTGGCCGAAAGCTCGTGCGCTTCGGAGAGCGCCTGCAGCGCGCGCCCCACACCGCGCATCACGTCACTGCGCTGCACCGTGATCTCACCCGAGAGCGTCTCGTCGATCGCACCCAGCAACGTCGCCATCCGCGCCGGTGAGAGCTGCAACCCTTCGAGCGTCTCGGCGACGACGATGCGTGCGGAGGTCAGCGGCACATAGTCGTCGAGCGCAGGATCCGTGTAGGCCGTCTTGAACGGCACGATCTGGGCGTTGCGGTATCCGCCGTCGCAGGTGATGACGACACGCGCGCCAGCATCGTGGATCCGGTCGCTCAGCGTCTTGTCGCTGAATCCGCCGAACACTGGCGTGTAGACCACGCCGATCCGCTTCGCGCCTTCGGTCCAGAACAGCTGCGCGGGAATGTTCGGCATGTTGAGCGCGATCCGATCACCACGCTGCAGACCAAGCGCCTGCAGCGCGAGGGAGCACTTGGCTGATTCCAGCAGCAGCGTGCGCCGCGAGACCGGGTAGCACTCGACCGGGCCACCTCGCCCGTCGTCGACCGACATGTCCCAGCGATCCCCTTCGAAGATCAGCGCGGCTTCGGCCCCGTGGCCGGCCAGTACATGCCGGTCGACTTCGTTGAAGCCGGCATTCGTCAGCGCCCCCTCGAACCACCGCCAGAAGGGTGCGTCGTCACCGTTGAAGGCGCGGCTCCACGGCGTGTACTCGACGGCCAGCACCGGCACCACGACGGCGCCGCTGCCTGCGTCCCACCCCGTCCAGCGCTGCGTTGCATCATCCCACGTGATCCAGGCGCCGTGGGCGCCGATCGTCGGATGAAACCAGTGGAGTTCGCGCCTGGCGATCTCGCCATGAAAGCGCCCTGGGTCCGCCAGGCACTCGGCTCGCATCCGTTCCCAGTCGGTGCGTGACCGGATGGGATTCTGGCGCGCCACGGGGGGTGACACGACGCGGAGCCCCGTCGGTTCGACGGGGAAAGTCTCTGCCAGTACGGCCATGCCGGCTACTCCGGGCGGTGGCGGGAAGTGAGTCCAGCACGATCGACCGCGTCGGCTACCCCGGCGTGGCTCGTGAAAAGAAGCCAGGGACCCAAGCGACTCGCAAGGACGAGACTGCAATCGGCGCCGTCGGCAACGTCGATAACCGGCTATCAGAGCACCCTGTGCGCCGACAATCGACACCCTGTGCGGCGGAGAGGCCACGAGGGGTGTGTCGTGGGGAATGTCTGTCCGGGGAACCGGGGTCGCTCCAGCGGTGGACGCACCCGCGCCGCCAACAGCAATGGCGCGACGCCGCCGCACCGCTGCATACTGTCCCGCTGTGTGGCCACATTCCCTCGTCCCCCTCGGTGAGCGCGCGCTCACGATCGATCTCTGCGCCGTCGACGCCGCGTCGATTCGGGGCCTCATCCAGTCGCTTGATGCGCGCGTATTGGCTGATGCAACGCCGGGCATCACGGGCCGAGTGCCGGCCATTCGTGCGCTGACGCTGCACTATGATCCGACACGAATCGCATACGACCAGCTGCAGCGCTACATCGAATCGGTGCTTGCCTCGCTGACGATCAGCGCCACACCCTCGCGCGCACCGATCACCATTCCCGTCTCCTACGGTGGCACGTTCGGGCCCGATCTCGACGTGGTGGCCAACACCCATCGCACCACACCCGAGGCGATCGTCGCCGCGCACACCGCCGGCGTATACACGGTCGCCATGATCGGCTTTCTGCCAGGCTTTCCGTACCTCGAGGGCCTCGCGCCGACGCTGCACACACCGCGCCGTGCCGCCCCACGAACGAATGTCCCGGCCGGCAGCGTCGGCATCGGCGGCGGCAGCACCGGCGTCTACCCTTTCAACTCGCCGGGTGGCTGGCAAGTGATCGGTCGCACACCACGCGCATTGTTTTCAGCGCGGCGCACGCCGCCGGCACTGCTCGCGCCCGGTGATCTGGTGCATTTCGTGGCGATTGCGCCAGAGGATTGGGCCGTACACGAGGAATCGACGTGAGCATCACCGTCCGTCAGCCTGGTATGCAGACGACCGTGCAGGATCTGGGACGACCGATGTGGCAGCACATCGGCGTCCCGGTCGGTGGTGCGATGGACAATGCCGCGCATCGGATCGCCAATCTGCTGGTCGGCAACGACGACGGCGCCGCCGCGCTCGAGTGCGCACTCGGCGGTGTCGCGCTGCAATTCAGCCGACCCGCGCTCGTCGCGCTCACTGGCCGCGATCTCTCGGCGTCGCTCGACGGAACCCCGATTCCGGCCTGGCATCCCTTCACCGCGCACCCTGGTGAACTGCTCGTCCTCCATTCGGGCTGCCGCACCACGATTGCGATTGCCGGCGGCATCGATGTTCCCGTCATTCTCGACGCGCGAGGCACCTCACTGCGCGCCGCGTTCGGTGGCTTTCACGGCCGGGCACTGCGCCGCGACGATGTCATCCCGCTCGGCCCGGGCACGGCGCGCTCCGATCGCATGCGTGCGTACCTGGACGCGCGAGGGCGAATCGTCGCCGACTGGAGCGCCAGCCGGGCGCTGCTGCCGCCGTACACGACCACACCAACGCTCCGTTTCATCGCGGGACCCGAGTACCCGCGGCTCACCGACGCATCGCGCGACGTGCTGCTCCGTGACACCTTTCGGATCGCCCCGGATTCCGACCGGATGGGGTTCCGACTCACCGGGCAGACGCTGTCACTCGTCACGGCCCGCGAACTGACATCATCCGGCGTCACCGCAGGCACCATCCAGCTTCCGCCAGGCGGTGCACCGATCGTGCTGATGGCCGATCGACAGACCACCGGCGGCTATCCGCGTCTGGGTGACGTCATCGCCGTCGACCTGCCGCTGCTCGCGCAGCTCCGGCCCGGTGACTCACTCCGATTTGTGCCAACGTCACTTGCCGAAGCACAGGCAGCCTACTGCGCCCGTGAAGCCGATCTGCAGCGCGCGGACCGCGCGCTGTCCCTCCGATTCGCAGCGGGAGCCGATGGCACGCGTTGACCTGAATTGTGACATGGGCGAGAGCTACGGCGCCTGGACCATCGGCAACGACGCCGCCGTGCTGCCGCACATCACCTCCGCCAGCATCGCCTGCGGATTTCACGCCGGCGATCCAGGCGTCATGCGATCGACGGTCGAACTGGCGGTGGCACACCGTGTGTCGATCGGCGCCCATCCTGGTCTCCCCGATCTCGTCGGCTTCGGACGTCGCGAGCTCGCCGTGTCGCCACAGGATGTATACGACATGGTCGTCTACCAGATCGGCGCCCTGCAGGCCACGGCACGCAGTTGCGGCACGGCACTGCGACACGTCAAGCCGCATGGCGCACTCTACAACATGGCGGCGCAGCGACGCGATCTGGCTGATGCCATTGCACGGGCCGTTGCTGGCGTGGATGCTACGCTGGTGCTGTTCGGTCTCTCCGGCAGCGCCCTGATCGACGCCGGAGCAGCGCACGGCCTGCGCACCGCCAGCGAGGTGTTCGCTGATCGGAACTATCGCACCGATGGCACACTGGTGCCGCGATCGATGCCTGAGGCCTTGATCACGGATGCCGATCGCGCCGCGGAACGCGTGGTGCAGATGGTCCGGCACAGTACGGTGACATCGATCGACGGCGCCGAGGTTCACATCGTCGCCCAATCGATCTGCATTCACGGTGACGCCGCTGGCGCGCCGCAGTTCGCACAGTGCATTCGGGCCGCGCTGCAGTCGGCAGGGATAGCCGCGCTGGCGCCCGGCGACGCCGTTCACTCCTGACCACGACTCCATGCTCGTTCTGAGCGGTCTGCTCATCGTCGTCCTCGGCTTCGCCTTCCGGCTCAATCCGCTCCTGGTCGTCACCTGCGCCGGTGTCGTCACCGGACTCGCCGGCGGGCTCGGATTTGAGAAAACCATCGGAACCCTGGGCCATGCGTTCACCGAAAGCCGCTACGTCGCCATCGTCTGGCTGGTGCTGCCGGTGATTGGGATGCTCGAGCGCGCCGGCCTCAAGGAACGGGCGCGCGACGTCGTGATGCAGATGCAGCGTGCGACGACCGGACGCGTGCTGCTCGCCTACCTCGCCCTGCGACAGGCGACCGCCGCCCTCGGCCTCGTCTCCCTCGGCGGCCATCCGCAGATGGTCCGCCCGCTGATCGCGCCAATGGCGGAGGGTGCGGCCGAGCGCGATGTCCCGGGTCTCGATCAGGCCACGAGGCATCGGATTCGCGCGCATGCGGCCGCGGTCGACAACATCGGCGTCTTCTTCGGCGAGGACATCTTCATTGCGATCGGATCCATCCTGCTCATCAAGGGCGTGATGGAGCAAGCCGGTGTGCGTGTGCTGCCAACGGAACTCGCGGTCTGGGCAATTCCAACGGCGATCGCGGCGTTTGTCATTCACGGAACACGCCTGCTCATGCTGGACCGCCAGCTGCGCAAGGGCACACGATGATCACCCTCGAATTCCTCTATCGCCTGATGGGCCTCCTCACCGGCGCCACCGCGCTGATCAACCTTCGCGACACGACCAATCCGAACCGGATCTGGAATGCCGCGTTCTGGGGGCTCTGGGCAATCTCCTTTCTTGTCGGCACCTGGCTCTCCGATCTGGCAAGTGGCCTGCTCATCATGACGATGGTCGCCGTCGCGACGATCCGTGGCGTTCGCTGCAGCGGCACCGAGAGCACATCCCTCACCGAACGCGTCGCCAGTGCCAGGCGGTGGGGCAATCGCCTCTTTCTGCCGGCGCTCGCCGTGCCATTCTTCACGCTGCTTGCCAACGCCACCATCGGGCGGATCACGATCGATGGCGCCCCGCTCGTCGAGGCAAAGCAGGTCACGCTCGTATCGCTGGGTCTGGCCACTCTCGTCTCGCTGTCCATCGGCATGCTGATGCTCAGGCCACCCCTCCGGGCGCCATTGACGGAGGCACGACGCCTGATGGATTCGGTCGGCTGGGCTGCGATGCTGCCGCAGCTGCTGGCCGCACTGGGCGCGGTCTTTGCGGCGGCTGGCGTTGGCAAGGTGGTCTCGGCACTCGCCGCCAGCTGGATACCCAGCGGCGCGCCCTTCCTCTCCGTCACCGCGTACACTCTCGGCATGGCACTGCTGACCATGCTGATGGGCAACGCCTTCGCAGCCTTTCCCGTCATGACGCTCGGCATCGGCCTGCCCCTGCTCGTGACCGGCTTGCACGGCAATCCGACGATCATCGCCGCGATCGGCATGTTGTCCGGCTTCTGCGGAACACTCATGACACCGATGGCGGCGAACTTCAATCTCGTGCCGGTGGCGCTCCTCGAACTGCCCGATCGCTACGCCGTCATCCGGGCACAGATTCCGACGGCGCTGTCGTTGCTGGTCGTGAACACCCTGCTCATCTACTTTCTCGCCTTCCCACGCTGACGCACGATGCTGCCAACGCTCACACCGTCCCTCGCATCGAAGTTCGCAACGCTGGCGCTCTCGCACGTCACGCGCGAGTATCCGAACAAGCTGGAGCACGTGCTCACCGGCCCGGCCGATCTGCACACCCCGCGTGAACTCCATCCGATCTTCTATGGCAGCTACGACTGGCACTCGTGTGTCCATGGATACTGGCTCCTGGCGCGCGTGTTGCGTCGGACGAACGATCTCCCGGAGGCAGCAGCGATTCGCGCGCTGTTCGATGCCCACGTCACGCCGGAACGCGTCGCCGGCGAAGTCGCCTACCTCGCGCAGACACAGCACACCACGTTCGAGCGTCCGTACGGCTGGGCCTGGGTGCACATGCTGGCCGACGAACTCGCGCAGCACGACTCGCCGGACGGACGCCGCTGGTCTGCCACCTTCACCCCGCTCGCCGACGCGATCACCGCGCGGTGGATGGCATTCCTGCCGAAATGCACCTACCCGATCCGGGTTGGTACGCACTTCAACACCGCGTTCGCCGTCGCACTCAGCCTGACCTATGCGGAGCGCATCGGCCACATGGCACTGGCCGCGGCCCTGCGGGACGCCGCGACGCGATGGTATCGGGCCGAC
Organism: uncultured Gemmatimonadaceae bacterium; assembly: GCA_964392395.1. Classification (GTDB taxonomy): domain Bacteria; phylum Gemmatimonadota; class Gemmatimonadetes; order Gemmatimonadales; family Gemmatimonadaceae; genus JACMLX01. The sequence goes on from CAYMQV010000071.1 coordinate 9,266, forward strand.
GCTGACTGCCAGGCGTGGGAGCCAAGCGCAGACGAGTTCCTCTCGCCGACGCTGATCGAGGCAGAGTGCATGCGCCGCGTCCTTCCGCCGGCGATCTTTGGCGCCTGGCTCAAACAATTCCTGCCGCAGCTCGACGTCGGAGTGCCACACACCCTGTTCCTGCCGGCCCTCGTGAGCGATCGCGCCGACGGCAAGATCGCGCATCTCGACGGCTTGAACCTCAGCCGGGCCTGGTGCTGGCGCCAGCTCGCCGGCACCATGGGCGTGGATGACCCGAGGTTGCGGCGCACGCTGGACGCGGTCGCCAAACATCTCGACGCCAGCCTGCAGCAGGTAGCCGGTGACTACACGGGAGAACATTGGCTGGCCACTTTTGCACTGCTCGCAATCGACGAATGAGCTGTCAGATGCAAGCGCAGCGTCGCGAGCAGTTGTTTTCACACTCGACTTCGCCACAGATTCTTTCTTCGTCAGGCACACCGTGACCCGACACGACCGCCACGTCCACCTCGCTCGATGACCGTTTTTCTGCTGAGCTCGCTTGTGTTTTCTGCCGTGATTCCGGCATCGGTCATCTACGACCCTGCGCGGGCGTCTCGTGCGGCAGGCGACAGCCAATGAATGGCGACGTACGCTGGCGCTGGGTCATCATCCCACTGCTGCTGCTGGTGATCCTGCCGATTGCCGCGAGGCAGACGGCGTACAGCATGGTCGAGCGCAACGGGTTGATCTCGCGACCGGTCGGACCGGAGACGCCGGCGACGTTCGGTGTGCCGTTCACCCGTGTCGTGATTCCTCGCGGCTCGTATCATCTCGACGGCGTGGTCACGAAGATCAGCGACCGCGCACCGCTGGTCGTGATCTTCCATGGCTCGGCCGAGTCGGTCTCCTACTGGGCCGACGTGCAGGCGCTGCTCTACAAGGCGGGCATCTCGAGTTACGTCTTCGACTATTCCGGCTTCGGCAACAGCGGTGGGGAGCGCAAGGCGACGGTGATTGCCGAGGACGTGCGGCAGGCCTGGCGCGACGCTGCGATCCAGTTCCCGTACGCCCAGCGTCGCATCGCACTCGCGTACTCGCTCGGCTCAGGATTCCTCGTCAGCGAGTTCCCGTCACTGGTCCCGGAACCACAAGGTCTCGCGCTCGTCGCGTCGTACTCCTCTGCACGCGAGGCAGCGGTCGCATTCGGGACCATCCCCGGCTGGGCGGCACCCATTCTGCCAGACCTCTGGAACACCGTCGAGAACATCGGAGCCGTCAAGGTACCCCTGCTGATGGTGCACAGCGACGAAGACCAGCTCTTCCCGCTGGCGATGCCGCGACGCGTCTACAACGCCGCCAATGCACCCAAGGCATTCGTGCGGGTCCATGGCTACCAGCACGAGGACGGGCACCTTCGCCCTGATGGTTCGTTCTGGGCTGGTGTGATGACATTCGCGCAGACCGGCAAACTGCCGCAGTCAAGCTTCTGAGTCTCACACGCTCGGCGACGTCACATCAGGACTGCCGGGTCGCGAAGAGCCATACCGCGCTCGCAATCCCGATCACACCAATCAGCTGACGCACGACATCCTGATTGGTGCGCTGCGCAAATCGCGCAGCGTAGTGCCCTCCCGCCGCCGACCCGACGGCCATCAGCGCGGCCACCGGCCAGTGCACCAGGCCAGCCATCGCGAACGTTGCGATGGCGACGAAGTTGAAGAGCAGTGCCAGAAAGTTCTTCAACCCGTTCATCTGGTGCACGTTGGTCAGCCCAAGCAGTCCAAAGGCGGCCAGCATGACGATGCCGGCGCCGGCGCCGAAATAGCCGCCATACACCGCGATCGCAAACTGCAGCACCATCGCCCACGCACCCGGCAGCGGCGGCAGATCCTCTGCCGACGGATGCTGTGTGGCCATCCCGATCCGGCGGCGCAGCCAGGCCCCCAGCCGTTTTTGTGACACGAACAACATCGTCGCAGCGAGCACCAGCCACGGCACCAACGCCTTGAATTGGGCGTCGGTGCTGCGTGTCAGCAGCCAGGCTCCGATCGCACCGCCGAGGAGGCTCGGGCCCACCAGCGCACGCACCCAGGCACGCGTTCCGCGCAGCGCATCACGATAGCCCAGCATCGAACTCAATCCGCCGGGCCAGAGCGCCACCGTCGATGTCGCGTTGGCCGCAACCGGTGGGACGCCAAGCCCGATCAATGCCGGAAAGACCAGCAGCATGCCCCCACCGGCCACCGAGTTCGCAGCGCCACCCAGCACCGCTGCGATCACCACGCCGAGAAGCGTCGGCAGATCAGCGATCACGATACAGCCTTATATTCGCGCAGGAAGCATTGGCCATCGCCATCGTTCATTCCCCAAGTCGGTCCCGCATGAAGCGCCTTGCCTCGAATCTGACCGTGCAGGTGCTTACCGCCATCGTGCTCGGCGTCATCCTCGGCGCCCTTGCACCGGACCTCGGCAAGGCAATGCGACCGCTCGGCGACACCTTCGTCAAGCTAGTCAAGATGGTGATCGGTCCGATCATCTTCCTGACCATCGTGCTCGGCATCGCCAACATGGTCGACCTGAAGCAGGTCGGGAAGGTCGGGGGCAAGGCATTTCTCTACTTCGAAATCGTCAGCACCTTCGCGCTTGCCATCGGCCTCGTGATCGTGAACGTGACCCGGCCCGGTGACGGGGTCGACGTCTCGACGCTCGCCAAGGGCGACATCTCTCAGTACACGAAGGCCGGCGACAGCATGCAGTTCGTCGACTTCATCACGCACATCGTCCCGTCGAGTGTCGTGGATGCCTTCGCCAAGGGCGAGATCCTGCAGATCGTGTTCTTCGCGGTCCTCTTCGGTGTGGCGCTGACGTCACTCGGCGGCACGGCCAGGCCACTGCTCGACGTCCTCGATCGTACGTCACATGTCTTCTTCCGGATTGTCGCGCTGGTCATGAAGGTCGCACCGATTGGTGCCTTTGGTGCGATGGCATTCACCGTCGGGTCCTTCGGCCTGCGAACGTTGCTGCCGCTCGGCCGTCTCATGCTCGATGTGTACGCCACGATGGCCATTTTCATCTTCGTCGTGCTCGGCACCATCTGTCGCCTGTATGGGTTCCGGCTGCTGGAATTTCTCCGCTACATCAAGGACGAGATCCTGCTGGTCCTTGGCACCAGCTCCAGTGAAGCCGCGCTGCCGCGGATGCTGGTCAAGATGGAGCGCTACGGCTGCAGCAAGACAGTCGTCGGCCTGGTGATTCCGGCTGGATACTCGTTCAACCTGGATGGCACGTCGATCTACCTGGCCATGGCGACGATCTTCCTGGCACAGGTGAACCGGATCGAGCTGTCGATCGCGCAGCAACTCAGTATCCTGCTGGTGCTGATGGTGACGTCGAAGGGCGCCGCCGGCGTCACCGGTTCGGGATTCATCGTGCTCGCCAGTACGCTCGGCGCGATGAAGATCATCCCGGTGGAAAGTATCGCCTTGTTGCTCGGCGTCGATCGGTTCATGTCCGAGGCGCGCGCGATCACCAACCTGATCGGCAATGGTGTCGCCACCCTCGTCATTTCACGCAGCGAGAACGCCTTCGATGAAGACCGCCGTCGCGAAGCGGTTGCACTCATGAACGCCGACTGAGGACTCACCGTGCCTGACCGCTTCCTTGACGCCTCTCGCCATTACCTGCTCGATCAGTACCTGCCTCGCATTCGACTCGCCTGTGCGCCGCTCAGCGACGACGATCTCTGGTGGCGCCCCGCCGCAGGGTCCAACAGCATCGGGAATCTGATCCTGCACATCGAAGGCAACGCGCGGCAGTGGTTGATCGGCGGCGTCGGCGCCCGGCCAGGTGCCCGCGACCGCGATGGCGAGTTCGCAGCCGATGGTGGGCAGACCCGGGATGCGTTGCTCGCGCTGGTGACCGCAACACTGCTCGAAATCGATGGAGTCCTCGCAGCTCTGGCCCCCGCACAGCTCGACGAACCACGCATCATCCAGGGCGCGACGACAACGGTCTTCGATGCGATCTATCACGTCGTCGAACATGTCAGCATGCACACCGGTCAGATCATCCAGCTCGCGAAGTGGCGCGCACCTGGTGCGATCCAGCTGTACGACGCCACGGCGAATTCGTTCACGCCGCGCTGGTCGCCAACACCACGCGCGTAGCACGGAGTGTTCGCACGCGGTGCCGGCCGTCAATGGTGCAGTTGATCGGATACGCGACCTTGATGCCGATTTTCGACGACAGTGGCGCAACCACCGCCGACTTGGACGTGAACGACCAGGCATCGGACCGCGAGAAGTTCGGTGAGTCCCGCCGTCTGCTCGAAGTACGAGACCTTCGAGAACAGGTGCCGGTACATGCCTGACGCGTTGCCCACGAAATCATTCTGCTCCCGCAGCACCCACGAACGGCCGCCGCAACGACGCCAGGCCGAGCGACAGGGCACCGAAAAACTCGCCCGTCGACACGACCGAATTCGCCGTGCCACCAGTCAGCGCAGTGCTCTTCGGCCTGAGCAACGACATTGCGCCGCGCACCAGGCCAGCAGCGGCACGAACACGCGGAAGCCGCAGGCCGCCGCCACGACGATCCCCGACAGCACACTCGAGAACGGTTCTACCTGAGCCAACGCTGAAACCGGAATGGTTTATTAGAGATAACTTATCGTTGCCAGGACTCGAGTGCCAGCCGTTTGGTGGCCGCCACAGCGCCTGGTACGCCGGCGCACCGGGCCTCTGCCATATTTGCCACGTGACAACTTCTTCCGATATCCCCACCCCGCTCATCGGCGTCGTGATGGGCAGCGCCAGCGACTACCCTGTGATGGCGCCGGCGGTCGCGCTGCTCGAAGAGTTCGGTGTCGCACACGAAGTGCGCGTCGTCTCGGCGCACCGCACGCCGGATCAGATGTTCGCCTACGCCGAACAGGCACACGGACGTGGGCTCCGCGTGATCATCGCCGCCGCCGGCGGCGCCGCGCACCTGCCCGGGATGCTCGCGGCCAAGACACTCGTGCCGATCATCGGTGTGCCGGTAGCCGCCACCGCGCTGGCCGGCATCGATGCGCTGCTCTCCATCGTCCAGATGCCAAAGGGCATCCCGGTGGCGGCCGTCGCAATCGGCCAGCCTGGCGCGGCAAATGCGGCGCTGCTCTCCATGCAGATCCTCGCCACGACCGATCCGCACCTGCACGCCAGACTCACCGCCTGGCGCGCCGCCCGCACGCAGGATGTGCTGGACCACCCGGACCCGCGCCCCACCGCATGACGACGATCCTCCCCGGCAGCACGATCGGATTTCTTGGTGGAGGACAGTTGGCACGAATGTCGGCACTCGCAGCGCGCGCGATGGGCTACGACGTACATGTGCTCGATCCTGATCCGGACTGCCCCGCGCGCGCCGTTGCATCACAGGTCGTGACGGCACCGTTTGACGATGTCGGCGCCGCCGTCGTATTTGCGCAGCATTGCGATGTCATCACGCTCGACATCGAACAGGTGTCGACGGAGAGCATTGCGGCCGCATCACTCCACGCACCCGTGCACCCGGGCGCCGCACCGATTCACATCATCCAGGATCGCGGTCGGCAGAAGGAGTGGCTGCAGGACAACGGATTTCCGGTGGCACCCTTCCGCATCGCGCATACGCCGACCGATGTCACGCACGCATTCCAGGCGCTCGGTCGAAGCATCGCCAAGACCAGCAGCGGCGGCTACGACGGCAGAGGGCAGGCGCGTATTCGATCACTGCATGATCTCGATGCCGCGGGCGCATTGACTGATACGGCAACCGTCGTTGTCGAGCAGTGGATCGAGCTCGCCGGTGAACTGTCGGTGATGGTCGCGCGAAGCAGCGCTGGCGAGATGTGCACCTTCCCGGTCTCGTGGAATCATCACGACAATGGTGTGCTGACGTGGGCCATGACCCCCGCACCGGTCAGCGACGACACCACCGCCGCAGCGCTCGCGCTGGCAACCGCGATCACCAGCAGGCTCGATATCGTGGGCCTGCTCGCGGTCGAGATGTTCGTCACCACCGACGACACATTGATGGTGAATGAGCTTGCGCCACGTCCCCACAACACGTTTCACGCCACCGAACGCTCGTGCCTCACCAGCCAGTTCGAGCAACAGGTGCGCGCCGTGTGCGGATTGCCACTGGGCAGTACCGCCGTGCTGTCGCCGGGTGCGATCATCAATCTGCTCGGCGATTTGTGGCGAGTTGACGGGCAGGCACCGGCCTGGGCGCGTGCGCTCGAGGTGCCCGGCGTGCGTCTGCACCTGTATGGCAAGAAGCTCGCGAAATCGGGCCGAAAGATGGGCCACCTCTCCGCCGTCGGCGCGACGGCGGACGCCGCGCGTGACGCGGTCCTCGACGCCTATTCCCGCCTGCTCCCGGGATGACGTAACGCACGCACCCGGCCGGCATGCTGCTCGGGGGGGTGCCCTGCTCAGCGCGGCGGCTTGAACTCCTCGTCCGACGCGGCTGCCTGTCGGAGTCGGCTGACCGCCATGCCAGCCATGGTACCGAGCATGGCGGGAATGATCGCAAGCAGTGTCGACGCTGGATGCTCCACCGTATACGGTAGAACCCGTCCGGTGAAACTCGCCACCAGATGCGCGAGCGGCACGGACAGGCCTAACATCAGGCCACGCCGCCACGCGCCATCGGGATGCCACGCCGCAAGAAAAAATGCTGCGGCAAACAGCACCGCAACCGAACCCTGCACCTCGGGCGAGCGGAGATCCGTGACGCCCACGAACACTCCCGCCAGCACCGTCAGCAGCAGTGCGATAGTGCCCGTCATGGGTGCGACTCCAGTTGTGGGTCAGTGGAATATCATCGCACGAACCGGATTGCGACACGCCACCTGTTGCCTTCGATTCCGACCGTACACCTTTGCCCCATGCCTCTCTCTCCGCTGGCCGGTCACGACGCGCTCCGAATGCGGCTTGGCGGCGCCATTGACCGCGGCTCATTGCCAGGCTCGCTCCTGCTCCACGGGCGAAAGGGCGTCGGCAAGCAGCGGCTCGCCCTCTGGCTCGCACAATCGCTGCTCTGTGCCGGAGCCTCCACACCCTGTGGCGCCTGTCAGGCCTGTCGGTATACGGTGGACCTGACGCACCCGGACCTCTATTGGTTTTTCCCGGTCGCGCGGGCCGACATCTCCGATTCGTCGCCCGAGGAGGCCTTGGCCTTCATGCGTGGCGCAATGCGGGATCGCGCGGTGGCGGGCGGTCTCTGGGGGCCGAGCAGCGGGAGCGAAGGCCTGTTCGTCGAGATGATTCGGAGTCTCGTCCGGGCCGCAGCCAGCTCCCCGGCCATGGCAAAACGCAAAATCATGATCCTCGGTGACGCAGATCGCATGATTGCCCAGGAAGGCAGCGACCAGGCAGCCAATGCCCTGCTCAAGCTCCTCGAAGAGCCGCTCCCTGATACGACGCTGATTCTTACCACGAGCGAGCCCGGCGCACTGCTCCCGACCATTCGGTCGCGTGTCGTCTCCGTGCGGGTAGCCCCGCTTACGCCCGGCGAACTGCGTGGCTGGGCCGCCCAGGCGGATGTCCGCACCAGGCTGGGGCCGGTCGATGAGGTCCTCCTCGACCGCGCCTCCGGTGCCCCCGGCACACTGCTGAGCGGGACCGTTCACGATGCGGCAGCCGGGCACGCCGCGCAGTGGCTGAAGGCCCTTCACGGCGATGCAGCCGATCGATTTGTCGCCGTGCTGTCGGAAAAACCCGCGGGGGCGCGCGGCGGCTTCGCGGACGCCCTCGATGCCCTCGAGGGCGTCCTCTACGACCGGCTCAGGCCCGCGGTCGAATCCGACAACGGCTCTGCAGCTGCCTTGACACGTGCTCAGGACGCCGTCGACGCCGCCCGGGAGCGGACGGGTCACAACGTGAACCCGGCGCTCATCACCGCCGAACTCCTCCGAGAACTGCGAATCCTGGGAATAAACGGATGACTTCAGGCGAACTGAGCCATATTGATTCCGACGGGGCTGCCCGGATGGTTGACGTTTCGGTCAAGCCCGACACCCTTCGGACCGCCATCGCGACCGGTTCGATCCGGATGACCTTGGCTACCTTTCACCTCATTCTCCGGCAGGCCCTGCCGAAGGGGGATGTACTGACGGTGGCAAGAATTGCCGGAATCCAGGCGGCGAAGAAGACCTCGGACCTGATTCCCCTCTGCCATCCGCTGGCCATTCGTGGTGTGGATATTGCTCTGGAAATGGACGAACGTCTTCCGGGAGTTCGTGCGTCCGCACAAGTTCGGACGGTCGGGCCGACGGGGGTGGAGATGGAAGCGATGTGCGCCGTGTCGGTCGCGCTGTTGACCGTTTACGACATGGCCAAGGCGGTCGACCGGGAGATGACCCTGGGCGACATCCGGGTGGAGTCGAAGGACGGAGGGCGCTCTGGGTCCTGGCGCCGTTCGCCGCCGGGAAGCGAGAACGAGGCGTAACGCTCGTCGTTGCTTCCCATGATTTGCGATGCGTTTCGCCAAACCACCGGCGAAGTGTTTCGCGCCACTGGCGCTGACGCGTCGGCGTCGCTCGAAGCCTGGCTTCAGCTGTCCGATGTGGCGCGCCCCTGACGCGAGGGTAGCACGAATGCACGATTTGCGAGGCACGTACGTACACCGCGGTGATGCCGAGCGGCTCCGCCGTCGGTTCCGCCGCTGGATCATTGCCGCTGGTGCCGTTTTCGCGGCCCTGGCGCTCGGTCGAAGCCCGGTTGTCCTCGACGCGCGGGCGGAAGGTACCCGCGCCTTCGGCATGACCAGAGGTGCAGTCCGGGTCGCTACCGTCGCCGATCGGCTCATGGCCGCCGATACAGCCCGTCGCGCCGCTCAGCGACTGCAGCGCTGGAACAAGATCTACACGATGTCGAAGCGCTGGATGGTCGACACCGAACTGGCCCGCGCCATTCATGACGCCGCGCTGGAAGCGGGGATCGATCCCGAACTCGCCTTCCGACTGGTCAACGTCGAGAGTCAGTTCAAGGAGCGGGCAACCAGTGGCGTCGGCGCGGCCGGCCTCACCCAGGTCATGCTCCCCACCGCACGCTACTACGATCCTCAGATCACCAGGGAAAAACTGTACGCGCGCGAAACCAACCTTCGTATCGGGTTCCGGTATCTGCGTGATCTGATCGATGAGCAGCACGGCAACGTCAAGCTCGCGCTGCTGACCTACAACCGTGGCGCCCAGGCCGTGCAGAATGAACTGTCCCTCGGTCTCGATCCGTCAAATGGCTACGATCGAAAGGTCATGCGCGGCTACAGCGGGTCAGCCCGGGTGCGCGCCGCAGTCATGGCTCGCTCAGATTGATTGACGGGCGGCCAGAAGGCTGCCGGTTTGTAGGGGAGAGAGGCTGTTTGTGTGTACACGATCGCAAAATTAAACGGGCGCGTCCTTCGCAGGACGCGCCCGTTTTCGATGAAAACCTATGAGGCTCTGCGCGTTTTCGTGTGGGGTGTTCGAGCGGTTTCCTCGCGGTCTCAGGTCGTCATTTGCGAGAGAGAAGCGCGCTTGCGCGGTGGGTGTGTCAACGCCGATTGAAATTGCACACTCGGAGCGAAGTTCGCCGCGCTGATCGCACGTCACTGGGAGGGCATTGCGGCCTCCTCTCAGCCGGACAACAAGGACGCGCTCGGCGTTGCCGAAGGGCTGCACAACAAAATCCGCGTGCTCCAACGCCGCTGCGACGGTAATCGCGATGAGGAGCACCTGCGGCTCACGCTGCTCACACGTACGCCGCCACCGCTGCCACAGGACCATAATGCGTGACATTCCCCCACACGATTCCGCCAAGAGCCTGGTATGAAAACAGCCACAACCCCATTGGTTGCCGGCCGTGAACGACGGCGACCAAGCGGAAGCAGGGCCTAACGCTGTCGTGTCTCGGGCTTCTTCCGCGCGGGTGATGCACGACGAGATGACGACTGCGATACAGTCTTCGCAGATCGCCTCGACTTCCGCGGAGCAGCGGTCGATGATGCCGTCGAACAGCTCGTCACCGTGCGTCGCTTCCCCTTGACCCTCACGACGCGGCTGACGCAACGCTTCCCCGACCCTGCGGCGGAAGCGCGAGACCGAGCCGCGGCCGCACGACGCGCTGACGCCACGGCGCTCCGCGATGGACGACGCACCACCAGCACCTGACCAGCGCGCACCCGGTTGCCCCTGATGCCGTTGATCGCCCGCAGCTGCGCCACCGAAACTCCACTCCGGCGCGCCACACTCGCGAGCGATTCGCCAGACCGCACGCGTACCCGCTTCGACGCCAGGGAGCTCCCATAGCTGCTGGAGCGCACGATAGAGGGGTCCGGGACATCTCGCGCGCCGGCCACGGTCAGCGTCGTCGGAATCCGCAGCAGCGTTCCCGCGCGAATCCGACCACGCCGGTCATACGAAAGCTTCGGGTTCACCCACCGGAGCGATCGCATCGGGATCCCCGCCTCGTCAGCAATCGACTGCGCACTCCTCCGCTTCGCGATGCGCTCCACGCGCCAGCCGATCCGCTCCGCTGCCGGCAACGCGGCGAACGCCGCGGCGAAGGTCAGCCCGGCGCCGACGGGGATCCGTACTTCGGAAAGCTCGTCTGGCGGCGTAACACCGCGCAGGAAATGCGGGTTCAGGTCGCGGATCTCATCAATTGACGCCCCAGACGCTTTCGACACGGCCACCAGCGGCGTCCCGCCGGTGACCGTCACCGAGTCGTAGACGAACGCTGGCAGGGTGTCCACCCGCAGGCCATAGCGGGCAGGCTCCTTCGCCACCATGGCGGCCGCGATCAGCTTCGGCACATAGGCCTTCGTTTCGCTGGGCAGGTAACGC
>CAYMQV010000072.1:0-20002 GCA_964392395.1 uncultured Gemmatimonadaceae bacterium
TTCTTCTGGACCTGAAGATCATCGTGGCAACGATCGTGACGCTCGGAGGGCGGCGCCCAGCACCTCTGCGTGTGATGCTCGGCAAACGGCCGAAATCCTCGCGATCTGAACGCCGCCCTCAGCGCACAACGCCTCGCACCGTCGCGACCGTCAGCGCTCGGTCGCCGCAGGCAACTCTCCAGTGAGCGCAGCAAAGACGAGCGACGCTGAAGGGGCATCGCCACCACGCCTGAGTGCCGTGCGCACGAACCCGGGAACAGGATGAGCGGACTGAGTACGACACTGGTTTCGGGGCTCCTGCTGGTGAGCGCGGCTCCGGCCCTCTGCGCCTGTGGATACCTCGCCTGGCTGACGTTGCTGTCGGGCCGACGCAAGGCGCCCGAGGCCTCGGTCGCGACGACGTTCGATATCGTCGTTCCAGCCCACAACGAGGCGGCCGGAATCGGGGCAACCGTCGAGAGCCTGCTGGCGGTGCAGTACCCGAGCGATCGCCGACGCATCATCGTCGTCGCAGACAATTGCACGGACGACACCGCGCAACGTGCGCACGCCGCGGGTGCCACGGTGCTCGAGCGCCAGCATGCGAGTGAACGTGGGAAGGGGTACGCGCTGGCCTGTGCATATAGCAAGAGTCTCGCCGACGGGTTCGCCGACGTGGTGGTGGTCGTCGACGCCGATTCCTCGGTTTCGCCGAATCTGCTGTCGGCCTTCTCGGCCCGGTTTGTCGCCGGCGCGAAGGTGCTGCAGGCCGAGTACGGCGTGCGGAATGCCAACGCGTCATGGCGCACCCGGTTGATGGTCATCGCATTGACGATGTTCCACACCGTGCGCTCACTCGGCCGCGAACGGTTGTCCCTGTCGTGCGGACTCCGCGGCAACGGCATGGCCTTCGCCGTACCAGTGCTTCGGCAGGTTCCTCCCAATGCATTCTCAGTGGTCGAGGACGTGGAGTACGGTATCGCACTCGGCTTGGCCGGGATTCGCGTCGAGTACGTCGCGGAAGCGCACGTGCTTGGAGACATGCCGACGAACTCGCGCGCGTCGCGTGTTCAGCGCGCGCGATGGGAGGGTGGCAGACTGGCACTCCTTCGCGCCCACGCAGCTTCGCTGTTTCGTGCCGCGCGACAGTCAGGGGGGCGCATCCCCTGCGATCTGTTGCTCGACCTCCTGGTGCCGCCGCTGACCACGCTCGCCGCAATGATCATCCTTGGCCTCGGCGTCTCGCTCTTCACTGCCATCGTCGGTATCACTGGCGCAACACCGGTCATTTTGTGGCTGGTATCGCTTGCGCTGCTGACGCTGTACGTGGTCCGCGGTATGGTCCTGTCGGGGACCGGGCTGCGCTCCTTGCGCGACATGCTCTGGCTGCCGGTCTTCATGCTCTGGAAACTCACTGCTTTTCTGCGTCCGCGCGGTCGCGCAGGCGAGTGGGTTCGCACACCACGACCGGACGAACGATGAACCCGACCGGAGGCCCGTCACACTCCACGATCAGCGCGTCTCCAGCGGCAGCGACGCCGGAGGCCATCAAGGGTGGCGTTGACGTGAACACGAAACCCGCGCGATATCGAGTGCGATTCGGGCGGCTGTGGGTCGACGCCCTGGCATTCGATGAGGCGATCGAGGCGGTCCGAACGCTCGTTGCGAGAGGGACGGGCGGCGCGATCTTCACGCCGAACGTGGATCATGTCGTTATGGCGGACGAGCATGCCGGGCTGCGCCGCGCCTACCGGCGAGCGGATCTTGCCTTCGCTGACGGGATGCCGCTCGTCTGGACCTCGCGCATGCTCGGCATGCGCATACCGGAGAAGCTCTCCGGCTCCGACATGATCATTCCGATCGTCGAGTTGGCAGCAAAGGAGGATTGGGCCGTCTACCTCCTGGGGGGTATGCCTGGAGAGCCGGGCGCCGCTGAACTTGCGGCTGAACGGCTGTCTGCGCGTTTCGGCGTCAGAATCGTCGGTGTCGACCCGGCGTTCGTTTCGATGGACGGGACTGGCGCGGAGGATGCGGCCGTCCTCGCGCGTGTCAAGGCGGCGAGACCGGACATCGTCTTCGTTGCGCTTGGTGCACCGAAGCAGGAACTCTGGATCTCCAGATCCCTCGATGAGATTCATCCGGCCGTGGCCATCGGATGTGGTGCCAGTCTGGATTTCATTTCGGGCCAACTGAGTCGCGCGCCTCAGTGGGTGTCGAACGCTGGATTCGAGTGGGCGTACCGGCTGGCGCAGGATCCGGCGCGGCTGTGGAAGCGGTACCTGCTGAGGGGCCCCCGATTCCTTGGCATCCTGTTCCGGACATCGCGGATGCTGAAGGTGCAGCGAGTGCGGCAGGTCACGCGCGGCAGTACGAGCATTCCTCAGGATCACGAGCGCGCGCCCTGAGCATCTCGAACGGGGTACGCGGCCGCAGCGGTTGTATCTCAGGCGCGTGACGAGACGCCGGTATCGATTGCGCCACGATCTCCTCCGGCAACCGTCTCACGCCGAGAAGTCTGGAGTGCGTGGCCGACACGGAGCCTGTCATCACTCGCCGTCGATCGCAAGCGGATCAACCGTGCGTGAACCATTGAACGGCATGTGCCCGAGCGATGTCCCAGGAAAAAGTGCGTTGCCGCAGTCATGACGAACGCGCATTGCCACGCCGGACCGCGGACACGGCGTGAGGAAGTCGAGTCAGCCGTCACCTTGAAGCAATTCGAGCAACGAGGTTGCACCTCCGCGCAGGGCACTCGATCCCCTCTCGCCAGTCCGATGAGCCTCGCATCGCCGTGACCGCGTTACCTTTGGCTTCGCCGAGCCGATACCAAGCACTCGGGTCTCCAGGAAACCAGGAATCATTGCGCTGCTGCTCTACGACGTCAGCCTCCATCGAAGCGGGACGGGTGGCTGGTTCCCGCCGATTTTCGTTCGTACATTGCCCCAGCTCGTCATTTTTGGTGGGTTCGACCTCGCTGCGCAGAACACTTCACCTGGCGGCATCGACAGCCTTGCGATTCACACTTGACCAAGCCAGGCGGGAACTGGATCGGTGTCATCGGAACGCAGGAATGTGCCGTGTGCGAGTGGAGCCTCGTCTATTGGCGCGGGGCGGACGCGGTCAATGAGGGAACAGCCACGGATTCGTCGGGCACCTTCCGCCACCCTTGGGGTTCGAGCACGGTCAGACGACGCGAGTCTGCCGGGCACGAACGAGACCGAGCTGGCACGACAGTCGCCGCACATCATTTTGAACATGCTGCTGGAAGAATGCCGATTCGCGCCATGAAGCCGAGTACCAAGCAGTTACGGCACGATCGAGAACGCATGTGAATCTGCTCCGGGCGAGAGTCGCACACTTCGCGGCGCACGGTGTCACCCGCGCGGTCGCGATCACGCTACTGACGCAAGCGGTATCGTGGTCACTGGCGCTGCTGGTCACGTTCTATCTGCCGAGCTATCTGGGCGTTCTCAACCTCGGACGCCTCACCCTGGCGTGGGCATTCGCGGGGACCATTGCCGGGCTGGTGAATCTTGGCACCTCGAATGTCCTGATCGCTGAGCTCTCCAAGTCGCCAGAGCGCGCCAGATCACTCGTCCGTACGTCACTCGCGCTGCGAACTGGATTCGCGGGTGTCCTGGTGTGCGTTGCCGCATTGGGGGCGTGGCTCATGGACTTCGGTCGTGACGTGAACCTCCTGATCGCGGTTCTTCTGCCCGCATGCCTCTTCTATCAGGTTTCGGAGACCTACCTTGCGGCGCTGAATGGACTGCAACAGTTCGTCAAGCTGAACGGCATCAACCTGATCGAAAAAGTCACGTACTCAGGAATCGTGATTGCTCTCGTACTGGGCAAGGCGCCCCTTTGGACGTTTGGTGCCGTGACGATGGTGTCGTATGGAACCGCAGGAATCGTCGCGCGTCACGCATTCCTCCGCGCAACGACGGGGGTCGCCTCCCCCGCGGAGCGCCCCAACGTTGCTTCGGCCAAGGCACTGGCGCGAGCGGGCCTGCCCTTCCTCTCATCGAAAGTCTTCAGTCTGATTTATGGAGAGGGCTCTACCGCGCTCCTCATGTCGAAGCTCTCCACCGTCGAGGCGATCGGATGGCTGGGACTTGCGAAACGTTTTTTCGGCGCGGCGTATGTCATTCCAATGGCGATCAGCAATTCGATTCTTCCAACGCTCACCAAGGTCTATCACGACGGTGACCGCGCGCGTTTCTCGCGACTGGTCTGGATGTTGATCGGGACCGTGATTCTCGCAGCGCTCCCGATTGCCATCGTCCTGGGAGTGTTCCCCGAGTTGCTGCTCCGCCAGCTCCACTATCCACCGTCGTTCGCCGGCAGTATTCCAGTGCTCCGGATCATGGGACTCGTTGTCTTCCTGTGGTTTACCCAGCAGGCGTTGGCGACGTCGATCATCGCCGCGGGCAAACACAAAGTCTTCGGCTACGTGACCGGCATTGCGGCGATTCTCGCCTTCCCCGTGTGCGGCGTCAGCATCTGGGCTGGTGAGAAGTACCTTGGCAATGGCGCCATTGGCGCGATGCTCGGTGACACGATCCTTGAGGTGGTGATGCTCACATTCTACGTGCGTGCACTGCTTCCGGATCTCTTTCCGAACTGGAGGCGGGTGGCGGTATAGATCCGCGCCATCACGGACACGGGGCGGGGTGAGTCAGTGGACCGCGTGGGTCCGCTGCGAGGGACTACAGCGTGGCTCCTCAAACCTCTTGACCACCTTCCGATAAACCCGCCGGCCACGACCGCGACCCCATGCACGCTAGATGATGCGCGCGTCCGAGGGCCACGCACCTGTCTCACGCGCGAGCTTGCCGGCGAGAGCGAGCCCAAGCGCCATCAGCAATGTCGTGAGACTCGACAACAGTCCAATGTCGCCCCACGCCTGGCTCACGTAGCAGACTGCGATGACGACAACGGCGAGGGCGGCAGTACGCTCTCGGTTCGTTGTCGCAAAGTGGTAGCTTCGCGTCGCGAGAAACACGCCAACGACGATCGGCATCCAGATGAGCGTGAAGCCGACAACGCCGGAAACCCCGAGGAGCCAGAGCACGCTGTTGTGCGCGATGAGCTTGTACTCTTTGAACGAGAACGAGATATCCGGCAGCGTAATGATTTCGAGCCATTCTTTCCCGAACCCCGAACCGAGGAATCGGTTTTCGCGAATAGTATAGATCAGGTTCTGATTCTCGAGGACACGCCATTGCGTGGAAGGGTCTGCAGTCTTCGCAATTCCCATCAGCGTTGCGCCGGGGGCGAATATCCCCCCCGAGTGCGTGCGTGCCAGAAACAGGTACACCAAGAAGAGCGGAAATGCAAGGATGAGGCCGAGCTTGATCTTGCGCTTCGTTCGGCCACTGAGCAGTGGATAGAACACCAAGAGCGCTCCGGCGAGATTGACATATGCGAGCCGACGGTTGTTCACATAGATCGCAGCAAGCATCCATAAAACGACCACCAGCGCCGTCACCAGTCGAGACCAGGAGCCTTCATGCAGGTACGCGGCGATCCAGATGACAATCACACACACATAGAGCACCGAATCATCGTGGCTCGTCATGTACGCGGGCGTAATGGCCTCCCCCCACCCATCGGACGCAAGGAAGTACATCCCGACGGCCGACTTCACCATCGCGGCCAACGTGATCGTGATCCCCAACAGCCGAAAATCCTGCGAATCCCGCAGAGCGAACGACAGCAGAACGGTCAACAGGGGCAACCAGATGACGCTGCGAAGCTGGAAGACCGTTGCTTTCAAGTTGCCACCGGTCGACAGGCCCCAGATGGTAAGACAGGCGACCGCAAAAACACTCACCGCAAGGAAAACGAACAGGACATTCGCAGTTTGTCCTCGATCGACGGCATCGATGCGCTGCCCTCGCAAAACGCGGATGCACAACAACGCGATGAGCAGAACGTGCAGCAGCTCTTCCCCAGTCACCGGCAGCGCGGCAATGCCAGTCTGCATGCTAAGGCGCATGTGCATGAAAGTCGTGAGCGGTTCCCAGAACTGGCGCCAGAGCGGACCGGTCGCGTACGGTGCGTCGAATACCACGCACTGGAGAAAGACCACTGGAAGGAGTGTTCGGCGAAGCGGCTGCGTCCAGAACGCAAGGAATAGTGCGGCGCCGAGGGCAGGGAGAGCCGCAAAAATGACGTTGCCAGTCAGCGTCAAAATTCCGAAACTGAACAGCAGCACCAACACAATCATGGCAATGAGGACGCGCTCAGACGCAGCGCGTACCCCGATCCGATGAGCGACCAGCAGCGGCGGCTGTCGCGCGATGAGCGGCGCCTCGGATGAACGCTGAATCGGCCGCAGGATGGATGTCACGACGACGCTCAGCCAAACTGAAAGAAGGAGACGAGCGCGATATAGAGTACAACGAATCCGGCCATCTGCAGGGCTGACCTGCGCAGCCCCCGTGCAGCGGAAACGGTTCGGGACGCGCGCATCGGGAAGATGAACGTGACCAGAATAACCGACATAAAGAGGAGAATTTTAAGCATTCCCTGGCAACATCCCGATTTCGAGTTTCGTTCTCCAGGTTGACGCAACCGGCGAGATCGACTGCATGACCACCGAAGCGGGCACGCCCCACTCCCGGCTATCCAGCCAACTGCCGGAGCGCGACCGATCCAACGAAGTAGCGGCGACCAACCACATCGATCGCGCGAGATGCCTCCTCGACTGACGGATCACCGAGCCGCACCGTCAACAGTGCCGCGCCAGCATGTCGCGCGATCGGGATGGACGACGGATTGGTTATCGGGTTGTCCAGTGCGACCACCAAGCGTGTACCAGGCGCAATGGATCCACTGATGCTTGCAATGACGAGATCGACCGCGTGCGGCGCTACGCGGGTTGCATCCACCAGATGCACTGAGCCTTCCGCGTACTGACTGCCTGCCGCAACCAGGGCCGCAGCTGCAGCCAGCCCTCGCTCGCGAGGCGAGGCTGGAACGATCGCGAGCGTAGTCCAGGAATAGCGCTGTACCGCAAACCAGATCTGCGACCAATCATCTGCTCCGTCCGCATGGGGCGCCGTCGCACTCTTCCCCGTGACAACGCGCCCTCGAGCCTCAGCGGGATGGCCGACTGAGGAGGGACTCAGTTCAATCAGCCCTGATTCCAGCAATGCCAACCGCAGCCACGGATTCGCAATCTCGATGAGCGCACCAGCACTCTCCTGCCCTGCATCGGGGTAACTGATGACATCGGATGCAGCAAGCCGAGGCAGCACGGACTCGATGAGCTCGGCACGAAGCGCGGCCGCTCGCGCCAAAGGCCCCCCGACGAGAGTTCCAGAAGCATTCGAGTTTTCCGCGCGCAGTTGGGTATCGACGTATCGATCGACGATCTCGGCCACCAGAGCGGTACCGTCCACTCTGATGGCTCGGACAATCGCCTCAAGACAGCTGATCATCGACCGATCGCGCAACTCGAGCCGATCCCAGATTCTTGCAACCTGATCGGGCAGCCTGCTCGCTTGCGGTTGCACGAACTGTCGCTCATCTGAACCGGTCGAGGACGAGCGTGCGAGTGTCATCTCAGCCGGGCCGTCCGGGCCATGATCGTCCATCAACATGCCTCGTTCCCATGAATTGCAGCGGGCCGCTCGCGGCCGTGTCTCCAGAGACAGATCATATCAGTCATGCCGGAACAGAGGCGTGGCGCAATCACGACTTCAACGCCAGCGGCGCCTCACCAAGGACGGGCAAGCCGACCATGCGTTCGATCTGCCATACCTCGAGCACACGCCGACCGACGAGGTCGAGCGCGACCGCCGTCAGCACAGCGAGCACGGCGCCAAGAATGAAACCTCCGGCAAGCATGAGGAGCGGCGTCTTGCTTACCGCGGTCTTGGGCACGGACGCCGGGATCAGAACGCTGTACTTGAAAGAAAACGTTGCTCGGACCGTTTCCAGTTCAATCCGGGCTCCATCGATTCGCTCCAGGAGAGCCTGATACGACGCCATCGCGATGCGCAGGCGGGAACGCCCATACGTCTGTCTTTCCTGCACGATCGAGTCGACGCGCATGCTTGCCAGATTCCGCAGCGCGATGGCATTGTACGATACGTCGTTCGCCGCTGCCGCTGCGTCAACTGCCGGGCCGCCCAGTCGCATGACCAGCGCACGAAGCCGCTGCTCGTCCAGGCGCAGCTGCGCCAGTTGTGGTGACTCCACCGAGTTCGACTTGATCAACTGCTGCGTACTTTCGATCTGAGGATGCTCTGCACCGTAGGTGATCCGTTGCTCGGTGAGGAGCGTCTGCAATTCGCTCAACCGACGTATTCTGGACTGCTCGAGCTCGGAAATCGCTCGAAGCGTCGTTTCCAGCTTTGACTGTGCCATGAGGAACTCCACGCTCGCCACCGGCCCGGCACCAGGTGCTGGCAGCATCAATCCGCGCGCCTCCTCCGGCGCGATCCGTGCGCGCTGCTTCCCAAGTGAGTCGAGCATCCGATTGATGTCGCGGCCAACGTCTGTCGCACTGTTCTCCAGGATCGCGATCGTGCCGGTGATCAGTGAGAGTTCCTCCGCCTGGCGGTCATGCAGGTAGTGCTTCTGCGCCGCCTCGACAATCCTGACCGCAAGCTTGGGGTCAAGCCAGGCTGCGCCAATGGTTACGGTCCCTTCACCAACCTGGACGTTCATGCTTGTGCGCAACGTCCACACCACTTCGTCCATCTCCTGCTCCGCTGTGAGCGGCCCACTCAGGAAGACGCGAACTCGCCGTTTCGCGACACCGAGGATTGATCGGCGCTTGGCACTCTCGCGAATGAGGTCGGTCTCGCGCGCGATCCTGACCAGATTATCCTGAGTCATGATCAGATCGTACGCCATCCGATTCGGGCGGTCGTCCTCAGTTCGAGGTTTACCAGGATTACCCAACAATGGCATGACGACATTGCGGTCGGCCAGCAGCTTCGTCTCCGTGTAGAACTTGCGCGGCAACAGCACCGCGCCGAGGACACCTGCCGCCAGGAACGCCGCGAACACGGTACCGACGACGATCGGGTGGCGACGACAGGCATTCCACACGAATCGGAACAGGTCGCGCGCAAGCGCCAGGTCGATCAGCGGATCTTCGCGTTGCTCTGCTGACGGTGGGCCTCCAGTGCGACTCGTGCCGCGCGGCACGAACGACTCCCGAGCATCTCGCGGATCGAACGGTTGGATGGAGTGCATAGTCTAAGGAGCGAAATGGTACGTGGTCATGCGAGACAGGGACCGCCCTGCATATGGAACCGCGCTGGTCACTGAATCAGCATCGTGTCGCCGGTCTTCAGGCGAAACGTCAATGCGGATCCGTTCGCAGCGGTCAGATCCGCATATCGGAACCGGATTCGAATCAGCTCGGGTACTCGTCGAATGATGTAGATCTGATCCCGATGGGCAAACTCGGTAAACCCGCCACTTGTGGCGAGCGCCTCCGCCAGACCCGAGCCGGCCTCGAGCGTGTAAAGCCCCGGAGTCTTCACCTCGCCAAGGATTGACAGCTTGATCTGCGCGACCTCATCAAGCACGACGGTTGCCCTGGGTGCTACCACGAGATTGCGAGCTTCCAGTTGCTTCTCGATTTCGCGCGCCAGGGCGGACAACGTCTTCCCCGCAGCCGGCACGTCACCGAGAAAGGAGACGGTCAAATTGCCATCCAGTCGAATCCTGCTCTTGACGGACATTTCCGGGTGGTTGAACACCTGAACGGAAAGCACATCACCAGGGCCCGTCTGATAGGCGTCTGCGGGAGACCCGATCTGTCCGGCGGGAAGATCATCCAGCCAGACGAACTTCCCCGAAGGGGTGCTCGCGCAGCCAGACGCCATCAGGGAGAGCACAACCATACACAGCTCGGCAATGCGGCGATGAACGATCGTCCGAAGCGATGAAGTCGATTTCACACGAGTGAACATTATTTTGCCTTTGTGTTGCAAGACTGGCATCGCACCAAGTCGAGTGTGGAATCTACAAACAGCTTTCGAGCGCGTGGAGCGGGGCAAGTGACAAGAATGGAGCCAACTGCCGTCCGGCCCCTTAAAACAGCGCCGATCGACGAAATGCCCTTAGATAACAGGACGCGACACTCTCCAATCGGTCACCAGCACGGCTCGCCAGTGACACCACAACAGCTCCTTGGAACGTAAATTGCCCGCCTGAGACTTCCTAGGCCGGCCGCCGGGAGATGCATCTCCGGAGCGTCCGCTCCGGAGGGGAAGCCTCTCGGTCATTATGGCTGTGGCTGACTCCGCCGCTGTTGCGACCAGTTGTAGGCAAATCCGGTTGTGACCCCACGACCGATGAACTGCGTAGGGCCCGCCGTGAAGCGACGGGCGAATGCCGAGAATGTGATCACCGCGCGTCGCGAGATGACGTAGTTCGCCCCAGTCGATATCGCTTCGATTCGCATCACTGGCATGTTTGAACCAAGGGTTTCCTGCGTCCCCAACGAATAGGACCCGTCCAAGCTCAGCGAACGATTGAATCTCTTGATCAGTCCGGCTCCGACTGTCTGCGAGAGCAAGAGACCGGCTCCAAATCCAAAAATTTGGCCAACATCGCGCTGTGCATTGGCTGACAGGCTCACGGTTCTGACCGGAACGGCGAGATTGGCGGCGAACGATATCCGAGAGGACAAGGGCACGGGCACCGAAGCCGGAGCAGCCACCGCTTCAGCACGAATGCCGATGACCACGCCCGAACGGTTGAGGTAATTCAGTGCTGCCGTCGCCCGCGGAAGGTTGAACACGCTCGTGTCAATCTTGCTGTACTGGTTGAGAGCCGCCACGTTCAGACTCAGTTCGCGACTGAGCTGTCCCGTCAGCGTTGCCCCGATCGTAGCGAACTGCCCGCCGAGGATACCGACGGTCTCTGTCCGGATGTCTTGACCGTTCGCAGACAGCTCTGCATGAATTTTTCGCCCGATCTGCGTCGTGAAGGCCGCGACTCCCGAATTCGTTCGCGCTTGAACGAGTTGAAGAAGCACCGGGCCGCCGGTGCCGGAGGCGGTCAATGCCTGATTGATGGCGATGGAACTGGTTCCTGCCCCGAGCTGCGCTGTTGTGGAGCGAGAAAAACTGTGGAGCATACGCAAATTGATGTCGTAGTTGAGCCGGTCCAGCACAGGCATCGTCGGATACCGCGTCACAGATCCAGTGACCGACGCCTCGATGCGGTCCCGGCGGGTCTGCCAGAGCTTGGCGGCATTGCCACTTGCGCTCGCAAAGTTCGCTTGTGCAGGCCTGTTGTCGACAAACTGCACGCCGTCCTCCCACCCTCCGGTCGCGCTGAGTCCCGCGCTCCAGCCGCTGAGGACCGATGTAGCGAAGCGGCTCGCCTGCGCACCGACACCGGATGCCGTCAAACAGACGAGCACACCGGCGAGCCAATAGCGCCCGCCAAGCCGGCTCATTGCGGAGTAAGCACAAAGCATGGATTCATTCGAAAATAGATCTTGCAAAAGCCAAATGCGGTACACAAACGCCGATACCCATGGAAAACGCCTTCGGATTGATGCCGCGCGACACGGGGTCCGATGAGATGCAACGTCCCGATCGCCGTCGGTTCTCATGGTGTGAAACAAAACCGGGCTCCGACAGGCAAAAATGGACCCGCCAATCGACCCGCAGGTCAGCCTCGCGGAATCCGATCATCGGAAAGCTTCGGGGACAAAACTGGGGTCTGAACCGACTCAAGTGGCTGATACTCCATCTACATGCGCTACCCACAAAGAGACGCATAGACGATCGTGAAAGATACACGGCCATCCCGACGCCGAGGACCATGCTGCACCCCACCGTTCCGGTGGCCAGGACGTCAGTCCGCTCGGGAGGGCTGGGTGGCTGTCGTGATTAAATGCAAGAGCTCGGCACTCAGGCGAAGAGGCTGAAGCCTGTAGTCGTCTCCCACCGGCGCGGGATCGCATCACCAGCGCTGACATCGCCAAGCGGAATCTGACAATGATTTTGAGACAAGCACGAAACTAAAGAAAGTTGCCAACGATGCCGAAGAGAAAGCTGATCTGGTTCTCCGCACCATCACGGTCGCCCCCAACTGCCAGTGCGCGCGGTAGCATGTCATTCTCGATACCAGCCAGGCACCAATTTCCGCCTCAGCCATCGGGACCAGCGCGGCGCCAGCGCTGGCCCGCCGGCATAGTATGGATTCCGCTGGCCCCAGGGTTTCGGTTTAGATGGCCCCCCGACTGCTGCGCGTGCCGGGAGTGACGAGAGGCCCGGCCCCGTCGCTCACCGAGGGTCGCGCAACACCGACGAATCAGACGCGGACGACACGGTACGGTACGCCGGCGGTCGGTATGAAGGCGAACAAGTGCATCAGATCGACACGGCAACGTGGGTCACAGAGCATCAGATCAGGCCCGCGCCAAAGCTGTTACGGCCTCAGCAACCTGCTCCCGCTGTCCGGAGCTCAGTTCCGGAAACATCGGGAGCGACAGCACTTCAGCAGCCGCACGCTCCGCCTCCGGGAACTGGCCGACCCGCCCGCCGAGATTCGCATACGCGGGCAAGAGGTGCACCGGGGTCGGATAGTGAATCCCGGTCTGAATACCCGCCGAGAGCAACTCCGCCTGCCAGCGTGCACGATCCGGTGTACGGATTGCGTAGATATGGTAGACATGCCGAGCCCATGGCATGGCAACCGGCGTTCGCACACCGGCCGGCACCAGCATGGTGTCGTAGTGTCGTGCCCCTTCACGCCGCGCCTCGGTCCACTGTTCGAGATGCCGCAGCTTCACGCGCAGCACTGCCCCCTGGATTCCGTCCAGTCGAAAGTTGTACCCTTTCATCACATGATGATACTTTTTCTCGGCTCCCCAGTCGCGTAGCATGCGCAGCCTCCGCGCGAGCTCCGGGTCGGCCGTGACCACCATGCCGCCCTCGCCATACGCGCCAAGATTCTTCCCCGGATAGAAGCTGAAGCAGGCCATGGCGCCCATGCTCCCGGCACGGCGCCCATGGTACTCGGCGCCGTGCGCCTGCGCCGCATCCTCGATCACAACCACGCCTGCCTCTCGCGCGATCGCGAGAATGGGGTCCATGTCGGCCGGTTGCCCATACAGGTGCACCGGGACGATCGCGCGCGTCCGGGGCGTAATCGCCGCGGCAAGCTGCGCCACGTCCAGCGTAAAGGTGCGCGGATCGATATCCACCAGCACGGGTGTCGCACCTGCGTTCTCGATTGCGGCCACGGTGGCGACAAACGTGAACGGAACCGTGATGACTTCATCACCGGGGCCGATCCCTGCGGCGAGCAAGGCCAGATGGATCGCGCTGGTGCCCGTGTTCACGCCGACGCCGTACGTCGTGCCACAGTAGGCGGCAAACTCATTCTCGAAGGCCACCACTTCACTGCCGAGTGAGAACTCGCACGATTCAAGGACACGCTGGATGGCGGGGCCGACTTCGTCCTTGACGGACTGGTACTGGGCCTTCAAGTCGAGGAAAGGAATCATGAACGCACGACCTCCGAACCGATGGTGACCGAGCGTCCACGTTCTCGGATAGAGCGATTGGAAGCTTCGATGAGTTGGATGATACGGACGCCAAGTCGGGCGTCGGTCAGCGGGACCTGCTGTCGGCTGATGCAGTCGGCAAAATGCTCGACCGCCACACTCAACGCTTCGGTGTCCTCGAGCCTGGGCGCCCACATGTCGCCGGTACGATACCCGACGCGCAGGTCGCGAATCGTGTCCGGGTCCTCCGTGAAGTGGACCCCGCTGTCATAGACCTTGATCTTCTCGCTCGGGAGAAGGTCGTCGTACACGATCATCTTCTCGCTTCCGCTGACGAGTACCTGTCGAACCTTGACCGGCGACAGCCAACTCACATTGATGTGGGCGAGCACACCGGATCCATAAAAAAGCGTGAGGTACCCCAGGTTCTCCGGTGTGCCGGGAAAGTGGTTGACGCCGTTTGCCGAGACAGCGATGGGCTGTTCGCGCATCAGGTAGTCCAGAATCGCGAAGTCATGCACCGCGAGATCGGCAATCACATTCACATCGCGCTGGAACAAGCCCAGATTGATGCGAGTGGAGTCGTAATAGTACAACTTGCCAAGCTCGCCAGCATGCATCAACTGCGCGATCTTGCGTACTGCGCCCGTATAGACGAAGGTGTGATCGACGTAGCACACGAGTTTCCGGCGATCCGCTTCGTCCGCCAGGCGCAACGCCTCGTCCGCGGTTTCGGTCATCGGCTTCTCGAGCCAGAGATGCTTCCCCGCCCTGAGCACCTCCATGCCGATGGCAAAGTGGGTGCGCACCGGAGTGGCCACCGCCACGGCGTCGACGTTTGGGTCGGCGATGAGCTCCGCAAAGGAGGTCGTGGTCCGCACGGTCGGAAAGCGGCGGCTGACGAGTGCCAGACGGGCCGGATCCAGATCCGCGACCATCGTCACGGTGGCGTTCAGGGATTCCGAGAAGTTGCGGACGAGATTCGGGCCCCAATAGCCGTAGCCGATCACACCGATGCGCAGCATCCTACGACTCCCCGTTCAGTGTCTCGACCTTGTGTGACCGATCGGTGACCGCGCCCACGACGCGGGCCGGCACGCCAGCCACGATCGCGCCATCTGGCACGTCCCGCGTGACCACCGCACCAGCACCGACCATCGCGTCCACGCCGATCGTCACTCCGGCAACGATGGTTGCGTTGCTCCCGATCGAGGCGCGACGTCGGACGAGCGTGGGTTCGACGGTCCAGTGCTCCTCGGTCTGAAGGCCGCCGTCGGCGCTGGTGGCGCGCGGCAGGCGATCATTCGTGAACATGACGCCGTGGCCAATGAACACTTCGTCTTCGATGACGACACCTTCGCAGATGAAGCTGTGTGAGGAGATTTTGCACCGGGAGCCGACCGACGCGTTCTTCTGGATCTCGACGAATGTGCCGATTCTGGTCCCATCACCGATCCGGCACCCATAAAGATTCACGAGCGACGGGTGTGCGATGCGGACGTCGTGTCCGAGGATGACACTGTCGGAAATGGGCATTGAGAACACGAGGCTCAAGGTGGTTTGGCATGACGTCGCGCCTCGCTCGGAACGCCACTCGCCAGCAATGCGCGGATGCGATTCTGCCCGGTGGATTCCATCAAAGCCAGTTGACGACCGCCGAAAGGGGCGCGTCACAAGCGGCACGACCGTGCCACAGATGACTCAGCTGGGGTACGAGCACACGCATGACTCCCGTGGACCGTCGCCCACATTGGACAGCCACAGCGGTGGGCCGATCTCACGCGCCATGTGCGGCGATCCGAGGCAGCGCTCACCTCAACCGAGATGACTCGGTAACGGTCGGCGAAGAAAGTCCAACGCGCGTCATATCGTACCGCGAAGATACAGAGAACCGAGATCCTGGGCCACTCGCCGGGCTGAGAATGACTCCTCGACGCGTTTCCGCGCCGCCACCCCGAGCGACCGTTGCAGCGTCTCGTCCGCAAGGATGGCTGTGACATGCTTCGCGATTGACGCGGCGTCGTTCGGCTCGGCGCAAAACCCGCTCACGCCGTGAACAACAGCCTCGCCCTTCCATCCGAACGTCATGACGACCGCACGGGCCATCGCCATCGCCTCGAGCAGCCCGATTGACATCGAACCAATCGGCACGGGAAGCACAAAGGCGTCCATGAGGCCCAGAAACGGTTTCGGATTGCTCTGAAACCCCGTAAAATGCACACAGTTGGTGAGCCCCAACGAGGCCGCCTGCGCCTCCAGGTCCGGCCGGAGTGAACCGTCGCCGACCAAGAGCAAATGTGCGCTTGGGCAGGATAGTCTGATGGCGGGGAATGCGTCCAGCAGGACATCAAGCCGCTTGTCGGGCTCGAACCGTACGACCGTGCCGATAATTCTGGCGTCGGCAGGAATGCCAAGCTCCTCGCGCAGCGTCGCCAGCTCAGCTCGAGGGATTGGCGGAAACGCCCCGACGTCGACGCCGTTGGGCACCAGGAAGGTACGATCTTTCGGAGTATAAATGAATTTCTGCCGAGCGACCAGGTTCTTCTCAGACACACAGACGATACCGTCGGAGGCGACGGTGAAGGCGTTGCGGGAGATCCGCTCCAGCAAGGGGAGCCGCTCGTGTGGTGCGCCGTGCTCCGTGACATAGACGCGGCGAACGCCCGCGATGCGCGCGGCAGCAAAGGCCAACTGCTGTCCCCTGTACGTCGTCGAGTGCATGTGCATCACCTGGATGCGCCACGAACGAAGCACGCGGTACAGTCGCCAGAGCTCGAGACACTGGCGCCAGACTCCGTGCCGGCGGTCCGGTGTCACCAGCGCCATGTGATCCGTTACGTCTTGCATCGCGCGGTTGAAAGCTTCAGTCGCCTCTGAATCGGGCCACACCGCAAACACCTCGAACTGATTGCGGTCGAGATAGGCGGCGAGAAGCCTGATATGCTCCTCCATCCCGCCGATTGCGATGCTGTTCGAGAAGAGGAGCACGCGAAGCCGCTCGCCGCTCGCCGCCATCTTGCTAGCGGCCACGCGGGACGGTCCGCGCGCCGGAGGGCGCGTCGCCTGCATCGTCATTGCCGTCGTCATGTATCGTCGGCGTGCGAGAGACTGACGTGTCGCCTGTGCGTCCATCTTCCGGTGACCAGCCGTCAGTCATCGAGCACCTCATGAAGCATCGTGCAGACGTACATCTGCTCGTCCTCCGTCATCTGCGGATACAACGGCAGAATGATGTTCCGGTCCTGCGCCTGCTCCGAGAGGGGTAAACGATAGCCACCCGAGCGCAGATATGGCGCCTCGCGGTGTGAGCACATGATGCCGCGACGCGTCGCCACTCCGCGATCGAGCATCGCCTGCATGACCTCGCGCTGACCGCGCGCAGCGGGCAGGCGGATCCAGAAACTCTGCCAGTTGCTCCGTGCCCACGCCGGCTCATGCGCGAACACGATCCCGGGAATGCCCGCCAGCAGCTCGCGATAGCGGTCAGCCAACCGGCGCCGCGCCACGACGATTCCCGGCAGCCGCTTCAACTGTTCCCGGCCAACGGCGGCCTGAATGTCGGTCAGCCGATAGTTGTACCCGATCACCAGATGGTCCTCGAAAATCACGTCGTTGGCATTGTGGCGCACGCGATCGCTCACGTTCATGCCGTGCTGGCGGAGCAACCGGAACTGCGCGTCGTATGCCGCGTTGTTCGTTGTCAGCATGCCACCGTCACCGGTGGTGATCACCTTTCGCGGATGAAATGAAAAGCAGGTGATGTCGCCGTGTGCCTTCCCCACCTTGTCCCACTGTCCGTCAATGCAGATCTCACTGCCGCTGGCACACGCGGCATCTTCGATGACGGGCACTCCGTGCGTCCTGCCGATAGACAGAATGGCGGCCATGTCGCACGGCATCCCCATCTGATGCACCGTGAGAATCGCCTTCGTCCGCGACGTGATCGCTGGTGCAATCAACGACGGATTAAGATTACTCGTGGCCGGATCAACGTCGACAAAGACGGGCGTGGCGTTGCAGTATCGGATCGCATTCGCCGTCGCGACGTAGGAATGACTGACCGTGATCACCTCGTCACCATCGCCGACACCGACGGCCAGCAAGGCGAGGTGCAGTGCCGTGGTGCAGTTCGACACCGCGACCGCATGCGCAGCACCCGTATAGGTGGCGAACTCCTGCTCGAAGGCCGCGACTTCGGGGCCCTGTGTGATCCACCCGGACATGATCGGTCGCCGCGCCGCGTCGGCCTCGGCCTCGCCGATCAGTGGCTTCGTCAGCGCAATCGTGCGCTTCTCGATTGCCGTGGTCACGCCGGCACCGATGCCTTCTCCGACTTCCACCAGGACACCAGATCGCGCAGGCCGGCCTCAAGCTGCACCTGTGCCTCGAAGCCGATCAACTTTCGCGCTTTCGCCGTATCCGCGAGACGCCGCGGCACCGCGTTCACGGCGCGCTGCGGGCCGTACTCCAGCGGCATGTCGCTGTCCATGACTCGCAGCAGCGCCTTCGCCAGGTCGTTCAGGCTCGTCTCGACACCGCTGGCAACGTTGAAGACCTCGTCGGAGACCTCCGACTCCGCCGCGAGGATGTTCGCGCGCGCAATATCGGTGACGTAGACGAAGTCCATCGTCTGCTGGCCATCTCCGAAGAGCATTGGCGGCTTACCTTCCATGATCCGATCCATCCAGCGAATGAGGACCTCGGTATAGGCGCCAAAGATGTCCATGCGTGGGCCATACACATTGAAGTACCTCAGCGCCACGTATGGCAACTGATACATCTCGTTGAAGGAGCGAAGCAAGCCTTCGTTGAAGACTTTCGTCGCGCCGTAGATGGTGCGGTTGTTGT
This sequence comes from uncultured Gemmatimonadaceae bacterium, assembly GCA_964392395.1. Classification (GTDB taxonomy): domain Bacteria; phylum Gemmatimonadota; class Gemmatimonadetes; order Gemmatimonadales; family Gemmatimonadaceae; genus JACMLX01. The sequence goes on from CAYMQV010000072.1 coordinate 18,326, forward strand.
ATGGATGATGCTGCTCGGTCGTCGGGAACACCTCGGCCAGCCCGTAGACTGACGCCGTGGAAGATGCAACGACCTTCCGTACACCCGACTTGACGGCAGCCTCCAGAATATTGAACGTCCCATTGCCCAGAACATCGACCGCCAGCCGCGGATCCTCTGCACATTGCGTGATCCGCAAGGCGGCGAGATGGAACACCACATCAATGCCAGCCATCACGTCCGCGACGGTGGTACGGTCGGTGATGTCACCTTCAACCAGCGTCAGCGGGCCACGTTCCAGCGCGCTGGCGAGATTCTCGCGGCGGCCGCGGACAAAGTTGTCGAGGATGACGATCTCGCCATACGTCCCGCGGTCGCGACCGTCGACGAGCAGATCGACAATGTGCGAACCGATAAGGCCGGCTCCACCGGTCACCAGCACGCGCTTCCGGGTGGTACTGCTCATGCAATCGCGCTCCTCGTGCGGGGAAGACATTTCGAAGGTAACGACGGCTCAGTTCGCACGCAACCTGCGAGACCGAAGGGCTTCGTTCTGACCAGAGAGGACGCTGAAGTCCGTTCCGCGAAACACTTAGCTCTGTCAACGCTGGCTCGATCGGCGAGCCGCGCCGTGGGGCGTGGGACCTCCTATGCGCACTCGTCGCCCGCTCCCGGGCGCCAGCGCCCATCGGTTGCGCTGCTTCCGCGCTGACGGCGGGTGCCGTGTTACGCGCCATCCGTGCGAAACGCCGGGTCTTGCAGCGTTGGCAGGCGACCCGCCGACCGAACTCGATCAGACGGCGTTCCTGAGGACATCCCCCCTCCACGCTTCAGTGCAGCGATTTCGCCCAACGATTCACGATGGCCTGGCAGGGGACCTCGACCAGTCGGTAGGTCTGCGACGAGACCACCACGACGAGCAGGGCGAAGGCAAGCATTCCGCCGTCCGCGACGCCGGGAGCCGCGAGAAAGGCATGCCACTGATCGCTGGTGAGTCGCGCGACAAGGGCTTTGTCAATCACCTTCGCCGACATGCTCACGAGCGAAAGAAGAAAGAGGTGCGTCATGTAGATCGAATATGACCACAGGCCAAGATTGACGAAGAGACGCGTCTGCAACAGGCGCGCCACACGACCGTCGGACCAGGCGAATACGAAGATGACGAGAACGAAGACGAGGGGAGAAAGGAACGAAAGCCTGTTGTCATGCGCAATCGCAACAAAGCCGAAGCCGAGTGCTGCGCTGGCTACCTCGATCGTCGTGCCGAAGGTAGCATGCGAGGTCCGCCACGCACGGCAGATGCGGTGCCCGACCACGCCCAGGAAAAACCCATACAGGCAGCGAACGAAACCGAGATCAAAAGTGACGTCCATCAGTCGTTTGGACTGCATGACAAGCAACAGCGCCGCTCCGACCGAGATGACCGCCGACGCCAGCACTTTCCGCCCTCGAATGCGCCAGACCACGAGCCCGAAAACGGCATACGTCCAGAACTCCGCGCCGATGCTCCAGCTCGGGCCATTCCACGTCAGCTGCGAGAGCACTCCCATCGCATGCACCAGCAAGAGGCTCGGCAGAAACCCCTCGGGTGCCATCGATGCAGTGAACGGAGCGTTGGCGAATTGCAGCCCCGCGAACCGGACCAACGCCAGCTTGCTGAGCTCGAGGCCGAGGAACGCAAACAGCACGGCCGCATGT
>CAYMQV010000073.1:0-16023 GCA_964392395.1 uncultured Gemmatimonadaceae bacterium
ACCGAGCACCGAGTCCGCCAGTGCTCCGACCACTCCGCCTGTGGCGGCGGCCGCGGCGACCGACACGGGCCAGCGCAGCGCGGCCGCGAGCAGGCCGATGAACGCTGCCCCGCCTGCGGTCGCCACGAGGCCGAGGATTGAGACACCACCCGACATGCCCGGCTCGAGCGGCGCGCCGGTGAGGACCGAGCGCGGGGCACTCCGCGATAGCATGCCGATCTCAGTACCCCAGGTATCGGCGGTGGCGGCGGCGAGCGCGCCAAGTCCGACGGTGGCGAGCGGCCACGACGCGGTCCCACGCGCAACGGCGAGCGCCGCGGTGCCGAACAGCGCGCCGTTGGCCAGCACCTGGGCGGCGTCTCGCGCTCCCGCCTTTGCGATCACGCTCGCACTGCGTCGCTGCTTTTCCGCCCGTCCGAGGCGGCCAAGCAGGACGCTGGTGATGAAGAAGGTCAGCAACAGGGCCACCCAGTCGAGTCCTGCGAGGGCGCAGGCACTTCCCAGCGCGGCAGCGGCCAGCGCGCCGGCCGTCGTCAGCCAGCCCGCCCGCCAGACCGCGGCGGCGATGAGAGGGCCGAGCGCTGCCGCGACGATTGGCGGCAACGTCACGCCGGTGCGATTGCGGTGGCGCGTGCGAGAAGCAGCAGCGCGACCCGGGTGCGCAGTGCCAGCGGGGCGATCTCGAGTGAAACCGCCCCGCGCACCGCACGAAGGAATGCCACGTCGCTCTTCAGCCGGTCGCGGCATGTTGCGCAAGCCGCGAGGTGCCCATCCATCGCTCCGAGGGTCGCCGGATCCAACTCTCCGTCAATTGCAGCGAACACGTCCGCACGGACCGGAACACACATCAACGCGCGTGTGCCTGATTGATCGGCGGTGGTCACCATTGGCAGACGTCGACCAGCAGGCATGCCGCAGCGCCGGAAACGGGAGAGAGAGCCATGCGCCAGAAAGGCCGGAGTCCGGGGAGAAATTCAGGATTGCCAATATATCGAAGCGCGTCGCGGGTGCGACGGTTCCTGACCCTCGAGCTGTTGCCCTCGCTTGTCCGCTTTTCTGCTTCGGTATAGGTTCGGTGCGTGTGCGGTGCGCGCTCGCAATGCGACGTGATGTGCCGACGCGCGACCCGATTCCGCAGCGCCGCGGCGGGCGCCTCCTTCATGAGTGACGCCGATGTCCACCACCGTAGATGCGCGCCTTCCTCTGAGCCTGCTGGAGGCGGTTCGCGTCGTCGACACGCCGGAAGGCAATGTCGAAGCGGAGTACATCGAGGAGCTGCGCACCAAGCGGCTCGGACTCAGCGACACCGTCTACGCGCAGATCAAGCGATACAGCGAAGCGGTCCGCCGCAATGAGCGCACGGTGCGCGACGAGGCGGCGGCACTTGCGCGCCTGATCGGTCGTCGCACGGATGCGCATCGCGTCTTCGATTCGGCGGGGTCGTTGCTGGCGCGTGAGGCAGTCGACACCGTCTCTGGCACACAACGCGTCGCGATCCGCCGGCTGCCGGGTATCTTCGCACGCCCGCTGGCGCTGGCGACGGTGCGGCGGCTCACCAGGCGATATCTGGATGCCGAGCTCAATCGCGTTGGATCGACGGTGATTCTGGCGGTGGACGATCCGGTCACCATCGAAGGATCGCCGATCGCTGGCTATGCGTTCTACGCCTCGGCGTTTTCAACGATGCTCGAGGAAGTCACTGGCGTGCCGGCGGTCGTGACGCGGATCGATGGCCCGGAGCCGGGGCAGCGGTGGCGCGCGTCGTGGGGTCGGTCCTGACCGCGCAGATCGATCGCTGAATAGGTTGCGCGGATGCGAGAACCACACCGCCTTTCTGAAATCCAGTCGGCCCTGACGGCGGCTGGCGTCGATGGCTGGCTGTTGTACGAGTTCAAGGGATGCAATCCGATTGCCGCCGGGTTGCTCGGCTTCGAGGGCCTGTCGTCGCGGCGCGCCGTGGCCTGGCTGCCCGCAGCCGGAACGCCGGTTGCATTGATGCACGCGATCGAACTCGATGCATGGCGCAAATGGCCGGCTGGGTGGGGGCGTCGGATCTATCAGTCGTGGCAGTCGCTCGAATTGGAGTTGTCCGCGCTGGTCAGCGGCAAGCGCGTCGCCATGGAGTATTCCCCGGGTGACGCCGTCCCGTATCTCGACCGTGTGCCCGCCGGCGTGATCGAGATGGTGCGCGCCTGCGGCGCCACGGTCGTGACGTCGGCGGAGCTGGTGACGCGGTTCTACGCGTTGCTGACGCGGGCGCAGCTTGCCGCACACGGTCGTGCGGCCGAGCTGCTGGCCCACATCGGCCCGGCGGCCCTGCGGCGGGCTGCCGACGCGGCCCATGCCGGAACGCCACTGAATGAATTCGAAGTCCAGCAGTGGATCATGTCACAGTTCGACGCGCACGGGCTGATCACCTCGCATCCGTCCAATGTCAGCGTCGCCGCCAACAGTGCGAATCCGCACTATGAACCGGCCGAGGATCGCCACGCGCTGATCACGTCGGACCAGGTGCTGCTGATCGATCTGTGGGCAGGTGAACCTGGGCAGCCGTTCGCTGACCAGACGTGGATGGCCACCATCGGCTCGCCCTCGGATGCGGACATCACGCCGGTCTGGCTGGCGATTCGCGATGCGCGTGACGCCGCGATTGCTGCGGTGCGCGCGGCCTGTGTACGCGGCGAACGCATCACGGGCGCTGCGGTCGACGACGCGGCGCGTGATGTCATCACCGCGCGTGGCTTCGGCGCGGCGTTCACGCACCGAACCGGGCACTCCATCGATGCCCGCGATTTGCACGGTTCTGGCCCGCACATGGATGGCTTCGAGAGTCGCGAGGAGCGCGAGCTGCTGCCTGGGGTGCTCTTCTCGGTCGAGCCCGGGATTTATCTGCCGGGTCGCTTTGGGATGCGCACCGAAGTGAACGTCGCGATCACACTCGACGGCAACCTCCTCGTCACCCCCGGATCGATTCAGACCGACCTGTTCCGCCTCTGATGCCGGCTCCAGGTCGGGCCGCAGGTGAGGGGGCGGCGGTACGCGCGGCGCAGCTTGGCATGATGGTGAACATTGCGCTGATGGCCTCGAAACTCGTCGCGGGTCTGGTTGGCAATTCGTATGCTCTGGTGGCGGACGCGGCGGAAAGCGCATTCGATCTCTTCGGATCGCTCGCCGTGTGGACTGGTGTGCGCATCGCCGATCGAGACGCAACCGACGAGTATCCCTTCGGTTTCGGCAAGGCCGAAGCGCTGGCGGGGGCGTCGGTGGCGATGCTGCTGTTGATTGCCAGCATCGGGATTGCGGTGGCGTCGATCTATGAGATTCGCACGCCGCATCACGCGCCGGCCCCCTGGACGCTCGGCGTGCTGGCCGTGGTGATCGTCATCAAGGAGTTGATGGCGAAACGGGTGCGCCGCATCGCGCGCGCGGCCGGCAGTACCGCGCTGGCGGCCGATGCACAGCACCATCGGAGTGATGCACTCACGTCACTCGCCGCATTCATCGGCATTACGGTGGCCCTCGCCGGTGGTCCGGGCTGGGAGAGCGCCGATGATTGGGCCGCCTTGATTGCCGCGGGCATCATCGCCTGGAATGGGGTGGCACTGATGCGCACGGCGGTCGCCGACCTGATGGATCGAGTGGCCGCGCCGGAAGTCGTCGCCTCGATTCGTGCGGCGGCACGCGGCGTGGATGCCGTCCGCGCGGTCGAGAAGCTTGCCGTGCGTCGTTCAGGACGCGGCTATTGGGTCGATATTCATATAGAAGCCGACCCGATGATGTCCCTCGAGGCGGCCCACATCGTCAGTGGCAGGGTGAAGGGAGCGATCCGGGCCACGACACCGCAGGTGCTCGGCGTGCTGGTTCACATGGAACCGCACGATGGTTGTTCACCGACTGGGACTCAGGAGCACGTTTGAATGCGCCGTCTGGTGTGCGTGATGCTCATGTTCGCGGCCGCGGTGCCGTGCACAGCGCAAAATGGCAGGACCGTCCACGATGCCATGATCTGGGGTGGTGTGTTCGGCGATCATCGCATCGCGACGAAGACGGCGCTCTACTGGGACTATCAGGGGCGCCGAGCCGATGCGGGCGAGGTCTGGCAGATCAATCTCGGGGCGGTCGGCATCACGCGCGATCTGTCGCCGCACTGGCGGACGACGGCAGCGCTCGGGTGGTCGCGGGGATATCGCTACGGCGAGTTCCCGGCTCGCGCAAATTCTTTCGAGCTTCGACCATGGGTGCAGCTCAGCGGCACCCGTCCGCTGGGCGCCTGGACCTGGAGCGATCGCATGCGTGCGGAGTTTCGTGTGCTTCGCTCGATTGGCGAGTTCGCGCCGCCTGATGCCGATTGGTCGCCGACCGTGGTTCGTCTGCGACGCCAGGACAGATTCCAGCACGCGCTGCGAAAAGACGGAACGGTGTACTTCGCGGCCTCGCAGGAATTTCTCGTGAACGTGCTGCCGGCACGATCTCGCGTGGCGATGCTCGAGCAGTCGCGAACGCAGTTTGTGATCGGGCGCCAGCTGACCAGGCGCAATCGGGCCGAGGTGGGCTATGGGCTGCAGCGCTTCAATCGCCGCGGCGGGTACGAAATGAATCACGCGCTGCTCCTGTACTTCCGTACCTCGGTCCCGATCCGCTGATGTCGCTTCGGCTGCGTGCAGTGATCGGTACGCTCTGGCTGGGACTCGCCGCCTGCGGCCGTAGTGACACCGGAGCAACGAAGCGCCAGGCGCGTGCTGCGCCGCTGGCGCAGTCACCGACGGAGCGCGCGTGGCGCCTTCCGCTCATGCGCCCGCAACCGTCACGCGAACCGATCGCCGGTGACCGGCCGGTTTCGGTGCGTGTGCGTGTCGTCTTCGCCGGCGCGGCGTCGATGGACACGACTGTGCAGGCCCGGAGTTTTGCTGCGGAGTGCAGTGAAAACTTCGTCGATACCGCCATCGTCCGGAACGGCAGTGCGGTTGCCGACGCGATCGTGTGGGTGGAAGGCGCAACGGCGTTGCGCGTCGAGAGCGTGACTGAATACCGTCCCACGATACAGCTCGACCTCTGCCGACTTCGGCCACGCGTGCAACTCGCGTCACCCGGCAGCACGTTGTTGCTGGTGATGCGCGATTCGCTCGCCCAGTCACTCGTGGTAGTGCCGTCGTCACCGTCGCTGCCGGTGGACACGGTGCCGTTCACGATGGACGGCCAGCTCATTCCAGTGCAGCACCGGGCTGACAGTTCGGGGGTGCTGGCCGTCTTCGCCACCGGACTCCCCTGGGCACGGGCCTACGTGGGAATCGCACCGCCCGCCACCAGTGCGCTGTCCGATGCTGCGGGTGCCGCGCAGTTCACGCTCGACGGCCGGGCCACCACGGCGTCGTTCCGCGCCTGGCATCCGTCGCTGGGTGAGGCGTCGGCGACCGTCTCGTTCAGCGCCGCGAAGTCGGCCTATGAGGTGACGCTCACCTTGAGGCGTTAGCGTCGTCGGGCGCGGTGACGAACGCCACAATCTTTTCAATCACGGTGGGTTCGCGCAGAATCCTGACGTGACCGCTTCCCTCTGGAGCAAGCCAGCGCTCCGCATTCGGCCAGTCGGCGGCGAGGCCCTCCGATTCCACGACGAGTACCTGTTCGTCGTCAGCCGCATGCACCACCAGCAGCGGGGCGCCGCCAGCGCGCATCGCCTGTGCGGCCAGTGACACGGTCTCCAACTCGTGCCACCGGAAGTGCCACCGCTGTTCGAGTTTGGCGATCATTGCCGCCTGTACCGCCTCGGTGGCCTGGTGTCGGCGCAGGAACCGGCTCAGCGGGCGATCCACGCTGCTTGGCGCGCCGATGCTGACGGCGCGCGGCAGTGGCGTGACCCCACCATTGGCGCGCGACGCGATGGCCGCCAGCACGGCCAGCCCGCCAAGTGAGTGTCCAACCAGTGCCTTGGGTGCGCCGTGCGTATCCAGGACGCGCAGCAACGCGTTTCGAAAGCCGGGGAGCGAGGCACGATCACCATCCGAGGCGCCATGGGCTGGTGCGTCCAGGACGACCACCCGATGCTGGTGCTCGAGCAACGCCGTTGCGAGATGCGCCCACTGCGTTCCACGGCCGCCCCACCCGTGCAGACAAATCACGAAGGGCCACGCCTCGTCACCCCAGCTCCACGTCGCGATGCGCCCTTCGCTGCCGAGCACGTCGCGGTGTTGTCCGCCACTCGGCATGAATTTCGGCATCGCGGCGCGGGCCACTGGCTCGGTAATGCGTCGCGTGATTGGTGGAGGCGTGGTAAAGCGCCGTACCGCCTCGGCCCCCGCTGCGTCAACGTCGGCCCACGCGGTGAGGGGCGGCAAGTCATCCGGGAGCGGTGCCGGCGGACGGTCATCTGGTGCGAGGGGCATGGTCGCAACTTACTCGCCGCCGAACCCGTGCAATGCGCCGTGGTATACTCAGGTCGTCGACCTCACTCGCCCAGCCCGGATTCTCCTGTGACCACCTCAGCGCTCGACCCTCGCGCAGATGCACTTCGCCGCGGCCGCATCCTGAATGTGGTGTCGCTGCTGTACAACGCCGCCGAGGCGATCATCGCGATGACGGCGGGGCTCGCAGCCGGGAGCATCGCGTTGGTGGGCTTCGGGGTCGACTCGATGCTCGAGCTGGGGGCGTCGCTGACGGCAACGTGGCGACTGACCGCCGACAGTGACCCGAAGTCGCGCGAACGGGCAGAGTTCATTGCGCTCCGTCTGACGGGCGCGTCGTTCCTCGGCCTGGCGGGCTACGTCGCGTACGAGTCGGTGCAGTCACTGCGTCATCATGACGTGCCGGGCGAGAGTACGATCGGTCTCGTGTTGGCCCTCTTCAGTGCGCTGATCATGCCGCCTCTGGCACGCGCGAAGCGACGCGTTGCGGAAACCCTTGGCAGCGGTGCGCTGGCCGCGGAAGCACAGCAGACGATGCTCTGCAGCTATCTGTCGTGGATTCTCCTGCTGGGCCTGGCGTTGAACGCGAGCTTCGGCTGGTGGTGGGCCGATCCGCTGGCGGCGCTTGCGATGGTGCCGATCATCGGGCGTGAAGGCTGGGAAGCGATGCGTGGCCGATCATCCTGCGCCTGCCACCCGCACGTGCATTCGCCGTGAGCGGGTGTGGCGTCGTGCTGCGCAGCGCGAGCGGTTCAGATCGATAGCTGCCGATCGACGACCATCGCCACGAAGAGCAGTGCGAGATACAGCAGCGAGTAGCCATACACCCACCAGGCCGGCTTCACCCAGTCCTTGGCGCGCATCATCTTCACGACGCCGCCAAGGAGCAGTCCGCCAAAGAGCGTCGCGCTGATCCCGTAAATCCAGCCGAATGCGCCATACGTGACCGGCAGCAGCGTGATGACGAGGAGCACGATGGTGTACCAGAACATCTGGCGCATCGTTTCGCGTTCGCCCCACACCAGTGGCGCCATCGGCACGCTGGCGTTGCCGTAGTCCTTCTGCTTGTTCAGCGCCAGCGCCCAGAAGTGTGGCGGCGTCCAGTAGAAGATGATCATGAACAGGTAGATCGCCGTCAGATCGATGCGCCCGGTGACGGCAGCCCACCCAACCAGGGGGGGAAACGCGCCGGCCGCACCACCGATCACGATGTTCTGTGGCGTGGTGCGCTTGAGCCACCGCGTATAGATGAACACGTAGAAGTAGAAGCCGCCCAGTGCGAGCGCGGCGGTCAGCACATTGACGAAGAACGCCAGCATCCAGGTGGCTGTCGCGGCGAGGGCAGTGCCAAACGCGAGCACCGCGATCGGCGTCATCCGACCACTGGGAATTGGCCGCAGCCGCGTGCGCGACATCACATTATCGATGTCGCGATCGAGAAACATGTTGACCGCGTTTGCTCCGCCGGCCATCAGATATCCACCGCACATCACGATCGCCAGCAGGGTCAGGCTTGGTCGGCCGGCGATGTACATCGGCGCGGCGGTCGTCACCAGCAGCAACGAGATGATCGTGGGCTTGGTGAGCATCACCAGGTCGCGCCAGAGCGGCCGCCCCACAGCGACGTCCGCGGCGAGCGCCGGTGTGGTCACGCCGTCGCTCCTGCCATCTGCGGAGCCCGCGGGCGCACGACGGCACCAACGGCAGCTCCATCGGCCGGCGGATTCTTCGCTCGGCGGGCGGCATAGGTCAATGTCAACGTCGCAACCCAGAGCAGCACGCCCGTTGCCTGATGCAACGACCGGATCACGACGGGAAACCCGCCGAGCACCATCAGCGCGCCGAACACGATCTGCAGCACGACCACACCCGCTGCAATTCCGGCGAGCAGCGTGATCGTGGCGTGCTCCCGGCGGCGCATGATCGATACCGCCATGAAGACGACATGCAACGCCGTCAGATAGGCCAGCACGCGGTGCGTGAGCTGGATGTGCTGCGCACCGCCGCCAAGCGACCCGTCACCGCAGAGCGGGAAGCCGACGCATGCCACCGAGGCCCCGGTCCACTTGGCCACCATTCCGCCCATCATCACCGTCAGCAGCGCGAGCACGGCTGCCACCGTCGACGCTTTCACGGTCTTGTTGGATACCACGCGTTCGGAGATCGCGGCGAGTGATGGCAAACCACCGGCGCGCATCCAGGCCACACTCAGCGTCGCCAGCAGCGACATCGCGACTGCCTTGTGCGCGAGGGTCGCCCACCACTCGTTGCGATAATTCACCGTGACCGCGCCGAGTGTCGCTGCGGTCAGCACGATCCCGAACGCCAGCGCCGCTGCCCGAAACACACCGGCCCTGCCAGCGACCCCGGCCTCACGCCGCCGCAGGAACGCCATCAGCAGGAAGACGGCGACCACCGTCGAGAGGGTGGCTGCGAAGTACCGATGAAACACCTCGATGACCAGATCGGGGCGATCGAGCGGCGGAAACCAGTACCCATAGCACTTGGGCCAGTGATCGCCGCAGCCCATGCCGGAACCGGAAATTCGAACAAAGCCACCGAAGACCACGTGGCCGAGGGCTGCGAGGAACGAGACGCCAGCAAGGCGGCGAAGGAGGTTCATGTGATGACCCCAGCGGTTGCGGCGACCGGCGGCGTACTCTTCCGGGCCTCGATTGCCTGCCACGTGGCCACCAGCAGATAGACCAGCGTGACGGCCGGAAGCACCACCCAGAGCACCTCAGCGGCGCGGCGAATGGGCGGCAGCGTGTGCGAGTGCTGAACGGTGGCGCCGGCGGCAAATGCGGAGCGCAGGATGTAGCGGTGCGCGATCACGCAGAGGGCGACAGCCACCCAGAAGATCGTGGTTGCGATCATCGGAGACGTTGGGTTACGGACGACAAACGGGTTGCACTGGAATGAACGGAAACCCTGCAACCTAAGTTGACCGGTTTTGCCGAGGATCGGAAGCTGCGATGCGGTAGCTGCGTTGCGGTTGCGCCGTCGGGGGAGTAGGCTGGCCGCATGAGCGCATCCCCGTCTGCCCCCGGACTCCAACGCCGCCTCGGCCTCTGGAGCTCCGTCGCCGTCCTGATCGGAATCACCATCGGGTCGGGAATATTCCGTTCGCCTGCCGGCATCGCCGCCAAGCTGCCCGGACCGTTGCCGCTGATGGCGGTCTGGGTCGCAGGCGGCGTCGTCGCCCTCTGCGGGGCGCTCAGCCTGGCCGAGATTGCCAGCGTCTACCCGAAGACCGGCGGGATCTACGCCTACCTGCGGGAGTGCTGGGGTCGGATGCCGGCGTTTCTGTTCGGCTGGGCGGAGTTCATCATCATCCGGGCGGCGGCCATTGGCGCGATCTCGCTCACCTTTGCCGAGTATTCGCTGCGGGTGGCGGGATTCGACGCCTCGGTCGCGCCCTACAGCGACTGGTCACACTGGCTGGCGGCGCTGGCAATCATCGTCACCAGCGCGTTCAATATCATCGGCATGCGGTGGGGGTCGCTGGTGCAGAACATCACGACCGTCGCCAAGTATGCCGGCCTGCTGATCATCGCGGTGATGGCGATCGCGATCGGTCTGCCGAAGACGGGCGGGCATTTCACCCCTGCGGCGCCGCCCGGCAGCTTCTCGGTCGGAGCCTTTGGATTGGCACTGGTGAGTGTGCTCTGGGCCTTCGACGGGTGGGCGGACGTGAGCTTCGTCGGTGGCGAGATCAAGGATCCGCAGAAGAACCTGCCTCGGGCGCTGATCATCGGGACGGTGGCCGTGGTCGCGATTTATCTGCTGGCGAACGTGGCGTACCTGATCGTGTTCCCGGTGGAACAGATCGCCAAATCGAAGCTGGTGGCCGCGGATGTCGCGCAGTATCTCGTCGGCGCGTGGGGCGTGACGATGGTTGGCCTGACCGTCATGCTTTCGACGTTCGGATCCCTGAACGGAACCATGCTGGCCTCCCCGCGCATCTTCTTCGCCATGGCGGCTGATGGATTGTTCTTCAAGCAGGTGGCGAAGGTGCATCCGAAGTACGAGACCCCGTGGGTCGCGATCAGCCTCAGCTGCGTGCTGGGCGTGGGCTTTGTGCTGCTCCGGAGTTTTGAGCAGCTGGCCGATGCATTCGTGACGGCGATCGTGCCGTTCTACATGCTCGCCATCGCTGGCATTTTCGTGCTGCGACGGAGGAAAGACCACGCCCCGGCCTTCCGGACGCCGCTGTACCCGATCGCCCCGATCGTCTTTTTGCTCTCGACGACCTTTCTGATCGTCACGGCGCTGGTCGACGAGACCACGCGGTGGCCGGCACTGGCGGTATTCGGAGCGATCCTGGCCGGGGTTCCGGTGTATCTGTTTGCGTTCCGCCAACGACCGGGCAGCGCGACCGAATGACTCGCCTCGCGCGCTCTTCTGGATAGAGCAGCGCCGAAGTGATGACGCAGTGCTGACGGCCGGTGGTAGAACTGGAGCCAGATCCTGCGGCCCAGGATCCAGCGAAGCCAAGCGACATCAGTCACGATACGCGACCGGGCGGGTCCAGCTGTTGGACCCGCCCGGCGTGCGCTGAGGCGCGCAGACGTTACTTCCTGGCGACCGTCTCTTCTCTGAGCAGCCGCTTGGACACGAAGAAAACGAAGTAGGCCACCACGATGAACTTGATCAGCGCGGCAAGAACGACGCCGATCTGGAACGGTCCCACCACAAGCTTCTGCCAGTCCCCACTCGGCAGCAGCTTGCCAACGACCGGCATCAGCAGCCCATCGACGATCGAGGTCACGAGTTCGCCGGCCTTGCTGCCGATGATGACACCGAGCGCCAACCCGATGATACCGTACTCCTTGAGAAACGCCTTGAATTCACCCACGGCCACCTCACGCTGTGGAAGTCCGCCAACCCGCACGTCGCAATCGGGGGAGTAAACGGCGACGAGTGCCATAACGAGCGCTCTGCGACGCTTGCCTGGCTGGTTGGCGGATTCTAATGGAGCGAAGGCGTAACGGAAGCGGCGAGCTGGAGGGGCTCCATCTGTCCGCCACGGGTCAATGGCCAACGGCCGTCACGATGCGCACCGCTATGGCAGACATCGCAAACGTGTCCGGCGCTAGAAGACCGAGAACTTGAGGTACTTGCGCGGGTCCCGCTTGAAGTCGGCCGTGACGCTGTCGAGGCGCGTGACCAGCCGACGCACGTCGTTGTAGAGCAGCGTGTCGGTCAGCAGCTTGCCCGCTGTTCCCTCACCACGTTCCAGTCGGCCCATGGTGGTGTTCAGCGACTGGATCGTGTGACGCAGCGAGTCGGTGAGTGCCGCCACATTCGCGGTGGCTCGGCCGGCGTTGCGCGACAGGCTGTCGACGCGCATCGAGTCCAGCGCGCCGGTGGTACGCTCGAGGGCCTTCAGCGACCGATTCACACTCGTCATGGCCAGCGTGAGCTGGGTGTTCTGCGCCAGGATGACGGCGTTCAATTGCTTGGTGAGTGCACTGGTGCTGCGCAGGATCTCGCGGATGTCGTCGACTCCACCGCTGTCGACCAGCTGCCGGCGCAACGGCAGCGTGATGCCACGGATATCCTTCGCGATCGAGTCACCGATCGCGATCACTTCATCGGTTGTCGCACCGCTCTTGCTGACGACGATGCTGTCACCCTCGGCGATGAAATCCTTCACCCCGATGATCGGCTCGATCGCGATCGCCCGATCGCCGAAGAAGCCGACTGGAATCGATTGGGCCGTGCTCCCCTTCGGCACCTGGAAGCCCGTCGACATTCGCAGGGTGACGCGCACAGTCCCCTGCGGATCATATTCCACGTCGGCGACCGAGCCTGCCGTCACACCGGCGAGCAGCACTGGCTGGCCGGGCTTCAGGCCTGCGCCCCACGGAAATCGGGCGTAGAGCGGATAGCCCTTGCCCAGGCTGCCACGCACCAGCCAGATGGCGCCGAAGACCGCGATGCCGCCGCCGAGGAGGAGCAGCAGTCCGACGAGAATTTCGTTGGTGCGTTTCATGCTTGAATGAATGGTGCGAGGAGGGCCGCGATGATGGCATCGTAGACGAGAATGGCAACGGAGGTGATCACCACCGCTTTGGCTGTCGATCGGCCCACGCCTTCCGCGCCTGATCCGCTCACGTACCCTTCGTAGGTGCAGACGAGGGCAATCGCGGCGCCGAATCCGATCGACTTGATCACGCTGTACCAGAGCTGGAATGGAATGAACGCCAGTTGCAGGCCGGCCTTGTAGTCGAGCGGCGTCACATCAGTGGCCATGATCAGTGTCACGAATGCCGCGACGATCGCCATGAAATTTGCGACCAGCACCAGCACGGGCACCATGATCAACGCCGCGATCAGTCGCGGCACGGCGAGGAACGCCACGGGATCAAATGCCAGCGTTTCGAGCGCGTCGATCTGCTCGGTGACGCGCATGGTCCCGATCTCGGCCGTCATCTTGGCGCCCACGCGGCCGGCGAGCACGAGTGCCGTGAGCAGGGGCCCGAGCTCGAGGACGATCGATTGCCGCACGATCAGCCCGATGACACTCAGCTGCACACCAGGAAACAGCTGATAGCGTGTCTGGAAAGCCGAGACGGCGCCGAGGAACGAGGCGACGATGACCACCAGGGGCAACGAATCGACACCGATGCCGCGCATCTGCTTCACGACTTCTGGCGCCCAGGTGCGCACCTCGCGAAAGCCGCGGGCGATGTCGCCCATGAATTGCGCAAACCGACCGGTATGTGCCAGCTGTTCGACCGCCAACCGGCCGAGGGCGCGTACCGCGCGAATCGGCAGGATGTCGATGGCCACGTCGGCCGTCCGGGTTGGTGCCGGTACGTGCGAGCCACCGGTCATGTGCGCACCCGGAACAGCAGGACGGCACCCACGACGCCGAAAATCAGGCTCGGCACCCAGGCGGCCAGATCAGGCGAGATGATTCCCTTGCCGCCGAAGCCGCGCATCAGGTTCACGAGTACGAGGAATACCACGGTGGTCAGCAGGCTGACGCCGATGCCCCACGCTGCACCGCCTCGCTGCGTACTGGTTGCCAAGGGTGCCGCGAAGAGCAGAATGATCACGCACGTCACCGGGATGGCGAGCTTGAGCATGCGCTCGACCTTCAGCGGATTCACATCCGATCCGGATCTTTGCAACGCCCGAATGTAGCGTCCCAGCTCGCCCCAGCCCATGTCAGCCGGCGCCTTGGTGGCGGCGTTCAGCTCCAGCGGTCGCTCGACGAACGCCCGGTCGAGCAGGGAGTCGTAGGAAAAGACGACGTCCAC
This sequence comes from uncultured Gemmatimonadaceae bacterium, assembly GCA_964392395.1. Classification (GTDB taxonomy): domain Bacteria; phylum Gemmatimonadota; class Gemmatimonadetes; order Gemmatimonadales; family Gemmatimonadaceae; genus JACMLX01. The sequence continues at coordinate 13,670 of CAYMQV010000073.1, forward strand.
CGTCGCATTGGGCACCACGTGCAAATGGCCGCGCACCAGCATCCAGTGCGTGTTCTTCCGGTAGAAGGCCTGTTCGGCAATGCTGTACGTGGTCGGCAAGGCTGGTCCGGTGCCGAGACGCTCGACCTCGACGTTCTCGATCATGTTTCGCGAGGCGTGCAATGCCCCGACCTTGTAGGTGCGTCCTTCACCGGTGGCGTAGGCAAAATTGTAGCGTTCGCCGGTATCCTTGAACTTCTGCTCCTGCAGCAGGTTCAGTTTTTTCTGGTTGAGCGGCGGGATGATCACGTTGAGTGACAACCCGATGCACATGGCCAGGACCGCACCCAGCGTCAGCGGCCGAATGAAGCGGTGGAACGAAATGCCGCTCGCCTTCGCCGCCGTGATCTCGGCGTATCTGGTGAACGAACTCACCGTGAAGACCGTCGCAAACAGGACCGCTGCCGGCAGCACCTGGAACATCGTCTCAGGCACACCATAGATGTAGCTGAGCCCGATGTCGCGCGCGGGAATCTGGCGCTGCAGATAGGTGTCGAGCTTCTCCGTCAGGTCGACGATCACGATCAGCACGGGGAAGCCGAACGCGGTGACGAGAAAAATCCGGAGCCATTCCTTGAGGACGTAGCGATCGAGGGCGCGCATCATGGTCGCGGGCGTCAGCGGTCGGTGGCCGGCACCGGCGCACTGCGTCGCGCCGACGGGCGGAGCGACGCCACCCAGCCACGAAGCCGATCCTTCACGTCACCCAGATCGCCGCCACGTGCCGTGCTGCTCTCTCGGCCCATGCGGGCGAAGAGCACCAGGCCCACCAGTGTGAAGACCAGGTTGGCGCCCCACATCGCAACCCATGGCGGCAGCACGCCGTCGTCAGCGAACGATTCACCAGCGATGAGGCAGACGTAGTACAGCCCGAACACCCCGAGACTGGCCCCGATCACGAGCCCCACGCCGCCGCGGGGGAAGCGCAGCGCGATCGGCGCGCCGAGCAGCACGAAGACGATACAGGCGACGGCCAGCGAGAATTTCTTGTGAATCTCGACTTCGTACTGTGACCAGGTCGCTCTCGCGATCGTGGCACGCTGAATGTTCTGCTCGATCAGTGAGCCGATCCCGGTGGCAGCCATCGACACGGTGACCTGGGACGGTGCCTCCAGTTGCGGCTGAATGAGACCGCTCGACGGCGCAATGGCAGGAGAGGGAGCGCTGGCGGGTGGCGCCGACGTGGTCGCGACCGGCGTGCTGGCTGCTGGCGCGCCGGCCACCACCGTGCCACGCACCGTGGGCGGTGCGCCGGCCTTCACCCCCGCCGGGACGGTCGTCGAGGCCTTGTCGTTCGGTGTGACGATTGGCGCGATGCCGGGACTGGCGCTCAGCGGTGCCGTGGTGGGTGTGCCGCGGACTTTCGTCGTGCTGTCGCCGCGGGTGAAGAACGCGCTCAGCGCGGTCGTCGCGGCGCAGTAGTAGCGCCCGATGCCCGGTGAGGCCGTGCGCAACGAGTCGATTGGCTTGAGCGAGTCGACGATGCCGCGCGTGAGCGCCTTCATGGCCCGCTGCTGCGTCGCCGCGGAACTGCGTGTTTCCCGATACAGATCCTGCTCGGCGCCATACACCATCCGCTGCATCTCGCAGACGCCCATTTCGCGCTCCGACTTGTAGCTGTCAGCGCTGTCGCGCGTGAAGCTGTTGGCCACGTTGCGGACGGTGATGCGGTCGGTGGCGTAGGAGAGGCGCGAGAGCTGCGTCGGATCGTTCGCCGGAATCTCGGTCATGGTGCCGTGATACAGCACCATTCGTATGTCGCCGGTGCCGTCGATGAACGCCAGCTCGCCACTGTCGGCAACGATCGTGCGTCGCTTGCTGCCATCGCCAAAATCGTAGATCACCACGCCGTGAAGAATGCTGCTGGCCTTGTCGATGCGCGCGGCCCGGAGAAAGAGACGTCCGGGGACGATATCGTTGATCACCTGCTCGCGCAGCGCGAACGTCGGCTTGGTGCGACCGATGTCCGTCTGCAGAATGCGGAGTCGGTGGTTCGCCATGGGGAGGAGAAAATCATTGAAGAGCACCATGCCGATGGCGAGGACGGTGGCGCCACCAAGCACTGGCGCCATCACGCGGTTCATCGAGACGCCACTGGCCTTGATGGCGGTGATTTCGCTCTCCGAGGCCAGCCGACTGAAGGCGTAGAGCACCGCCACCAGACACGCCATCGGCAACGTCATGGCGACGGTGAACGGAATGGCGAGCATGAAAAACTCGGCGATCACGGCGGTCGGCAGCCCCTTGCCCACCAGATCGCCGAACCGCTTGGCGATGAAGTTCAACAGCAACAGCGACGTCAGTGCCGTCAGCGC
>CAYMQV010000073.1:16033-19921 GCA_964392395.1 uncultured Gemmatimonadaceae bacterium
GCGCAAAGGCGAGTGGCCCGAGGTGCTCTCGCAGGACGTAGCGACTGAGGATCTTCACGGCAGCGGGTCAGGGAGGTACAGCAGAATACCGTCGGGCCGTATATTCGGCCCGACAGGCTGGAGGTTCAAGCCTAATTGTGACACGGGGTTGAGTGTCGGGTTCCGTTCGCCGGGCCCTGAATGCCGCGCGGTGCGCCAGTCGGGATCTCTTCGTTCTCTCCAGTGTCCATTTCTCTCATGCTGCTGCAACGCCATGGTTCGCTGCTCTGCGCCGTCCTGCTGGCCTGCGTCGCCGCCTGTTCGGGCGAGTCGGCGCCCGGATCCGCGGGCCCCGGGGCCGACTCGTTGAACCTGCGTGCGGCAGCCGGATTCAACGGCCCGGTGTCGATGGGATATCTGACGAAGGCCCTCAGTTTCGGGACTCGGGTGCCTGGCTCAGCCGGGCACCGTGCGACCGGCGACTGGATCGTCGCCGAGATGCGCTCGCGCGGCGCAACGGTCACCGAGCAGGTCTGGACGCACACGACGAAGACGGGACAGCAGTTGCCGATGCGCAACATCGTCGCGCAATGGAATCCGGCGGCGTCCCCACGAGTGCTGTATGTGACACACTGGGACACGCGTCCCCGGGCGGACGGCGAGGGTGTCCCGGCGGGGGATCGAGAGAAACCGATCGTCGGCGCCAACGATGGCACCAGCGGGATCGCGCTCTTTCTGGCACTCGGCGATGCGCTCAGGGCGAAGCCGACAGCGGTTGGTGTCGATCTGGTGCTCGTCGATGGCGAGGACTACGGCCAGTTCGTCCCGACGGAGTTCGATGTCTTCATCGGTTCGACGTACTTTGCCGCGCACCCGCCGAGCCCCGGCTACAAGCCGGAATTCGCCGTCGTGTGGGACATGATTGGTGATCGCAGTCTGCAGATCTTCCAGGAGCAGAACTCGCTCGATTTTGCGCCTGAGGTGGTCGCGCGCGTCTGGCGGCAGGCCGAGTCGCTGGGCTATTCGCAGTACTTCATCCAGCAGCCGAAGTATGCCATTCGGGATGACCACGTGGCGCTGCAGGCGGCGGGGCTGCGGGCGATCGACGTGCTCGACATCGACTACCCCTACCATCACACGCTGGAAGACACCGCCGACAAGGTCAGTGTGGAGAGCATGCAGATCGTCGGGACGGTGGCGATGGCGCTGATCCGAGGGATGGAGCGGCCGTAGTCGGCAGGGCATGTAGCAGATCGCGCCGACCGGCGCGGATTGGGTGGGTGCTGATCGACTGAGCGCCGCACCATACTCTGGACTTTAGTCCGGAGGGCGCATGTCCCTGACCCGAAGCGAGCGGAACGCCTTGCGGTGGCTGGCGGCAATCGCTGTCGCAGGTGCTTTCGTTCAACTGGTTCAACAGTGGCGCCATAGTGGCGCAGTTTCGCCAATTGCGGCCGAGGCGCTGTCGCGGCAGCTGGTGGCCGTGGATTCGGCGCAGCGGGAGGTGCGACGTGGCCGTCCCGCGCGATCGATGCGTGCCTCTCGCCGGCGCGGGTCGTCGGATCTCGTGGCCGACAGCGCGACGATCGGGCACTTCGGCAGCGGTCGGCGACGGCGAATCCGCGCACCGGTTGATACCGCGTCGCACTTCGCACCCGAGGTGCCGAGACTCGAGCCTGTGGACCTCGACCGCGCCGATGCCGATGCGCTGGAGCGGTTACCCCGGATCGGGCCCGCGCTGGCGGCCCGGATCGTGGACGATCGGAGATCGAAGGGTCCGTTCGGATCGTTGGAGGCGTTGCAGCGTGTTCGCGGCATCGGGCCGAAGCTGGCGGCCGGCCTGCGGGCGCACGTGACGTTCTCAGCTACTCCGCGTCCCACCACGGTACATCGCTGATCGAGCACCACCCCGCTCGAGGTCGCGTTGCGCACACTTCAAGCCACCCGTCACATGTCCGACGTCCGTTCAACAACTGACTCGCGGCCAGCCTCCGCCGGCGCACCGAAGCCGACGGGCTATCGTCCTGCGACCGCGCCCGGTTCCGCGCCGGGCAGTTCGTTCCGCCAGCACCTGCTGAAGGAGCAGTTACTGACCCCGGACCAGATCACGACGGCCACGAAGGACCTTGCCACGGCCAAGGGCGTTGGTTCGATGCCGTTGTTTGCGATCCGGGCGGGACACTTGAACGAAGTGGCGCTGCTCAAGTCACTGGCCAAGGCGCACAGCATGCCGGCGGTCGACCTGCTGAAGGTCGAACCGGAAGAGAAGGTCTTGCGTGCGGTGCCTGCCGAGATGGCACACAGGTACCGAATGATTCCGCTCGTTCGCGAGGGGCAGAAGCTGACGGTGGCGGTGACAGATCCGTGGAATCACGAGGGCACGGACGCGCTGCGCTTCGCAACGCGCTACGAGATCTTCCCGGTCCTGGCCGGCGAAGTCTCGATGCAGACGCAGCTCGAGAAGTACTATCCGGCCAAGGCTTCGACCGAAGAGGCCGTGAACTCGATGCTGGCCGACATCACCTCCGAGATGTCGGATGTCGAAGTGCTGGAGTCGGAGGCGGAGGATAACGCCACCGCGGCGATGGTCGGGATGGACGAGGCGCCGGTGGTGCGCCTGATCAACGCGATCCTGATCGAAGCGGTCCAGCGTGGCGCGTCGGACATTCATTTCGAGTGTTTCGAGCACGAGCTGCGTGTGCGCTATCGCGTCGACGGTGCGTTGCAGGAAGTGATGAAGCCGCCGATCAAGTTGCGGGCGTCGCTGGTGAGTCGCTTCAAGATCATGTCGAGCCTGAACATCGCCGAGCGTCGTGTGCCGCAGGACGGCCGCATCAAGCTCAAGTTCGGCGACAAGGTGATCGATTTCCGCGTCAGCACCTTGCCGACGCTCTTCGGCGAAAAGATCGTGCTCCGGATTCTGGACAAGGGCAACCTGACGCTCGACCTCGAGAAGTTCGGCATCGAGCCGCGGGCCGAAAAGGAGTTGATGGAGGCGGTGACCAATCCGTACGGCATGGTGCTGGTGACCGGTCCGACGGGATCCGGCAAGACGACCACGCTCTACTCGTGCCTGTCGAAGATCAACACCGGCGACACGAACATCATGACCGCTGAAGATCCGGTCGAGTACAACCTGTTCGGCATCAACCAGGTGCTGGTGCGCAACGAGATCGGGATGACCTTCGCGGCGGCCCTGAAGGCGTTCCTGCGTCAGGACCCGAACGTGATCATGGTGGGTGAGATCCGGGACCTGGAGACCGGGTCGATTGCGATCAAGGCCGCACTGACGGGGCACATGGTGCTGAGCACGCTGCACACCAACAGTGCGCCGGAGACGATCACGCGTCTGATGGACATGGGCCTCGAGCCCTTCAACGTGTCGAGTGCGCTGAACCTGATTCTGGCGCAGCGTCTGGTGCGGCGCATCTGCAAGAACTGTCGCGAGAAGTACGAGCCGAGCGAGTTGGAGCTTTCAACCGCGAAGGTGAAGCCGACGACCACGTTGCGGCAGTTGCAGCTCTCGCAGGAAGCGCTCGATGGGGCGCGGCGCGGCGCGATGCCGGATGCGGCGCCGTTCCTCGAAGGGCTGACGCTCGATTCGCCGGTGGGCAGGCTGCCGTACTTCCGGGGCAAGGGCTGTGACGCCTGCAACGGTTCGGGCATGAAGGGACGCCAGGGGTTGTACGAGGTGATGAGCATGTCGCCCGCCATTCGCAAGCTGATCCTGCAGAACGCCGGTGCGGCGGAGCTGAAGGATGCGGCGGTGGCCGAGGGGATGCTCACGCTGCGTATGGACGGCTGGCTGAAAGTGCTGCGCGGGATCACGACGCTGGAGCAGGTCGTGCGTGAAACGGCGGCGTGACGCCACGCACTTCGGCGGCGTGACGCCACGCACCACCTGAGAGT
>CAYMQV010000074.1:0-19545 GCA_964392395.1 uncultured Gemmatimonadaceae bacterium
TGTAAGGGCCACACGCGACCGAACCGACGAACCATGAACTCCCGGAAAGCGCGTCCGTCCTCGATCCGCGCCGAATACGCTTCGGCCATCACGAAGCCGCTGAGCACGAAGAAGAAATCCACGAACAGGAAGGCGCCGCCGATGACGGAACTCTGACCGAGGACGCCGTTCCCCTTCGCGTGATAGAGCACGACGAATAGCGCACAGATTCCCCGCCAGCTGTCAAGAGCCTTGTATCGCATGCAGGTGGGACCGGGTTCGCCGCAAGTAGTCGGAATGGTTGACTGGGAGGCGCCAGGCGAACCGGTGGGAACAGCGCAAGCCGATCGCGGCCAATCCAGACCTACGGGGAGACGCACGACGGCGCGGCCTGGAAACAGCCAGCCGACGCCCGGCAGGTTTCCCGCACCTGAGCGCATCGATCCAGTCGCGCGCTGTGAACTTATCTATACCTGGCAACCGCCACGGATCGCGCACGGCTGCCGCGGTTTTCCTCACCGTCAAGGGTCAGTGCGCTCCGTCCATGCGGATCACCGCCGGCAGGGTGCGCAGCAGAATCATCGCATCGCGGGCAAACGACCACTCTGCGATGTACGCCGACTCGAGCCGGATCACATCCTCGAAGTGGACGATCCGGTTCCGGCCCGACACCTGCCAGGGTCCGGTGAGTCCTGGCCTGACGTCGAGTCGAATGAAGTGGTGCTCCCGGTACTGGGCGACTTCATCCGGCAACGGCGGACGCGGCCCGACCAGTGACATCTCGCCCCGCAGGACATTCCAGAACTGCGGCAGCTCGTCAAGGCTTGTCTTGCGGAGCAACGCGCCGAAACGTGTGATCCTCGGGTCGTGCGCGATCTTGAACAGCGGCTCGTCGCCGTACACGTTGCGCGAACGAAGCACCTCCTTCTGTGCTTCGGCCGCGGCGATCATGCTGCGGAACTTCCACATGCTGAAGGTACGCCCGCCCTGCCCCACGCGTTGCTGGTGAAAGAGTGCCGGGCCGCGCGACGTGATCCGTACGCCGAGGGCGATCAGCGCATACAGCGGCGCGAGCAGCACCAGCATGATCGACGAGATGATGATGTCCATCGCGCGCTTGACGACCAGCTGACGTCCGCGTTCCCCCGGGCGCACGAGTCGCATCAGCGGGTCGCCATGATGGAAGACCAGCTGCGGCTCGAAACCATGGAGTGCCAGTGTTCTCGGCAGGCACACGACATTGCAGCCGGCAGCATCGGCCACTCGGGCGAGCCGTTCCGCGAGGGGCTCGCTGAGATGGCCGAACAGGACGACCGTGTCGGCGCGATGCTCGTCAATCAGGCGCATCATGGCGCTGGTTGGGCCAAGCGGCCCCTCGGCGCCTTCGGTGCGCGTGGCGTCAACTTCACCGACGAAGCGAAACTCCGTCGGGTCGCCAAATGCCGGATGGTTTCGCCCCGCGCGGAGGTCACGCGTGGGAGAGACGAGAATCGCGCGCAACGCGAGCGCAGCGCGCGGCCGGATGCGTTCGACGACGAGATCGAGCACGAGGCGAACGAAGACCAGCGTTGCCGCGATCGCGAGGCCGACAAATGCGACCCCGAGGAAGCGTCGCAGCTCGGGCGGGGTGAAAAGATTCGTCCAGGTGACGAAGAGCACACCGAGGACTGCGCCCATCGCCACACTGCGCACATGCCGCTTTCTCGCTCCCCCGACATAACCGCCGCAGATGGTGAGGCCGAGCAGGACGGCGGCCTGGAGTGGCAGCGCCGGCACGCTGCCCGCAGGAACGATCGCCGCCAGTTCGGCCGCAACCCGTGGGCCGAACCATGCCTGGTCACGCGCTGCGGACAGGATGATGCGCAGTATCTCGAGCGTCAGCAAATCGACGGCGACCAGCACCAGGACGCGAAGGACGCTGCGCCAGACGTGGCGCCAGACCGCATGTGGCGCGCGGGCGTGCAGCATCTCCGGAAGCGGCACACCCGTGTAACCGGAATTCTCCGACGTCCGAATCACGGGGACCGGATCGATGAAGCGCCGTCGCGGCCGCGACCGTGTGGATGGTGGCGGAGGAGGCGTCATGACGCGGTTTGAGCCGTGGGCTCGGTCGGGCGGAACACTCGTCGGATCAGCGGCTCGCGGGGGGACTCCAGCGGCGGATGCCGACCAGAGGCGCTGCGTACGAATTCTGAGAAGTTAGGCGGGTCTGGCGATTGGCGACACTGGTTGGTGGTATCGGGTTGGGTCTGGAGCGCGGTTACCGAACTCGAGGGCGAAAGCGGATTGCGGCCAAGCGGTGCCGGCTGTCAATCTGGAACCTCGCGTTGTCGAAACAGGAAGCCGAGAACCAGCCGCGCAATGTCCGACGGGTCGCATGTGGCGTTCTCAGCGCACCAGAACCTGGGATCGATGATCGCAGCCCATCTCGCTTTGGCACCTCAGCTCGGAACACCGCACGTATCACCGTACGCGAGCCCCAGTACTGCGTGCATCGGTGCGTCATTGGCCTGAATCGGAGAAGCGTGCTGCGAGACGAAGAGCACCTCAGGAGGTGGAAGCAAAATGGTGCCGAGACTCAACACCGTTGAACGAAGGAAAGTGAGCAGCACAATACGGCGTCGCGCGAGGCGCGCTCTGGGCCTAACCTTCCCACTATAATGCAAGTTGTGACTTGATGGGGCTTTGCGATGTACCCTACACGAGCGCAGCTGAGCGTCGGACTCGATCAAATTGGATTTCTCAAATCGGACCGCCATGCCGGGTGTTTCAACACCCCAATCCGTGTCGCCTGTCACGACAACCCGTACCCGGGTACTTGTCGCAGCCGATCTGACAGGTTCCTTCTGCGCAACGTTTCTTTCGTTCCTTGCGCGCTTCGAGGGATGGCCCCCCCCGCCTCCGTACGGTGCGATCTTCCTCGAGTATGCACTCGTCGCGTGTGTGCTCCGCATCATCGTCTTCAATTTCACAGGCGCGTATTCGCAAGCGTGGCGCTACGCCAGCGTCCGCGAAGCGGTCCTGCTCGCCTACACCGGAATTATCGCGTCGATTCTGACCGGCGCGGTGGGGCGCATGTCGGTTCTCGAGGGCGGCACATCCGTTCCATGGTCCATCCTGCTTCTCGACACCACGCTGTTCATGGGCGCGGCCATCGGCGTCCGCTTGATCGCGAGGGCACGTCGGCAGAGCGCCTTTGGTCGATCGAAGCTTGCGCGAGATGGCCGACGCACGCTGATCATTGGAGCGGGTTCGGCCGGTCAACTTGTCGCCCGAGAGTTGACCGACAGCAGCCGGACGGGAATGGTACCGTTCGGCTTCCTCGACGATGATGCAAGTCTCCACGGTAAGCGCATCCTCGGTCTCCCGGTCCTCGGCTACACCAGCGACATGGTGGACATCGCCAAGGCGGCCAGCCTCGACCTCGTCGTGATCGCCACGCCGTCCGCCCCTGGAACGTTAATCCGCAAGATCGTCCAGCTCGCCCGCGAAGCCGGCGTCGAAGCCAGGACGGTGCCAGGCCTCGACGACCTCCTGAGCGGCCGCGTCTCGATTGCAGCACTCCGGCAGGTCCAGATCGGTGACCTGCTGCGGCGCGAGCCCGTTGAAGTTGACTTCGAAGGCTTGCAGTCGATTGCCGCCGGACGCACGATCTTGATCACAGGCGCCGGTGGCTCGATCGGCAGCGAGCTCTGCCGTCAGATCGCGACGCTCAACCCAGACCACATCATCCTGCTGGGCCACGGCGAGAACTCGATCTTCGAGATCCACGCCGAGCTGGGAGAGCGCTTCCCCGATGTCCGGACGGTGCCGATCATCGCCGATGTGAAGGACGCCGAACGAATTCACCGTATCTTTCAGGATTGGCGCCCGTTCGCCGTCTTCCATGCCGCAGCCCACAAGCACGTGCCGCTGATGGAAGACAACGTGATCGAAGCGGTGCTCAACAACGTCGTCGGTACGCGGAACGTGGTCACCAGTGCACTCGACGCCGGCGTCCAGCACTTTGTCCTCGTGTCGACCGACAAGGCGGTACGTCCGGCGAACATCATGGGTGCGACCAAACGTGTGGCGGAGATGATCGTCTGCCACGCGGCGCACACCCATCAGGCGCACTTCATGGCCGTGCGCTTCGGCAACGTCCTCGGGAGCCGCGGCAGCGTGGTGCCGACGTTCATGCGACAGATCCGCAACGGTGGGCCGATCACGCTCACCCACCCGGACATGCGTCGCTACTTCATGACGATTCCGGAAGCCACGCGCCTGGTGTTGCAGGCCGGCGCGATCGGGACCGGCGGCGAAGTGTTCTGCCTCGACATGGGTGAGCCAGTGCGCATCTATGATCTGGCGCTGGACCTCATCCGCCTGTCCGGTCTCACCGAAGGCGACGACATCGAGATCGTCTTCAACGGCGTCCGACCAGGGGAAAAGCTCTACGAAGAGCTCTTTTTTTCTGGTGATGAAGTGCTCAGGACATCGCATCCGAAGATCATGAAGGCGCGCTATGATGCCCCGGACTTGCGCGTCTACATGCAGATCGTGCAGCTGATCGAATCGGCCATGCGCAACGCCAGTGATTCGTACCTGCGGCGCAGTCTCGAGGAGATTGTCCCGGACTTCGAGTCGCCGGGGCGTGTGATGCGGACGACACCAACGTCGGAAGTCATCGAACGGACGCCGATCGCGATGGGTGTGGCGCGAGGCTGAGACCTCGCGCCACCGCTCCGACACTCGCGTTCAGACGCCGTAGTATTTCCGATACCACTCCACGAACCGCCCCACGCCGACCTCGATCGGTGTCGCTGGCGTGAAGCCGGTATCCTGCGTCAGCGCCTGCACATCGGCATAGGTCGCCGGCACATCACCCATCTGCATCGGGAGCATGTTCTTCTGCGCCGTGCGGCCGAGCGCCTTCTCGATCGTCTCGATCAGGTACATCAGTTCCACCGGATTGTGGTTGCCGATGTTGTAGAGACGGTATGGCGCGTTACTGGTACCTGGATCTGGATCGCCGCTATCCCAGGCGTCGTTCGGCGTTGCGGTCCGATCATTCGTACGTACCACGCCCTCTGCGATGTCGTCGATGAACGTGAAATCGCGCCGCATCCGTCCGTTGTTGAACACGTCGATGGCGCGCCCTTCAAGAATCGCCTTGGTGAAGAGGAACATTGCCATGTCCGGCCGGCCCCACGGGCCGTAAACCGTGAAAAAGCGCAGCCCGGTGGTCGGCAGCTTGTACAGATGACTGTACGTGTGCGCCATCAGCTCATTCGCCTTCTTCGTTGCGGCGTAGAGTGACAAGGGGTGATCGACGTTCTGGTGTACACTGAACGGCATCGCGGTATTCGCGCCGTAGACGCTCGACGACGAGGCATACGTGAGATGCTGCACGCCGTTGTGGCGGCACCCTTCGAGAATATTGGTGAAACCGACGATGTTGCTGTCGATGTACGCATGCGGATTCTCAAGCGAGTACCGCACGCCGGCCTGCGCGGCAAGATGGATCACCTTGTCGAAACGGTCGGCGCGGAAGAGCGCCTCCATTCCAGCACGATCGGCCACATCGAGCTTCTGGAACGAGAAGCCTGCCCGACCAGTCAGCCGGGCGAGCCGGGCATCCTTGAGCGTCGGATCGTAGTAGTCATTGAGATTGTCGATGCCGACGACTTCGTCGCCGCGCTCGAGCAACGTGATGGCAACGTGCGAGCCGATGAAGCCTGCAGCGCCGGTGAGGAGAAATCGGGTCATGACGGGCGATGGATCGGAATGAGTGGCGTGGAGCCTCGCCTCAGCGTGCTTCCTGCTGGGCGAGCGCCATGTCGGCATCACACATCATCTGCACGAGTCCGCGAAAGGACACCTTGGGCTCCCAGCCGAGGACGCGCTTCGCCTTCGCTGGGTCACCAAGCAGCAGATCCACTTCGGCCGGCCGCAGGTGCCGGGGATCCTGCGTCACGACGGCGCGCCAGTCGAGATCGAGATACGCTGCTGCGACGTCCAGGAACTCCTGCACCGTGTGCGTTTCACCGGTCGCAATGACGAAGTCATCCGGCTCGTCCTGCTGCAGCATGAGCCACATCGCCTCGACATAGTCCCCGGCGAAGCCCCAGTCGCGCTTGGCGTCGAGGTTCCCGAGGGCGAGGGACTTCTGCACGCCAGCTTTGATGCGCGTCAGGCCGCGAGTGATCTTCCGCGTGACGAAGTTCTCCCCGCGACGCGGGCTCTCGTGGTTGAACAGGATGCCGCAGCTTGCCGGGAAACCATAGCTCTCCCGATAGTTCACCGTCAGCATGTGCGCGAAGACCTTGGCACAGGCGTACGGGGAGCGCGGGTAGAACGGCGTCGACTCCGATTGCGGTACCGCCTGAACCAGACCGTACTGCTCACTCGAACTCGCCTGATAGAAGCGTGGCTTGATGCCAAGGCTCCGCATCGCCTCGAGCAGTCGCAGCGTCCCGGTGCCCACGACATCCGTGGTATACTCCGGCACATCAAAACTCACGCGGACATGGCTCTGTGCGCCAAGGTTGTACACCTCGTCCGGCACGACCGCCGCCAGCACGCGCTGCAGCGACGACGAGTCGCCAAGATCACCATAGTGCAGCTGCAGGTGCTTGCCCGAAGAGATATGCGGCTGTTCATACAGCGGATCGATGCGGCCGGTGTTGAACGTGCTGGCACGCCGGACGATGCCGTGCACTTCGTAGCCTTTGGCGAGCAGGAACTCGGTCAGGTACGACCCGTCCTGCCCGGTAATTCCGGTGATCAGCGCCTTGCGTGGAGTCATGAATGATTCAGTGAGAAACGTCAGATCCGCGGACCGCCCGCAGACCGAATCGCATACAGCGAAGCTACGGCCATAGCTCCCGACCAGCCACTGCTGCCACTTGCAACAGCGGACTCAGGCCTTCCCCTTGACCAAGACGCCTTCGCGCTCCAGCCGACCGCGCAGCACGGCGTCTATCCGCACGCGTACCAGCAGGCACTCGCCCTCCGCCGACTGCTCGAGCACTTCGCCCTGCCGATAGAGCGTCGACAGCAGCTTTCCATTCGCCACCGGAACACGCACCTGCACAATCGGACGCACCGCGCGCACGCCATCCCGGAGCCGGGCTCGCAACGGTTCCAGCTCCTCGAATCGCTGGGCCGACACAAAGAGCGAGTCAGGGATCAGGTTGCCGACGCGGGTGCGCACGGCCTCGTCGATCTCGGCCGAGAGCAGGTCCATCTTGTTGAACACGTGCACGAGGGGCGTGTTGATCGCACCGAGCTCGGTCAGGACTTCATCGACCACCAGGCGATGCTCCTCCCAGCTCGCATGACTCGCATCCACCACGTGCAGCAGCAGGTCGGCTTCCCGCACTTCGTCGAGCGTCGCCCGAAAACTGGCCACCAGATGATGTGGCAGCTTGCGGATGAAGCCGACGGTGTCGGTCAGCAGACAGTGGTAGCCCTCCCCGAGGTCCACATCACGCGTGAGTGGATCAAGCGTCGCGAACAGGCGATCCTCGACATACACATCCTCCGACCCACTGAGCGTCCGCAGGATCGAACTCTTGCCGGCGTTGGTATACCCCACCAGAGAGACGCGGAATGCCCCTTCGCGATGCGCGCGGAGTGTCTCGCGGTGGCGTGACACATCCTGCAGCCGTTCACGCAACACGCGCACACGATGGCCGATCAGTCGACGGTCGGTTTCGAGCTGCGTTTCACCGGGGCCGCGCATGCCGATACCGCCCCGGAACTTCTCGAGGTGCGACCACATCTTCGTCAGGCGCGGCAGCATGTAATTCAACTGAGCCAGCTCCACCTGCATGCGCGCCTCACTGCTGCGCGCGCGAGTGGCAAAGATGTCGAGAATCAGCTCGGCCCGATCCATCACGCGCTTGCCGACGATCTGCTCGATGTTCTTGCCCTGCGTTGGGCTGAGCTCGTCGTCGAAGATCACCAGTGTCGCGTCCTTCTCGTTCGCCAGTTCGCGCAGCTCTTCCAGCTTGCCGCTGCCGAGGTAGGTGCCGGAATGCGGCTTGTCGATCTGCTGCGTGAGCGTCCCGCAGATTTCTGCGCCCGCCGTATCGGCAAGGCGGGCAAGTTCGGCCAGATGCTCATCGACCTGATGTCGCGCTGCCGTCCGCTTACGCGGTGCTCCTACCAGCAGTGCCCGCTCCGTCGGTGGCGTCAGAGTGATCGAATCACGCGCGATGATACACCTCGTCTACTGGCGAAATGTCCTGGTGGCGTCAAACCGCCCGCCCTCATTGAATTCGCGGGCAAAGGTGCCCACGAACGACTTCAAGGTAACGTCGCCGATGAGGCGGTACGGTATCTCGCCGCCCCGAAGCAGTCGCGGACCGATCGTCTGGAGCGCGCGAAACCCGATGCGGACCGGAAGCCGCACGAGCATCGAGTCGCGCCTGGCGACGGAGAATCCACTGTCGAGCGCCCCTGCACCGATCTCCACACTGTCCACCAGGAGCCGGTAGCGGAGCTGCGACGCCCCGAGCGCGTAGGCATTCGGATTCTGGATGCTCAGGAGCACCTCGAGCTCGGCGCCATCAATGGCCACCCGACGCACCCCGACTCCGCGAAAGGTCACGTCTGGCTGAGTGAAGACTGCCCTCGCGGCGCTGGCACAGCCGGCCAGCCCCGCGCAGAGCAGCAAGACGGCATGCACCAGTGCTCGTCGCGCGTCGGTCACCCACATGCAGCCTCCCGAACTTCCTGGTTGAGTGTGCGCACGGTCAGCCGTCTTCCTGGCCCGTCGCGGCATCTGATGGCTGGGCACGTCGCTCGGACAGCCGCGCGGCCCACCACTCCAGCCGTTTCGCGATCTCCTTCTCGTACCCCAGCGCCGACGGCTCGTAGTACACCGTACCCGCAATTTCGTCCGGCAGATGCGAATGTGTGGGAACGCCGCCGGGTTGCGCGTGCGCGTACTCGTACGACGCGCCATACCCCAACGACTGATGCAACTTCGTCGGGGCATTCCTGAGGTGGAGTGGCACGGGTGCGTTCGGCGTCTCTCGGGCGCTCGCGAGCGCCGCATCGAGTGCGACTTTCACGCGGTTCGACTTCGGGGCCGTCGCGAGGTAGATCGTCATCTCGGCCAACGGGATCAGCCCTTCCGGTGCGCCAAGCATATGAAACGCGTCCCGAGCCGCAACCGCCATCTGCAGCGCGCGCGGGTCGGCCACCCCGATATCCTCGGCCGCCATCGCCATGGCACGCCGGAAGAGTGTCATCGGGTCTTCGCCGGCGTTGATCATGCGCGCCATCCAATAGAGCGCCCCCTGCACATCGCTGCCGCGCAGCGACTTGTGATATGCAGAGAGCAGGTCGAAGTGTTGTTCGCCGCTCTTGTCGTGGCGCGGCAGACGCTGCTGCAGGGCGCGTTCGAGCAGCTCAATCGTCAACGTCTCGCCGTCATCAAGCGCCCCAGCGGCCGCTTCGAGCGTGCCAAGCGCGCGCCGAGCGTCACCGTCAGCCCAACGCGACAAGGCGTGCAATGCATCAACATCGGCCGTCAGCTGTCGCGCGCCAAGGCCACGATCCGTATCGCGCAGCGCCCGCTGCAACAACGCGAACAGGTCGTCTGCCGCCAGCGGCTGGAGCACAACCACGCGCGCGCGACTGAGCAACGCGGCATTGATCTCGAAACTCGGCGCTTCCGTCGTCGCCCCGATCAACGTCACCGTGCCATCCTCGACGATCGGCAGCAACGCATCCTGCTGCCCGGCGTTCATGCGATGGATCTCGTCGACGAACAGCAGGGTGCGCGCTCCGCTGGCGAGCAGGCGTTGCCGCGCCTGCTCGGCAATCACACGCAGCCGAGGCACGCCGTCGCTGACAGCGCTGAAGGGCTCGAATGTCCAGCCGACGCGCTGCGCGATCAATCGGCCGAGCGTGGTCTTGCCAGTCCCCGGTGGGCCCCAGAGGATCATCGAGCCAAGCACGCCGCGCTCGATCGCGTCGTAGACGGGTGTCCCGGGCGTGAAGAGTTGACGCTGGCCGACGTACTCCTCGATCGTGCGCGGGCGCAGTCGATGCGCGAGGGGCGCCGCGCTCACCGTCTCGGAGAACAGGCCAGGCGCTGCCGTGACGGTGCCAACGATCCCTCGCCGTGACATCAGACGGACTTCAGGGCGAGGGATCGCACCAGCGTCCGCACGCCGGCAGTGAGTGTGCCGGCCGGCGGGAACGTGCCTCTGGCAGGGCGCCACAGTCTTCCGCGCACCCGCGGCCGCTCGCGCAGCCCGGCCCGCTCGTGGAGATACAGCCACCGATCGGTACTCGACCAGGTGACGACCTCCAGATGCGCAGAGATCGACAGCTGATCGGCCGCACTGTCGAGGGTGAACTCGACGCCTCCGGCGCCAATGATCGGCACCCGCAGCGAGTAGAACGCATCCAGCAGTGCCGACTGTGTCACGCCTTCCGCTCGCCAGATCCGGTCATTGCGCCAGTCGTCGACCGTGAGCGAGAAGATGTTCGGGAACTCCGGAATCATCTCGAGGAAGAGTTCGACCATGGCCTCGGCATTGCCGATCGCCCGGGTCCCCACGAGGCCATCGCGACGCATGACCGCATAGGTGTCGGTCGCATCACGAAAACGTCGCCACACGGAGACCTCGGGAACCGGCCCTCGGAAAAACGCCACTCAGTTCTCCTCCGCCAGAGACCGGGCGAGTGTCAGCAGTTGCGCGCGCGTGTTGAGCATCGGATCATCGAGAACCCGATGCAGCAGCTGGTGCAAGATCCGTCCCAATTGCGGCCCCGGTCTGATCCCCGCCTCGCGCAGATCATCGCCGCCGACCGCAAGATCGCTCAGCGCGACCGGATCGGTGAAGGCGATCCGCAACAGGCGGCGCGAGAGGCGTATCGTCTCGTGCTGCGTCGGCGCCGGCAGCCCCGCAGCGCGACGGGCCGCCCAGACTGCGGCGAACGTGCGCACGGTGCCATGGACGCGCAGGCGACCGATGCGCGCGACGACGTGGCGCAGCGCCGTGGCAGACGCAACTGGCGCCGAGGCGAGGCGTGCGAGTTCCACACCCGACGAGCCCCAGGCGGCGGCCATGGCACTCGCGAAGGCGGCCTCGCTGTTCGAGGCGCGGAGCGCGGCGAGCGCCGATCGTGCCCCTGCCTCGCCGAGCGGCATGAAGGGCAGGACCAAACGGATCAGGCTCCGCAAGGATGCGCGCTCAGGTCGCGATGATCGTGATGCCAATGGCACATGGTCAATCGCCGTAAAAAACTCCGGCGGCACCGACTGCAAGCCGGGCACCAGCACTTCAAGCGCGCCTGATGTCCGCCAGCGGTCGAAGGCAGTGGACGCGCACCGCACCTGCTCCAGTGTCTTCATCCACTCCTGAAACACCCGTTCGACCGACAACCGTGTCAGCGCCGGTGCACTCTCGACAATCGCCGCCCATGTCGCGGCATCAATGACAAATTCAAAGCGTGCCGCGAACCGAATCGCGCGCAGTGCGCGCAACCGATCCTCGGCCATCCGGCGCGGCGCATCACCGACCGCTCGCACCAGGCACGCGCGAAGATCGTCCTGCCCTCCAAAGGGATCGCGCAGTTCATTGCGGGACGGCGACCAGGCCATGGCGTTGATGGTGAAGTCGCGACGCGCGAGGTCCTCATCGAGCGAGACTCCGAATTTCACGACGGCGTGACGTCCATCCGTCTCGACATCTGCCCGGAATGTCGTGACTTCGTGCAACCGGCCGTCACGGCCGAAGACACCGATCGTCCCATGCTCAATCCCGACCGGCACCGTCCTTGAGAACAGTTGCCGCACGACATCAGGGGTCGCGGCCGTCGCGAGGTCCCAATCGAGATCGGCGGCACCGAGGAGGGCATCCCGGACGGCGCCGCCGACGCACCACGTCTCATACCCTGCCCCTTCGAGTCGACTTGCGATGTCGCAAACGGCAACCGGCGGCCTGACGGCAGGGACCATCATCCGCCGGACCCGCGAGCCGCCCGGGTGATCGGCCATCCGGTCCAGTGCGGCCGGGGAAACATCTGCGTGCGATCCATGCCTGAAAGCTAATCAGGGCAGACTGATTACCTTTCACCACATGACGAACACCGACCTCGAGCCGATGCTCAGCACCTCGCGCGCCACGCCGGCGTTTCGCAGCGATCTGGCGGCCTACTCGGTGCGACAGCCGGCGCCGCGCGTGCAGACCTCGCCGATGAGCCCGCGGGTGAAAGTGTTGCGCGTGATCGCACAACTGCTCCACGCCGAGCCGACGCTCACCATCGATCGGGTCGACGTCCGCGCGGTCAGCGGGTGCGCCGACTTCTCGGGAGCCATCACGGTGACGGACGATGACGGAGTGACACGCGAATTCGCGTTCGAGTGGAACTGTGAATGGAAGGCGCAGCAGCTCGGCTACGTCGATCATTTCGGCTTCCCAGATCAGATCCGGGCCGCCCATGAATTCGGCTGGCAATGCTTCAGGCTCTGGGCCCCCGCTGGTGCAGACACGTCGCCGCTGGCCTGACAACTCGCCGCTGATTCAGGAGCCGGCGAACACCGCACGCAGCGCCTCGTCTGAAAGCCCTGCCCCGATCGCCAGCATCAGATCGATCCGAGCCTGCGTTGGACGCTGAGTACCGGCGAAGATCGTTCCGAGCTCACCGAGCCGCCGGCCGCCGCCAGGATATCCGTAGGTCTGCCCGACGCGCCCCCGGCCCGTTCGACTGGTGATCACGACGGGCTTGCCGGCGTCGCGCCAGCGCGCGATTGCCTCGGCCATCACCGGCGGGACGTTGCCGCGACCAAGCGCCGAGATCACGACGCCACGCGCAGTGGGCAGAATCGCGTCGAGCAATCGCGCGTCGGCGCCTGCCCACGCCCCGACGATATCGACCGGTGTGCCAAGCGCGTCGGGCGACAGAATCGCGCGTTGCGTCGGCAACGCCCGGCGGAACTGCACGGCTTCGTCATCAACTTCGGCCACGGGCCCAAGTCCCGGGCTCTCGAATGCGTCAAGGACATGCGTATGCGCCTTGGTCACGTCGATCGCGGAGTATGCCCGGCCATTCATGACGAGGAAGACGCCATAGCCCCGGGCGTTTGGGTGTGCCGCAACACGCACCGCATCCACCAGATTCGATGGACCATCCCACCCAAGCTCGCTGAGATTCCGCATCGCGCCGGTGAAGACGATCGGCTTCGCCGTCTGCACGGAGCGCGCGATCAGGTAGGCGGTCTCTTCAATCGTGTCCGTTCCGTGCGTCACCACGACGCCGTCGATCCCTGGTTCTGCGACCAATTCAATCAGCCGCGCGCGAAGCGCCCACATCCGATCCGTGTCCATGTGCGGGCCAGGAAAACGTCCCCACTCTTCAATTCGCAGGGGAGCCACGTCTTCAATGCCTCTGGCCGCACTGAGGATGTCGCGCGCGTCGAGCGCAGGCACCGCCCCACCCGCCAGCGGGTCGACCCGCATCGAGATCGTCCCTCCGGTGAACACCATCGCGATCATCGGGCGCACCGGTGCCGCGTGATCACCCGCACAACACGCTGCCCCCGTTGATGTTCAGGATCTCGCCGGTGATGTGTCGCGCCAGCGGACTGGCGAGGAAGACAATCGGTCCGGCGATGTCGTCCGGCGACGCGATACGGCCGAGCGGAATGCTGGCTGCCACGCGCCTGGCTTCGTCACCAAACACAACCGGAGTAATGGCATCCGTCTCAACCCAGCCCGGCGCGACCGCATTGACCGTGACCTGCCGGGGTGCGAGTTCGATGGCCATCGACTTCGTGAGAGAGATCATCGCCCCCTTGGCCGATGCGTAGTCAGCGTGGAACGCTTCCCCGCGCTGTCCGGCAGTACTGGAGACAAAGACGATCCTGCCGCCATCGGTGACGCTGCGTGCCGCCGCGCGCGCGATCTGGAACATCGCCTCGTAGTTCTGCGCCGCCGTCTCATGCCAGCGCGCGTCCGTCATTGTCGCAATCGGCTGTGGGGTGGTTGGCCAGAAACCGGCATTGGCAATGAGCACATCGATGGCGCCCAGCGTTGCGGTGGCGGCGATGCAGAGCGAATCAGCTCCACCGCGTTGTGCCAGATCGGCCGAAATCGCGGTCGCACGCACACCGTGCTCCAGACACCGGAGTACGACGGCCTCCGCCGCCGCCCGTCGTGACCGAAAACCGACAACCACGTCGGCACCGGCTCGCGCAAAGAGCACCGCCGCTGCCGCACCAATGCCGCGCCCGCCCCCCGTCACCACGACGCGCCGCCCCGTGAGATCGATCATAGTGTCGCCTCGATCAGATCGCAGATGGCATGCTCGATGTTCAGGTGCAGTTCCTGTGCACGGTCGGTGTGATCCGTCGGGATCACCACCGAGTGGTCAGCCGCCGTGCGCAAAGCGCCACCATCACGGGCGGTGAAGGCCAGGACCTGAACTCCCTTCGCCCGCGCCGCCGCAGCGGCGAGCAACACATTCGGTGAATTACCGCTGGTGGAATGAATGATCAGCAGATCACCCACGCGGCAGAGGGCCTGCACCTGCCGTTCAAAGATGTGATCGAAGCCCAAGTCGTTTCCCACCGCAGTCATCAGCGACGAATCGGTTGTCAGCGCAACCGCAGGATATGCCGCACGATTCCGCGTGTATCGCACGACATACTCGGTCGCCAGATGCTGCGCGTCCGCCGCACTGCCACCATTGCCGCAGAAGAAGAGCGTCCCTCCCCGAGCGACGGTCTCCTGCACCATCTCTGCCGCCCGATCGAGCTGCGGTCCGATGCTCTCCGCGGTGCGAAGCGCCGTCTCTGCCAGTTCGCGCAACGCGCGCGTCATGTGTTCGGATCTCGACATCATTCCCTCAGGCAATCGGCGTGTTGCGCAACGGCGTGCCGCGCTTCAGTCCAACCAATTCGCGCAGGCGCGCAAACATCCCTTTTTCCAATCGGACCGGAGGCACCGGGACCATCCGCTGGTCACTGAGCAAGGCTTCCGGATTCACCGTCGTGAGCAGCTGCGACGCGTCTGCGGCATCGATCTCGATCAGCCATTCGTGGGCCGCCCAGAGCGACCGCCGATCGCCATGATTGTCACTGGCCAGAATGTCGATCAGCCCATCCTGCAGCATACCGCGCGCCAACGCGGATCGCTCGCTGTCTCCGAGCAGATAGGCGGTATCGGTCTGGATCACAGCACCAGCCGCGCGCCAGCGGCGCACGAGCTCGAGCGTCGCACCGCCATAGCGTTCCGGGTGGGCAACCACAGGTAACACGCCGCTCTGCCGCAATCGTGCGAGCTCGAGTTCTGTGCCCGGCGGCAAGGGACCGCG
The DNA here is from genome assembly GCA_964392395.1 of uncultured Gemmatimonadaceae bacterium. Lineage (GTDB taxonomy): Bacteria > Gemmatimonadota > Gemmatimonadetes > Gemmatimonadales > Gemmatimonadaceae > JACMLX01. The sequence goes on from CAYMQV010000074.1 coordinate 15,301, forward strand.
CGGAAACTCGACCAGAATCGCATTCGAAGCGCCGAGTCGCAGGTGCGACGCGGTCAAGTCGATGCCAGGCCTATCAAGCATGATCTCCCAGCCGCGCTGCAGGGTGATCGTGGCCGGCGCGAGCTCGCACAGCTCACGGTGCAGCCGCCGATACTTGTCCGTCGGCATGCGATCCGCTTCGCTGGCGGCGAGATGCGGAGTGCACACGACACAGGTGACTCCGGCGGCGGCAAATCGCTCGAGGACTTCGAGGGACTGTGCCTGTGTGCGCGCCCCATCGTCGACCCCGGGAAGCAGGTGCGTGTGAATGTCGATCATCGCACGCGGGTGCGCGCCGCTTCAGGCCGGACTGGCATCCAGCACCGCAGCGATCGCGCGCATTGCGGCCGCGGCGCGCGCATCGAGTGTCGACGCGTCCTCCGCGGCGGCTTCGAATGCATAGGTCACCAGCGCATCCGCCGTCAGCAGATCAAGGGCGGCGTCCCGCTGCGTCGACCCACTCCGCAGAATGGTTGCGAGCAGCTCCTCCCCGGCGGCCAGCAACGCCGGCGCGACAGGAGCGCTTGCCCCATCCCGCTCGGCGTTCAGAATCCCGTCGAGCCGCGCGCGCAGCGCCGCCGGCGGCTGCTCTGCGTGTGCCGCAACCCATGCTCCCGCTGGTGTGGTCATTCCGATCACTCCTTGCAGTCCTGAGTCAATAAACCGAGCGCCTGCGCATCAGGCGCCAAGTTGCGCCGTCACGACGCGGGATACGGCATCCAGCACCGTCCCGATCGCGTCGACACCCGGCAGCCCGGCCTGCGCCATATGCGCCTTGCCACCGCCGCGCCCACCGCCAATCGCCGCCAACTCCTTCACCAGGAGATCGGCCCCGATCCCTCGCGCTCGGAGATCGTCGGTCACTGTCGCCAGCATCGCTGCCTTGCCATCGTCGAAGCGCACCGCAACGACGCCAATCCCGCTCCCCATCTGGTCGCGCATGGCATCGCCAAGCGCCTGGAGCGCCTTCATATCCGGTACGCCAGTCACCTCACCGCTGACCAGCTTCACGCCGGCGATCTGCGAAGCCTTCGCGAGCAGATCGGCCAGGCCGCCACCGCCGCCCTTCATTGCCTCCGCGACACGCTTCTCGAGCACTTTCCGTTCGTCGATCAGCGCCTGCACTTTCTTCGGCACGGCGTCAAGCGGTGCCTTGAGCATGTCCGCCGCTTCCTGGAGCACCCCTTCGCGCGATCGAAGATGTGCAAAGGCCGCGCGCGCCGTCATCGCCTCGACACGCCGCACGCCGGCAGCAACCCCTGTCTCATGCACGAGCACGAAGACACCGATTTCGGCGGTATCGCGCACGTGCGTTCCGCCGCAGAGTTCCTTCGAGAAGGGACCGATGCCGACCACCCGGACGGTGTCGCCGTACTTCTCGTTGAAGAGGGCGGTGGCTCCGTCAGCAATCGCCTCCGCATGCTTCATGATCCGCGTCGCGACCGGCGTGCCCTGCCAGATTTCGCGATTCACTATTGCTTCAATCTCGAGGCGCTGTGCCAGCGTCACCGGACCGTGATGTGTGAAGTCAAAGCGAAGGCGATCCGCGCTCACCAATGATCCGGCCTGATGCACATGTTCACCGAGGACCTGTCGGAGGGCGGCGTGCAGGAGATGCGTCGCCGTGTGATTCCGTTCGATCTCGCGTCGCGCTGCCTTGGGGACGCTGGCGATCACGCTGCCGAACGAGACGTGGCCCGATGCCTTTCCGATCATGACCGTCCGCCCATCGACCTTCTTCACGTCGTCGACGTCGAGCGACCATCCGTCACCGGCCACCGAGCCATGATCGGACACCTGTCCTCCCGACTCCGCGTAGAACGGCGTCTCGCGCAGCATCAGCGCGGTGCGTCCGTCGTCCAAGGCCCGAATGGCCGCCACGGTGGTGGAGACTTCGAGCGCGTCGTAGCCGACGAACCGCGCGTCGGCCAGCGACGCGGGTTCCTGCTGCCACGATGCCAGATCAACCAGCGCGTCCACGCTGACGCCGAGCTTGCGGCTCTTCCGATCCTCCTGCGACTGCGAGCGCTGAACCCGCAACGCTGCATCGAAGCCTGCGATGTCGACCAGATAGCCGCGTTCGCGCGCCATGAGTTCGGTGAGATCGATCGGGAAGCCGTACGTATCGTACAACATGAAGACATCCGGACCGCTCAGGGTCCCGCGAATCGACGACGACCCCTGCGAGCTTCGCAGGGGCGCCAGCTCCTCGAATCGGGTCATGCCGGCATCGATGGTCGCGAGGAAACGCACCTCCTCAGCCCGGGTGGTATCGAGGATGTGCTTCGACCGGGTGCGAAGTTCAGGGAAGTCGTCCCCCATGCTGTCGAGCACCGCCTGCACGACATGCACGAGCGTCGGTTCACGCCGACCGAGCAACCACGCGTGGCGAACGCCGCGGCGCAGGATACGGCGCAGCACATAGCCGCGTCCGTCATTCGACGGGAATACGCCGTCTGCCAGGAGGAACGCCGTGGCACGGGCGTGGTCCGCCAGCACGCGGAAGCTCGCCGGATCGATCTTCTTGCCATCACGGTCGCGCGCGATGCCGACGCCGACACCTGGCCGATACGGATACGGAATCCCCACCGCCTTCTCGACCGCGACGATGAGCGGGGCAAAGACATCGGTGTGAAAATTGTTGCTGACGCCCTGCATCACCGCCGCAATGCGCTCCAGCCCGGCCCCGGTATCGACGCTTGGTGCCGGCAGCGGGACATTGGTGCCGTCCGCCTGCCGATCGAACTGCATGAAGACGAGGTTCCAGATCTCGACGAACCGTCCGGCTTCCGCACCCTCGACGAAGGCGTCGAGCGAAAACTCGGACAGGTCAGTGCGCGTCCATTCACCAGACGCACCATCAGGAAACGACCAATCACTCGCGCTCTGGGCGAGATCGACAAAGATCTCCGTGCAGGGACCGCAGGGGCCCGTATCGGCCATCTGCCAGAAGTTGTCCTTTGCACCCAGTCCGTAGATCCGGCTCTCAGGCACGCCGGCGACGTCCTTCCAGAGCTGTCGCGCCTCGACATCCTCGTGATATACGGTCACGAAGAGACGCTCGCGCGGGATCTTGAGTTCGTCGGTGACAAACGCCCAGGCGAACTGAATCGCATCGCGCTTGAAGTAATCCCCGAACGAGAAGTTGCCGAGCATCTCAAAAAAGGTGTGATGCCGCGCCGTGTGGCCAACCTGCTCGAGGTCGTTGTGCTTGCCGCCTGCCCGGACGCACTTCTGCGACGTGGTCGCTCGCCGGCCGAAGGTGGTGACCTCCTGCCCAAGGAAGACGCGCTTGAACTGGACCATCCCGGCGTTGGTGAACAGCAGCGTCGGGTCATCCGCCGGCACCAGCGGGGACGAGGGACGAATGACGTGGTGCTGGCGCTCGAAGTAGGCCAGGAATCGGGAGCGGATTTCGGACGCTTGCATAGACCGGGAAATATACGCGCGCCCGGAGGCCACGGCGACGCTCGACCCGCCTATTCCTGGCCGTCGCCCCGGTCATCGGCCGCATCACCCTCGTCGTCAGCCACACCCGCACCCCACCCCAGCACCGCGCGACGCGTGGCCTGGAACACCAGATCAGACGCAAACCCACGGCGCATCAGGAACCCCATCAGCCGACGCTGTGCCGTCGCCTTATCGAAGCTGCGCAGCTGGCGCACGCGTTTTTCAGCGGCAGCCTCGCAGCGGGCCGCGTCATCCACGCCTTCGAGGCCGACCACCGACGCCACCGCCGCATCCGCGACATCGCCCGCCACTCCGCGCTGACGCAGCCGGCGCTTGACGGCACCAGTGCTCCTCGACGCGTTGCGCAGTTGCGCGGCAGCCTCCGCAAGCGCGAATTCGTCATCGTTCAGCAGCCCAATGGAATCAAGGCGTCCAAGGGCGTCGGCGATGACACTCTGGTCCGGCTCGCGCCGCCGAAGGCGCAGTTCGAGATCGCGGCGGCTTCGTCGTGATGTCGAGAGCATCCGCAGCGCGGCATCCTGCGCGTGCACCACCCGCGCTTCACGCGAGAGCGCCGCCCAGCTGACGGTATCGAGCGTCATGCCTGTCCGCACATTGAACGCTCTGACACCACTTGCGCCGATGACGAGTGTGACACTCTCACCAAGTGCCTGGCACCGCACGCGCACCCTCCCTTTCACGCGCGGGTCTTCCGCGACGCTCATGACACGAATCGGCGGCACGAGGACGGCTACC
>CAYMQV010000075.1:0-19339 GCA_964392395.1 uncultured Gemmatimonadaceae bacterium
ACGAACCACAGGCAGGCTGGAATCTGCGTATTCGTGAACAACTGCGGCGGCAGCGGGCATCTCGGAACAGGCCTTCGTCGACGAGATTGCACGCCACTTTCAGGCGATGTGGCTCACGCTGCAGATCTCGAACGATCAGTTCATTCGCACCACCTCGCCCACCCACAAGGCCGGCGTGCAGGCGCTGATCGCACGCATCTTCGAGCGTTCGCCCGACGCGTTCTACGAGAAGAGCTACGCCGGTTGGTATTGCGTTGGTTGCGAAGCGTTCAAGACCGACGCGGAAATCGTCGACCAGCACTGCGTGTTGCACCCGACACGCGAACTCGAATGGGTCGAGGAGCGCAACTGGTTCTTCCGGCTCTCCGCCTACGCCGAGCAACTCCGCGCGTTGATCGAGAGTGTGCCAACCTTCGTGCAGCCCTCCAGCCGACGCAACGAAATTCTCGGCCTGCTCGACGTCGGACTCGAGGATGTATCGGCCAGCCGCTCGCGAAACACGTGGGCAGTGCCCTTCCCTCGCGCCACGAGTGACGGGCAGCCGCAGAGCACCTATGTCTGGTTCGACGCGCTGCCGAACTATCTCACTGGCACCGGGTTCCCGGATGCCGAGGGATGGGAAACGCGGTGGCCGGCACAGGTGCACGTCATCGGCAAGGACATCACCCGCTTCCACTGCGTGATCTGGCCTGCGATGCTGATGGCGGCACAGTTGCCACTGCCCGAGCGCGTCTGGGGCCACGGCTTCGTGCTGCTGGGCGGCGAACGCTTCAGCAAGAGCGCGGGCGTGAAGCTCGACCTCGCCGAGGCAATCACTCGCTTCGGCTCCGACGCGTTCCGCTATTTCCTGCTGCGCGAGATCCCGTTCGACGGCGATGGCAGTTTCTCATGGGAGCGTTTTGGCGAGCGCTACAACTCCGATCTGGCCAATGCCTTTGGCAACCTGGCCAGCCGGGTGACCTCGATGATCGAGAAGTACAACGACGGCGTCATTCCATCGGCCGGCGCATCCGAACTCGAGACCGCCGATCTGCATGACCTGCGGGACGCCGCGGCGGCGATGGACGGCTCCCGCGGGTACCTGCTGCACGAGGGCCTCGCGTCCATCTGGAAGACCGTCGCCCGCGCCAACGAGTACGTGCAGTCGTCGCAGCCGTGGGCGCTCGCCAAGGTGCCGGAGCAGCGCGAGACATTGCTGGCCGTACTCGGTACCCTCGGCCGCTCACTGGCACGCCAGGCCATCGCCGTCGCCCCGTTCATGCCGACAAAGGCGCAGGCGCTTTGGGAGGCCCTCGGCGCACCGGGGGACGTGCACGAACGCCCCTGGCCCACGCTGGCACCGGTCGACGCCGCCGGCTGGCGCGTGACCAAGGGTGCCGCCCTGTTCCCACGGGAAGAGACCACCGCGGCCTGAAAGGCGCTCCGGACGACCGGGCCTCTGACCCTCACGTCGCTGGGGCCCGGACGCGTCTGAGCGGGTCGCGGAATGATCATCGGTGCCGACCCGCGTACCCCGCTGGTCAAGCGAGCGTGCTCATCGCCCTTGAAAAACGCTCGAGTGTGATCCACGGAGCCAGGACTCGGCGCAAGCCAGGCCAAGACTACCGCAGATCGCCAGAACCCTTGCGAAACGCTGCGTCGGAAACACAAGGCCGGAAGTCGCGGCACTGTGCTAAATCTTTATTTTACAACGCCTTACACTGGCAGCCATCGTCTGGCGCGTCCAATGCCTTACCTCCGGGCACGGAACGATTGAAGGTCCCCCCACCTCCTCCGGAACCGCCACACCCAGCGACCCGCAGCGCCCCACTTCGACCGACCCCATGGCAAGAACCACCTCCAGAGCCAGACTCGGCTGTTACCAGTGTCCCACGTCCATCGTCCACTGGTCGAGCCTGCCTCTGGAGTGTGGTATGTCGAGTATTCGTCCGAGCCGCCGCCGGCTTGAACCGTCCGCTAGCCTGCACGTCGTTCGTCGTGGATTCGCGCTCGAGTCCACGCTCCTCCTCCTGGTGTTGTTCGGGGCATTGATTGGCGTCGCGACCGCTGCGATTGCCGTCTCTACCAGGACCTCAGGCGTCGATCTCAAGTCCACCCGGGTTGCCTATGCAGCCGAGGGTGCCGGGGATCAGATCATGGCGCAGCTGGATGCCGCCATGTCTGACGGGATCATCACTCCTGGCGACATCACCAGTCTGGCGACCCCCTCTCTGCCGGGATTCAGCTTCACCCAGCAGACGGCGATCGTGGGTGTGCCTGTGAACCGGGTCATCACGCGTGGTGCGTTCGCGGGGCTCTATGCCCTCGAGCAACCGATGCGCGTCCGCATCAACGCCACCGACGCCACCCAGAGTCGTGCCGCGGTGGAATTGGGCGTCTCGGTGCAGTCCGTTCCGATCTTCCAGTTCGGCGTTTTCTACGACCGCGACCTCGAGATCAACAACGGTCCGCCGATGACCTTTGCCGGCTGGGTGCATTCCAACCGACATCTGTACCTGAGCTCCGCCAATGCCAACTATCTGAATCAGATCACCGCGGCCGACAGCGTCTTCTGGTCGCGGAAGGATGTGGCGACCACACTCGCCGGCGTCAACATCGCGAACAACGCGAGTGTGCTCACGGCGCTCGATTTCGACAGCCGCAGCAATCCCGGTGCGACGTTCGTGGCACGCAGCAATCTGCGGTTCAACGGCCGCCTGAAGAGCCGGGTCAGCGGCGTACGCCCGCTGCGCCTGCCACTGCCTGGCGGCATGGATCCGGTGGAGCTGGTGCGCCCGGCACAGGGTGGCGATTCGCCCGATGTCGCTGCCGTCCGCATGGCGAACAAGGCCGATCTCAGAATCGTGATCAATCTGGCCAACCCGCTGACCGACATCTGTACCGAAGCCACCTTCTTCCGCGGCGCCGGTCGCACCCCACTCGGCGCCTCCTGCCCGGCCGTCCTGCAGTTCGTGCGCAACGTGTTCTGGGACGGTCGCGAGATGCGCCGACCCGACGTGCTCGAGCTGGATATGGCGGCGCTGCGCACCTTCGTCAACGTGAGTCCGGCCGACCGCCAGGTCAGCATCATCTACGTCGAGTTTCAGGGTCGCGATACCACGATCCTGAATCGTGACTATCCGGCGATCCGGATCCGCAATGGCGCCGAACTGCCGTTGCCGCCCGTGGTCGGCGAACCCGGTGGCATGACGATCACCACCAACGCCGCAATGTATGTACGTGGTAACTACAACACCGCGAACTGGAAACCAGCCGCGCTGATCGGCGATGTGGTCACCTTTCTGTCGAACACATGGACCGACGCCGCCTCGGCCACATACCCGCGACCGAGCACCGCCACGGCAACCAGTGTGTGGGCCGCCTTGCTTGCCGGCAATTCGGAGACACCGTGCGACGCCAGAGTCTGCGGTGGACCGCAGCAGTACGGCGGTGGTCTCGAGAACTTTCCGCGCTTTCTCGAGCGGTGGACGAACATCCCATTCAACTACACCGGGTCCCTCGTCTCGCTGTTCGTGAGCCGCCAGTCCGGACGGGTCTGGGGTCACAACCTGAATACCGGCGGCAATGCCTACTACAACCCGCCGAATCGTAACTGGAGCTTCGAAACCCGCTTCCAGAACCCGATGCTGCTCCCGCCCGGAACGCCGCGCCTCGGCTCGGTGCTGCAGATCTCCTACCGCAACGTGTTCTGATGTCGCGCCGCGGAACCTCGTTGGTGGAGATGCTGATCGTGCTGGTGGTGCTTGGCATCATCACCTCGATCGCGGCTCCGCGCCTGCGCCCGTCACCACATGGGCAGGTGGAGCAGAACACCCGCCTCCTCGCCCAGGATCTCGATCTCGCCCGCACGCAGGCGTATGCATCGCGCGCCTTGGTGCGGGTGGTGGTCGGCGACACCATCTGGCAGTCGTTTCTCGATCACAATCGTGACACCACGATCGCCGAAAATGCAACCGAGCGCACCGCATTCGGCAGCATGAACTCGAGGATTCTCGGCGCGCACGTGCTGTTCGGGCGCGGCAGTGTGCCACCGATTCCCTCCGACACCGGCGCCACTCCACCGCCAGGCGTGCGGCGGATCCAGTTCGGTCCGCGCGGCATCACCGATCCGTTCGGCACCAGCACCACGCTCTACCTCACGTACGACAGCGACAACACCGCCGTCAGTGCTGTCGAAATCAACCCTGCTGCCAACGTGCGGGTCTGGCGTTGGGTGGATGGTGCCTGGCAATGACACACGAATCCGCAAATACGCCGCTCCAGTCGCGCACAGGAGCGTCACGCCCTGGTTTCGCGCTGCTGTCGCTGATGGTCGCCGTCGTACTGCTTGCCACCGGTGTGATGGCGATTGGTGCGGCGAACACCGCTCGGCTCCGGTCGCAGACCAGCTCGACGGCGCGCAGTGCAGGGCTCAATGTGGCACGCACCTATCTCGAGAATGTCCGAGGGCGCGACCCCTGGAGCCTGGCCACGGAATCGCCCGCGCAGGTTGACGGCGCCGGCGCCGTGAGCCCGAGTGGAGAGTTCACGCGGGTACTCAACGTGACGGTGATCCAGGCCAACCTGCTCACGATCGAAGTCGTGGTGACCGGTCGCCGGCTGTCAGCGCCGATCCGGTTGCTCACCAACGTCTATCGCGGCGGAACGATCGTGGTGACATCATGAGTCCCCGATCGCGCCAACACACGTCGTCGCGTTCCGGCTTTACACTCATCGAGCTACTCGTCTCAATGGTGCTCGGCGTCATCATCCTCGCCGTCTCGGCCAACTTCGCGACCGCCACGCTGCGCTCGAGTCGTGGCATCGACATGCGTGATGGCCTGAACCGTGACGCCCGGTTCGTTGGTCTGGCCGTCTCACGCGACATTCAGGACGCCGGCGTCGCGTTCGAGTCCACGCAGGTCTTCGGCAGTGTGGCGTCACGAGGCGACACGGTGGTTGCGATCTCGGTGCCCTTTATGCCGAACGAAGCCGAGACGTACTCGATGGTGGTACCCGCCGACACCACCGATCCATTGCCGCCTGGCGGTACCTGTGGCGCGACCTGTATCGACGTGGTTGATCCGAACACGGTGCCGTTTCAGCTCAGCCCAGGCGACGTCGCGCTGTTGCAGGTGCAGAACGAGCGTCGGCTGATCGTGCTCACGGCCGTCACCGCACCGTCGGCCGGCGTGCGTCGCCTCACCTTCTCGAATGCCGATACGTTGTTCGTCTACCCGGCCGGCCTCTCCGGCGGCCTGCGGCTGACGCGCAACGGCGTCGCGGTCCAGCGTCTCAGTGTGACCGCGTGGTACCAGAACAACATCAACAACACGCTGATCCGCGCTGACGGCTTCCTGCCTGACGGAACACTGCGCACCTCGATCACCGCGCGCGGCGTGGACGTCTTCGCCACCCGCCTGCAGTTCACCAACGGTGTCGAGCGGACAGAGGCCAACGGTTTCGATGCCGACACGACGAATGACTACGACCGGATCGTCTCGGTCATCGTGCGCGCGAGAATGCAGGTCGAACGACTGGATCGCTCGGTGAACGGTGGTGCGCCACTCTTCCGCGACTACGAGTGGCGCATCACACCGCGCAATCTGATTTTTGAGAGAAACCGGGTGATCTGAGGTGCAAGCAGAAGTCCTTTAGTTGAGACTCCAGAGACTCCAGAGACTCCAGAGACTCCAGAGACTCCAGAGACTCGCAGAGCTTCAGAGGGCAGAGCAGGTATGTATTCTGCTTCCTCTGCGTCTCTGCGTCTCTGCGTCTCTGTGCCAATCAGTTTGTTTGTATGCTTCAGGATTCGTGCGCGCGGCGAGCGGAGAAACTGGACTACCTCACACAGAGACGCAGAGACGCAGAGACACAGAGAAGTACAAGGTCGGAGTGTAGGGCGACAAGATTCGCGTCAGATGGTCGGGCGAATAGACTTTGGGGTTGCTCCGAAGCCCCACGCCCTGCGCCGAGCGTATGTCTCTACCACCCTTCCGACGTATCGCCGTGTTCTGCGGCTCGAGTACCGGTTCTCACCCGCGCTTTCTGGCGGCCGCATCGGCCCTTGGACGCGATCTCGCTGCGCGAGGCATTGGTGTGGTGTATGGCGGCGCAGCGGTAGGGTGCATGGGCGCGCTGGCGGACGGTGCGCTCGGCGCGGGCGGTGAAGTGATCGGCGTACTCACGCGTGGGCTCGCAGAGCGTGAGATCGCTCATACCCGGCTCACATCGCTCGAGTTGGTCGACACCATGCATGTTCGGAAAGCCCGGATGGCGGCGATCAGTGATGCGGTCATCGCGCTGCCTGGTGGGTATGGCACGTTCGATGAGGTGTTCGAGGCGATGACCTGGTCGCAGCTTGGTATCGACCGGAAGCCGATCGGACTGCTCGACGCCGAGGGGTACTGGACGCCACTGCTGTCGATGCTTGACGCGTCCGCCTCAGCGGGCTTTCTGCAGCCATACAATCGCGCACTGCTGCAGAGTGCCGAAACGCTCGACGAACTCCTTGAGCGCTTCAAAAGTGACCGTCAATCACCGCTTGCCGACGCACACGCCACCGGCCGCGAACTTCGTGCCTGATGGGGCGTCGGTGTCGCTCTGTTACCGAAGCGAAAAACGACGCGGGGCCGGGAGAACACTCTCCCGGCCCCGCGCTCCGTGCATCACCTCACCCGCTCGCAGATTACGGCGCCACGGAGTTGAGCGGGCCAGTTCCGCCCCATGTGTAGAGCGCTTCCTTCTTCACGCCCAGTTCCTTGGCCGGGACGGGCATCTCGCGCGGCGTACCGTCGAGAAGTCCGTTCGTGCGGCGACGCCAGTAATACGAGGCGGGGCCGAGGCCGAGCAGTTCAATTTCGTTCTCATAGCCAAGCTTGGCCGTGAGCGAGACGACTCCCTCACCAACCGTCGCCGGCGCCAAACCACCGCGCGTGACGCGCGTGCGGTTGATCAGCGTCACCGCCGTCGCGAGGTCACCACCACGGAGCGCAGCCTCCGCCCGCAGCAGATCGTTCTGCCCGGCAGAGATGACCGGTGCCGGGCCGAACCCGCTGTAGATGCCGCTTGGGTCCTGCGAGCCGGTCAGATCGTAGCGGATGTGACCGATGTTCGACTGATGGTACGAGCCGCGGCTCGGGCGGAAAATCACGTCGCGGGAGTACACAAAGTCCGTGCCGGCGTTGGCTGTCTTCGGATTCGTGCCGAAGCCGGCAACGATCGATGCATCACCGAACGAGCCGTCGCCCATCCGCTTGTCAGGCGAGTTGGGAACTGGGTTTCCGGCAATCGGCCATGGCGTCGCCTGCGTCGTTGGATCCAGCAGATTGGCGACGCGGGTGTGCACACGACCGGTGTCAAATGCGTCGAACCACGTCAGGATCTGGTGGCAGAACTGCACGCAACCGTCGCCGACGTACACAAAGTCAAAGGCGGTACCGCTGGAGATGCCGGCGCCGGTGTACGTGAGCACCTGCGGCCAGTTGACAGCTGCGTTCTCAGTCGCGTTCCGCGGGTAGTACGCCAACGTCATTGCCGACAGCGTATTCGCGATCTGAGAAATCTGCGTGTTGGTGTAGCTTCGCCCACCGGTCCACGCCGCCACGGTCGAGAACGTGTTGGCACGTGCGATGGTCGCTGCCGACTGCAACTTGGCGATGGCCGCATCACGCATCAGCCTCCGATTCGAGTACTGCAGCGTGGTCACATCGACCGTCTCGTCTACGATGTACCCCTTGTCGTAGTTGAGCGCGATGTAGCTGAGACTGGCGCCGAGCATCAGCTCGGCGACCGCCTCGGCACGCTTCGTATCGGCCACGTTGTTCACCACGACGTTGTCGACACGAATCGCCTTCAGCACATCCGCGGCGCCCGAAATCGTGGCGTACATCTTCCCCCACGGAATTTCGATCGACGTACGGCCGGCAGCCGCCAGCTCGTTCTGCCATGGACGCGTGAGCCGCTTGCCGTCAGCGTCGATACTGGAGTAAAAGTTCATGTTCCAGTTGTTCCACGACGCCGAGAACGTCTGCGCCTGCGTCACCAGCACGCAGTTGCCTTCGCACCCTTCGTAAGCGTCAAACCAAGTGCGCATTGTTCCACCAGCGACCGCCTCGAGCGCCGCCGGATCGGACAGCGCGCGCTTGGCGTCCGGCGCGTTGGGGTTGGTCACCTCTAGCGATCCGCAGCCTGCCAGCATTACCGCCGCCAGCACACTGCCCGCTCGCATGAATCGAGTCATCATCATCTAGTCAGATCCTGTGTGAGCGTGAGTTAGTAGCCGAGTTCGAACATCAGCGTGAACGTGCGGTACGCCGGATACGAGAAGTAGTCGATCCGGTAGCCGAACGGGTTGTTGCCGTTTTGCACCGAGCCGGTTACATCCGGGTCGTAGCCGCTGTACTTCGTCCTCGTCCAGAGGTTGCGACCGACGATACCGACACGTGCCGTCTCAAATGCCGTCAGGCGCGTGGCACGGATGAACGACTTCGGCAGCTGGTAGTTGATCGCGAGTTCGCGAAGGCGGATGAATCCACCGTCTTCGATGAAGCGGGTATTCGGATCGAAGTTGTTGTAGAAGGCCTGGAAGAAGCCCTGCGGCTTCTGCTGGCCCGCCGGCACGTTCCGCTGGTCGAAGTCCACGTCGCGGAGTTCGTTGTACGGCCACTGGCGCGTCTTGTTGAAGATCTGGCCTCCCTTCTGCCAGGTCACCACGCCGTTCAACGACAAGCCCTTGTACTGCATCGAGTTCGCAAAGCCCGCCGTGAAGTCGGGGTTCACGTCGCCGATCGCCTGCAGCGATTGGCCCGTCGCGTCAAAGTACTTGAGCGGGCGCTCGCCGGTGGTGCCGTAGGCTGAGTTGGCGACGAAGTAGCCGAGCTCATTCAACCGGTAGTCGCTGGCGGCACCCGTGAGCTTGCCGTTGGCGATGTTCGTCGCCAGCTGCTCAGGTGTGCGGATCCAGTCAGTGCCGTAAATGATGCCGAAGGTCTGACCGGCCTCGATGCGGAAGATACGCGTATTCTCGCCGCCGTTGTTGTCCGGACCCGTCAGGAACGGCGCAACGTCCAGCTGCGTGATCCTCGCACGCGTCCGGTCACCCGTCACGTTGAGCTTCCAGAAGAAGTCCTTGCTCGACGCGAGCACGGCACTGAACGCCACTTCGTGCGTGTTGCCATCGAGCGTTGCGGCATTCGCCCACGTGTCGGTATAGCCCGCTCCCGACGAAAGCGGGATGTTCAGGATCTGGTCACTGGTCTTCTTGGTGGAGTAGCTGTACTCGAAGCTGTAGTTCTTGAGGAAGTTCAGGTTGAACCCACCCTCGATTTCGCGAGAGAAGGCCGGCTTCAGGTTCGGGTTGCCGAGGGTCGCCTTGACCGGGCTGCCGCCGCTGACGTCGAACGTCTCATACTGTGCGCTGAAGATCGGGCGCAGTCCGGCCGTTCCGTACGACAGCCGGATCTTGCCTTCGTCCACGCCGGGAACCTTGAAGTCCTCAGTGAATCGATAGGCGCCTGAGGCGCGGTAGAAGATCGAACTCCGGTTGTCGCGACCGAACAGCGACGATTCATCCCGGCGGATCAGACCGTCGATGATGTAGCGATCCTTGATGTCGAAGGTCGTGATGGCGAAGTAGTTCCGGTTTCGGATCGTACGGGTTTCAGACGTCGTGGTGTTGGCCGTCTTGTCCAGCGCCGCGCCGAACTCCGTCACGCCCGAGACGCCCAGCTTGTTGGAGGATACGTCGAACAGGTTGTAGCTCTGGTCCTCGATGACCGTTGCGATCTTGGAGGTGTTCGTGAGCCACGACCCGAACTTCTTCACGGCGGTCAAGGTCGCGCCAGTGTTCAATGCTCGCTCGCCAATGTTCGTCTGCTGCAGAGCGCCGGCACCCTTCGTGCCCGTCGATCGGACAAAGTTGACCGGCTCGAAGAACTTAAAGACGGCTGAGCTCTGATCGTAGTTGAAGTTGCCTTCCGCCGTGAGCCAGCTGAATGGACGATAGTTCAACCGCATCGTTCCCGTGAACCGATTTCGATCGTTGCTCACCTGTCGCTGCGCAAGACCATACAGCGGGTTGTTCAGGTTCCCAGACGACGGGGGCTGACGGATCGTCGCGTTGAACGGTGAACCGTCAGCGTTCGGCGCCGTGATGTCGATGTTCGGCTCGAGGAATCGGATGCCGAAGAACAGGTCTCCTTCGTTCGCCTGGTCGGCCGTTGACCGGCCATAGAACATACCCGTCGACACGTTCAGTTTGTCGTTGACAGCCTGATCGATGTTGATGCGGACGTTCTGACGACGGTACCCCTTGAGGTCCGTCACCACACCCGTTTCCTGAATGTTCTGGAACGAGGCGTTGAAGTTCGTCGCTCCCTTCCGCTGGCCAAGTGAGATGTAGTTGCCCATCGACGCCCCGGGCTTGAACACTTCGCCCAGCGCGTCGAAGACTTGCGGATAGCTGTTGTCGGAGATGTCGTCCGGCTCCGAGATCCGCTGTCCGTTGGCATCCAACCGGAAGCCACGCAGGAGCCCAGTGGTATTCGTCGGATCGAGCTGGAACGCCGTCGACGTGTTCAGCCCCACCACCTTCGGCAGGTACGCCGAACCGAACTCGTTGCGGAACGTGAAGTTCACCTGCCCTTCGGCAAGGTTCGCTCCGCGCTTGGTGAAAATCTGGATGACGCCGTTGGCCGCATCCGAACCGTACAGCGAGCTGGCGGCGGCACCCTTGATCACTTCGACGCGATCAATGTCCTGCGAGTTGATGTCCGCCAGGCCGAGGCGCGTGATCGTGCCGTCGACGATGATCAGCGGACTGCCGTTGCCCGTCAGCGACGTCGCAGCGCGCAGCCGGATGGCAGGCTCGGAACCCGGCGAACCGGACACCGTCGCCACGCTCGCTCCAGCCACGCGGCCGGCCAGGCTGCCCACCGGCGAAATCGCCGGAACTTCCTTGATCGCCGTGTTGTCCACCACGGCCACGGCAAACGCCGTCTTCTTCTGCGACGTCCCTTCGTTCACGCCCGTCACGACCACCTGGTCGAGGTTCAGCACGTCGCGCTCGAGCACGTAGTCCTTCTCGACTCGGCCGGCGACCAGCGTGATCGGCAAGCGCTTCGGCTTATAGCCGATGAAGCGCACAACGAGATTCACCGCTCGCCCGTTGTACCGCGAGACGTCGACCGTGAAGCTGTAGCGGCCATCGGCGCTCGTGATCGTGCCGGCGCCGATTTCTGGAATGCCGACACTGGCGCCACCAATCGGGCCGGTATTCGACGACACCTTGCCGGTAAACACGGCCGCCTGGGCCGCTGCCACGTTGGCTCCCACTGCCATCGCCGCGACTGCTGCGGCGAAGCGGAGAGACCTTCGGATCAAGACACCATCCATTTCGTTACCTCGGAGTGTGGAAGGGGCTGAAACAAAACGCGGGCGACCCGGGTAGGAGTCAGGAAGACTCGCAGTGGCGGGTGCGCCTCGGACGAACGGACGAAACGTCATTCGCTCCTGGACTGGTGGTGCGCGAGATTTTCCTGTGCTGAGCAACAGGGAACTTATGCCCGGCCCGCGGCGGCGCGGGCCTCAGGTGTCTGTGGAACAACCGGTTTCACGACCTAGTATGTAGCTGGTGTGTAACCAAGGCAATGGCGCGAATAACCGCCAGCCATCGCAACGTCAGCAGTTGGTGAACCGGCAACAACGGCGGTTGACCATTCCAGGACGATCCGTCACCTTCTCGGATGACCATGCTGACGCACCGCTGCTTCCCCAGAATTGCTTTTATGTGCGCGCTCGGGCTCGCTTCCGCCTTTGAGCTTGGCGCACAGCGCCGCGATGGACGTGTCGTCGGCGCCGTCGTCGATCGGTCCACGGGTCAGCCGCTAGCCGGAGTCACGGTCGTGAGCCTTCACGACGGCAAGTCCTTCACCACCGACACCGCGGGGGCTTTCCGATTCGAGAAGCTCCCGGTCGGCATTGTCCGCTTTCTCGTCCGCGCGCCGGGATTTCCGCAAAAAGGCCTCGTCGTCGCCTTGGCCGAGGGCGAGTGGATGGAGCAGCGCGTCGAGCTCGACTCCACGCCTGCCTCCAGACTCGCCGACGTCCCGACGCCCCGCGCGGCTGGCGAGCGCGCGCAGATGCTCGCGCCAGTCCTCGTCGCCGAAGAAGCCAGTCTGGGGGTGCGCTACGCCGCCTTCGAGCGTCGACGGAAAACCGGCGCCGGCCAGTATGCCGTCCGTGCCGACATCGAGAAAGCCGGCTCGAACAACCTGCAGGATGTGGTCCGCACCATGCGCGGCGTCAACCTCGATTGCAGCACCGGCGGCTCCGGGTGCACGATCCGGATGGTTCGTGCGCCAATGCGCTGCCTGCCCCAGTACATCGTGGACGACAACGTCAGCAACGACTTTGGACCCACCGTGCCAGTACGGGATATCGAAGCACTCGAGGTCTACACTGGCCCCGCGGACGTGCCGGGTGAATACGCCGGTACGAATGCCGGCTGTGGCGTCATCGTGATCTGGACGCGCTCAGGCCCGCCGCGTCCGAAAAAGAAGAAGCCCTGAGCGTCGTCCGCGACAGGCGCGTGTAACACGTGCTATCGCCTGACGGCGCCACCCGCGTTGATCACCACTTCTCGCTGTCCGCGCTGCAGCGGAACGACTTCCTCCACTCCGTGTGGCCATCGCACGGAGACGCCGATCGCTGACGCGTCGGTCGCAAGCACCGCAGACGCCGCGCTCATCGACCAGTAGCCGCTGCCGGCGTGAACCTCACGCACGGGACCGCGCCTCGCACCCGAGATGACGCGCAGCTGCGCACCAATGCCGAGCGGGTTGCGTGGGGGACCTGCGAGCCGGATCCGCAGGCCGGGCGCACCACGCGCATTGCGCCAGAGTGTCATCGGCGCGCCGTTCTGCGAGACCGCCAGATCCACCCTGCCGTCACCATCGAAGTCCGCGGCAGCGGCACCTCGCTGGTCACCGAGAACACTGATTCCGCTCTGCGCGACGCTCTGCACCCGGAAGCCCCCGGTGCCGTCGCCAAGCAGCACCAGTCCGGCGCCAGCGTCGAACCGCATCGTGTTGATCTCGGTCGGATAGAAATTCTGCGCCAGAAACAGGTCTTCGTGACCGTCGCCGTCAAAGTCGTTCACGACCACCCCAAAGGCGGGTGCCAGCTGCGCCGCCGCCGGCAGCGGGCGCGCCTCGAAGTGATCACCACGATTGAGGAAGACGGTGTGATCGAAGGTGGTTGCACCAACGCGCACCGCCGTCGATGCGGCGGCACCCAGCACGGCATCGACATCAGCGTTCGCAAATGCGGTGAACGTGGCGAAGCGTTCCTTCACTGACGGGAGCGCAGCACCCAGCCGCGAGAAGCCGTCCAGCGGCATTTCACGTTTCGTGATCGAGTCCGCACGGGCAAAGAGCAGGCCGAGGCGGTCACCGTCCATCCGGGCGACCGCCAGTGTGTACGGGCGCGCTGCAGAGGTATGCCACGGGGTGTTCCGTCCCCAACTGGTCGCGATCAGGTCGAGGCGGCCGTCGCCATCGACGTCGCCCGCTTCAACGCCATTCCAGCGACTCGTCACTCCCGACAGTCCGAGCGACTTCGTCGCGTCGCGAAGCAGGCCGGCGTCGTTGTGCAGTACCCGGATCGGACCGAACTCGGTCGCGATGATGAGCTCAGGTCTCGCATCGCCATCGAGGTCCGCGAACACCGCCGAGGAGACGAGTCCCAGCGCCGAGAGTGCCGATGTATTCCGGGCATCTTCGATCAATGCGCCGGTCGCGCTGCCGAGCCAGAGCCGCGAGCGCACGGGCAACGGCCAGGCGCCCGGTCGAACGCGCGCGCCAACGAAGAGATCGAGGAAGCCATCGCCATTCACATCGGCCAGCGCCAACGCGCCAACGCTTGCCGAGTCGCCATCGACGACGGCTTGCGGCGCGCCAATCCGCGTGCCTGCTGCAAAGCCCAGCACCGACGGCGTGACCGAGGCCAGCGAATCAGCGGCCTCATAACTCGACTGGCCGGCAAGCAGCATCGCGCTACCTCCCGCGCGCGGGAATGGCAGCACCGTCGTCAGGTCGAGGGCTTGCACGCCGCCCTCGACAGGCAGCGACACGAAACGTGTGCCAGTATTTCGGAGCACGGTCAATCGCCCCCCCCGTCCACTTCCGAAGACGAGATCCTCGCGACCGTCGCCGTCGACGTCGATCCAGCTGACACCGGGGCCGAGTTGGCTGAGGCGCGAAGGCAGCAGCGGCTGGCGCTTGAAATCGGAATACAGCGAGTCTACATGCGACGCGCTGCCCAACAGCACAGTGGCATTGGTGAACAACGCCGGGCGCACCGCAGTGTCAGTGGCCGGGATGGGGACGGCGCTTGTCTCGTCGATCTCGTACAACCGATTCGGGCGCGCATTCGCAATCACACTGTGCCGGCCGTCACGCCACCGGACATCGATGGCGGCGACCGAGTCGCGTCCCGTCGCAAAGGTGAGCTGCGCGTCGCTGCCCGAGAGGTAGTAGCCTCCCGACGTAATCTCCCGCGTCTGCGGCGGGAGCGATGCGGCCCGGATCGTGACGGTCGCGCCGATTCCCTGCGAGTTGGCGCCGGCGCCGCGCAGCCGGACACTCAGACGCGGAGCAGCGCCGGTGTTGTGGTACACGACCGCGGGAGCGTTCAGGCGCGTCACGACGACATCCAGCGCACCGTCGCCGTTCAGGTCCGCCAGCGCGATGCCCTGTGAGACGGCGGAATCGACCGCAAACTTCCAGCGTGCACTGGCATCGGCAAACGTGAGATCGCCACCGTTCCTGAACGCGACGCTCTTCGTTCGCAGTGCGGGAAACTCCGCCGATTCGCGATTCCACGGAACGCGTGGAAAGCTGTTGCGGATCCGCTCATACGGATCCGCCTCACGCACATCGTAACGATGCCCGGTCACGGCCAGCAGGTCCTCGAAACCATCCAGGTCCACGTCGAGGAACGCACTGCCCCAGGTCCAGTCAGTGGCGGTGACGCCAGCGAACTCCCCGATCTGCGCCCACGTCCCATCGCCACGCGAGAGATGCAGCATGTTCTGCATCCATTGCGTGCGCTCCGGTGAGAGTCCCACCGGCTTCTGGAGCGGTGTGTGCGTCGGGATGCTGCGCTGCCGGCCAGCCAGCGTCGGCGCGAGCATGTCGGTCGTGAAGAGATCCACGTGACCGTCGCGATTCACGTCCGCCATGTCCACCGACATGCAGGTATTGCTGGTGACACGCAGCGACATCGGAGGCGCGAGACGAAAATTCCCGGTGCCATCGTTGAGCCAGAACTGATCCGGGTCTTCGAGATCATTACAGACATACAGATCCGGTGCCCCGTCGCCGTTCACATCGTAGAAGCGGGCGTCGAGCGTGAAGTAATCCGGCACCGCCGTCAGCGGCTGACCGCGCTCATCGCGAAACCGGGTTCCACTGATCGGCGTCGCCGTGAAATGCCCTGCGCCATCGTTCAGGAAAAACAGGTCCGGTTCGGCGCGCTGCGACCGAATGAACCCACCGAGATCGGGGCGCGCTTCGACGCGATATTCCTTCTTCCATTCGTCGACGACCACCACGGAGTCGCCAATCTTCTTCAGCACCTGGTCGAATGCGCGCTGTTGCGGAGTGAACGCATCGAGCGCGTTGCGCGTATTGTATGTCGCGACATAGAGATCGAGCGACCCGTTTCCATCGACATCAGCCAGCGTCATGGTGGTGGCGTTGTAGCCACCGGTCAATCCACTGCCCGCGGTTGCAGTGGTGAAACGGCCTGCGCCATCGTTCGCGAAAAGCGCCACCGGGCCGCCAAACGTCCCGGCCAGCAGGTCGAGATCCCGATCACCATCGACATCGGCCAGCACGACGCTCGTCGTGGCGAGTCCAGTAAAATCGAGGCCGCTCGCTTTCGTGACATCGGTGAAGCGGAAGTTGCCGTCGTTGCGATACAACACGGCCGGCGCCTCGACCGATGCCAGCACCATGTCGGGCCGGCCATCACCATTGACGTCGCCCAACGCGACACCGGCGCCGTCGAGCAATCCGCGGTTGTCCAGACCGCGCGTCTCACCGACATCGTTCCGATGTGTGAGTCCTGTCTGCGACGCCGTCAGCATGCGAAAACCCGGTGCTCCACGAGCATCCACCTGCAGGGCACGCCAGCGATAGCCGACTTCCGCGTGCCAGCTGGTGTCGATCGCCTGCTCGGCGGCGCAGCCAGTCGCCACTGCCGCCACCAGCGCGAAGTAAACGCGTGCTGCGACGCGGTAGCGGATCACGGCGCTCGCCGCGTCACGAGCGATCGCACCTTGCGCCCGATGCATCGCCCCTGAGCCAACCCATCATTCACAGCTGGAAAGTAGTGCACGCCCGCATACACGCGCGAGACCGCCACCTCGGCCAGCGCGGCCGAGAATGACGCGAACTGCCGCGGCGGTTGCCCGATGTCGACCTGCGTCGAATCCACGAAGGGAATCGTGTCACCGAGGGCTCTGATGATCACATCGACGGCCGCGCCCGACTGCACTGAATGTCCGGAGGTGTACTCCGGAAATGGCGGCGTTGGTATCACGGTCACAAAACGCGGATCCATCACGCGCTTCACCCACGTCTCGGGCCGCACGACGAGCGAGCGGTACTTCTCACGCCAGCAGCTGATGAAGGCGTCAGCGATGCCGATCGACATCAGCGCATACAGCTCAGCCGCTGTGTCGACATTCAGGGCGCGACGTGACACCATCTGGTTCAACACGCTGATCCAGTGGAATCCCGGCGTACCGGTGGCCACGGGATTATCAGCCCAGAAGAGCGCCGTCTGACGTTGTGCCGGATTGAGCGCACTGACTGTGTCGTAGAACTCGCGCCCCATCTGATAAAACGCACTGCCGGGCTTCTCAGAGTAGGCTGGCGGCGGCGGCGGCGCACATTCGTCGCCCGTTGCCAGCACGAACGGTCGCAGCTGGCCCCAGAACGGCTCCGTCGGTTTCGTCGGATTGAAGACCGGTAGTGTGGTCGGCCCCTCAGCCTTCGGACGATTCGTGAAGGTGCCCTTCGTTGTGGCATTCTCGGCATCCGCATGAACCTCGGGATTGCCGAACTGCACCAGATCAGACTGTCCGGAGAGCGTTTGCGGGACGAACTGCGCGACGGTTGCCGTGTTCACCCAGTCGGCACGCGCGCCTGATGGTTGCCATGGTCGCCCGCGCGTCGCGAAAAAACCGTCGGTGGCCGCCCATCCGAGGATGGCCGAACCGATGACCCGGCCATGCCGACGCGATTGCTCAACTCCCGCTGCCGCGACTCCGGCACCGACCCGTGCCGCCACCTGCGCCTCCGCCAGTGAATCGACCGTCCGTCGCGTCGTCGCGGTGCCATCCCGCAGCAGCGAGTCGAGCACCGTGCGTACCGCTTCAGCAGCAACGGTCGCGCCGTCCAGAACGTCACCGTCGGATGGTGCCGGCAACGCGCCGAAACCATTCAGTTGTCCACTCAACGACGTGAGCGGCGAGCGAACGTCTGAGGCGTACCCCTCGTAGAGCGCAATTGCCGCATATGCAGAGACACGCGACGCCACCGGTGGCCCAAGGCGTTCACTCCGCGTGAATGCGAGCGACGTTCGCATCCACTGCGCCACCAGTTGCGGGTCCGCCGGTGCTGGAATCGTCGCACGACACGCCCCCAAGGCGAGCAACGCGCCTGCCAGCATAGCGCGGTGGTACCTGGACCGCTCCGTGCGGTACACGGCTGTCATGGACGTAGCTCCGGGGAACAAGGGGGGCGAGGCAGACGCGTACGCCAATGCATTGTAAATGAAGTGGTGGCCGCACCAAGGGCGAGCGGGCCGCTGGCGCGGATAGCCCCTCCTGAGCAGGGACGCTACTCTTCGGCATGCCATACTGTACGTCCTTTCGATTCCGCGTTCTCGCGCTGGCGGTCCTCCTCATTGGCTGCGCACGCACGCCAGACAGTGCTGCGGCTGACGTCCCTGATACCGACGTCCGCAAGTTACCGAACGATCGGAAGATCGGACTTCCCGACCGGATGATGGAGACAGCCGATGTGAGTCGCGTCATCGGCCAGAAGTCGGCGCCCGTGCGTATGCTGGTCATAAGTGACTACCAGTGTGACAGCTGCCGCCTCTGGTTTGAGCAGCAGCTTCCTGCCCTGCGCGCCGACTACATCGAGACGGGCAAGGTGCGCCTGACGTGGGTCCACTACCCATTGCGCTCACATCCTGCCGCTGTACGAGCCGCCAGTGCGTCGCTCTGTGCCGGCGCCCAAGGAACGTTCTGGGAGGCAAGCGCCCGGCTTTTCAGCAATCAACGTGTGTGGGGTACATCGGTGCGCCCCGACACCCTGATCGATTCACTGGCGATTGCGGCAGGGAGTGAAGCCTTCACCTTGAAGAACTGCACCACCAGCGGACGGATGCTGCGGCAAGTCCGGCGGGACATCGACTGGACGGATACCGCGAGAGCTGGTGCCCCCCCGACGGTCATCATCGGCACCCGGCGATTGTCGGGTCTCGCCGCATTGACCATGTGGCGCGCGGCAGTCGACTCGGCCCTGGCGGGGAAATAACCCGCGTGATCCGAGTTGTTCTCCGGTAGCGCGACATCTGACACACAACGAGGGCCAGCAGCGGATCTTCCCGTGCCGGCCCTCGTCAGTCAGAGATCCGACAGCCGCTACGGCTTCACCGCCGGCGCCGCATTGAAGTCCACCGTCGGCACATCACGCTTCGCCGCATCCGTCACCTCGAAGTACTCCCGCGGCTTGCTCCCCAGCACCTTCGCCGTCATCACCGCCGGAAACTTGCGGATGTAGCTGTTGTATTCGTTCACCGAATTGTTGTAGTCCGTTCGACTCACCGCAATCCGATTCTCCGTCCCCGTCAGCTCATCCTGCAGCTTCAGAAACTGTGCATCGCTGCTCAGCTTCGGATAACTGGTGACCAGTGTCATCATCGGCACCACGGCACGCGACAACGCATCGTTGGCACTCGCCAGTTCGGCCGGATTGGCGCCGCCCGGACGTGCCAGCGCGCCAGTCAGCCCGCTCTGGGCCTTCGCCACCGCGGTGAAGATCGCCGACTCCTGCGCGGCAAAACCCTTGACCGTCGCCACCAGATTCGGAATCAGATCGGCACGGCGCTGCAGCTGCACCTCGATCTCCTTCTGCGACTTGGCCGCCGTTTCATCGAGCGTCTGAATGGTGTTGTAGCCGCAGGCGCCGAGCGCCAACGGCAGGAGCAGTACCGCGCGACGCAGCCAACGCGCCTGCGCGCCGCGCACTGTGTCGGGTCGAGCCATCGTCGTTGCACGCAT